>JAEUMZ010000041.1 GCA_016790765.1 Betaproteobacteria bacterium
TGAAGGGCGAGGTGACGGTGACGTTGCGCGAGGCGACGCAGCGCTCAAAGGCCAAGCGGCGGGATTCGGCCGTGCGCAGCCGGGAACGGAATGCGATTCCGCAACAAGACGATGGGCTGTGGCAGGCGCTGCGCGAAACACGGCTGTCGCTCGCGCGCGAACAGGGCGTGCCACCCTACGTGATCTTCCACGACGCCACCTTGCAAGCGATGCTCGCCGCACGCCCGTCCTCGCTCGAGGACCTGCGCGGCATCAGTGGTGTTGGGGAGAAGAAGCTGGAGCGATATGGAGAGGCGTTCCTGCGCGTGTTTGCAGAGCACGCAGAGGCCAAAGTCTAGGCGGGGTGCGGGGCTTGGGGTGGTTTTGGCTGGAACGGCGCGCCGGTGCTTGGGTTTGTGATTGAAACATCCCTGCCGCTGCGGTGTGTTCGTCCCGGAACGAGAACTGGTGGACCACACTGCCAGGTGACGAATGCGATTCGGGACGAAATGCAAGAAGTTAGAGGTCCCCGCGAAGGCGGGGACCTCTTGCTTGCATTGTTGCAGGGCGTCAGCGATCAGCCTCCAACTGACGTGCCATGCCCGCACACGTCACGGCACCCTCACGAATTCCCCAACGGCTCCCGCTGGGACTGCATGATCCTGCGATCAAACAGCCGCCGTTGGTCAGGGTTGAACGTCGCGTAGAGCACATCCATCCGTTCCCCGGTGGCGCGCATGGCTTCGGCACGGGCCACGTCGGCTTCGGTCACGGTTTGCACGATCGATGCGGCGCTGACGGTGCTGGTGTCATCGAAATTGAAGGCATGCAGGCGCTTCACGCGGGCGCGGGCGGCCTCGGCGGCGTCGCGCACGCTGCGCGAAAAACTGTCGAACAGTGCCGTCTGGTCGCTGGCGAGTTTCAAGTCCAGTCGCAGCGACGGCAGTTCGCGCTCCAGCGCGGCCATCGGGTCGGTGACCGGCGCAGCTTGAGGGCGGGCGTCCCCGCGTGGTGCCTGTTGCGCATTGCCGCGGCCTTCACCGCCCGGCCCGCCAGGGCCTCCACGGCCGCCGCGCGGACCGGATTGCGCGTGTGTATCAAGGGCGCCGGCCAGCAGGGCCATGCACATCAAGGCGGGGATGCAGCGCGAAGTCATCAGGTCTTCCTCGTTTCGGTCATGGCGGGTTGCCAAGTGCGTACGACCCGGCACACGCGGTCGAGTTCGCAGCGGAACCCGCGACCGTGGCATGCAGATTGTTTCCGGCTGACACATTTCCTCGCCGCATCCGCGTGCACCGTGTGCGCTAGGGGAAAGTCCCCGTTGCGCAATGTTGAACGATCGTCAATCATCTCCACATCTCCATGGCAGCGGTCGTCCACGATGCAGGTTGAAATTGTCGTCCACCCCACGTTCATCGCGGGCATCGTGCGCGGCACGTTCTCCATGGCGGATGCCAAGGCCGGGCTGGACCGCATTGCCGACGCCTGCCGGCAGCACGGGTGCTCCAAGGTGTTGCTGGACGGCCGGATGCTGGAGAGCGGGTTTGGCGTTGCCGATCGCTTCGTTGCGGCGGAGTACCTTGCCGCCGTGCTTCCACAGGGCACGCACGTGGCCTCGTTGTCGCACGCGCCCATTCACCAGGAATCCAAGATCTTCGAGAACACGGCCAACAACCGCGGCGCGTTCATGCTGACCACGCAAAGCGCGGTGGAAGCGGCGAATTTTCTCGGCATCGACCCGGCCGACATCGGCTGAACTGGGACGCGCCGTGCGCGCCGCAGTGCCGCGACAAATCAGGCTTGCGCGCGCCCCACCGTCTCGCGGATTACCTGCTGCACCGTTGCCGGATCGGCATCGATTTCGATCACGCGCTGGGGAAGCGACTCGATGTTCTCGCACCCGCGCGGGCGTAGGGGCTTCCTGCCCAGGGCCTCGACCATCGTGGCCTCGAACTTGGCGGGCAGCGCCGTTTCCAGGCAAACCATCGGAACGCCGGGCTCGCGAAAGGCGGCCGCCACCTTGAGGCCATCGGCGGTGTGCGGGTCGATCTCCACGCCGTGGCGCTCCTCGGTCTCGCGAATGGTCGCCACGCGATCGGCATGCGTGCTGCGGCCGGAGGCAAAGCCGAAGGCCGGCATGCGCGACCACACGTCGGCGCAGGTTGAGAGGTCGAAGCCACCCTCCTCGCCCACCTTGCGCATCAGTTCGCGCACCATGGCCGGGTCGCGCCAGACGAGGTCGAACAGGAAGCGCTCGAAGTTGGAGGCTTTCGAGATGTCCATCGACGGGCTGGAGGTCTGGTGCGTTTCGGCCGATCCGCGCGGGCGGTACTTGCCGGTGCGGAAAAACTCGTCGAGCACGTCGTTTTCGTTGGTGGCCACGACGAGCTTGCGAATCGGCAGGCCCATCATGCGCGCGATGTGGCCGGCCAGCACGTTGCCGAAGTTGCCGGAAGGCACCGCGAAGGAGACCTTCTCGCCATTGTCCCGGGTGGCCGCGAAATAGCCCTTGAAGTAGTACACCACCTGCGCCACGATGCGCGCCCAGTTGATCGAGTTCACCGCGCCAATCCTGTACTCGCGCTTGAACTCGAGGTCGCTGGCCACCGCCTTGACCACGTCCTGGCAGTCGTCGAACACGCCCCTCACGGCCAGGTTCACGATGTTGGCCTCCTGCAAGCCGTACATTTGCGCGGCCTGGAAAGGGCTCATCTTGCCCAGCGGCGAAAGCATGAACACACGCACCCGCGGCTTGCCACGCAGGGCGTACTCGGCGGAGGAGCCGGTGTCGCCGGAGGTGGCGCCGAGGATGTTCATCTCGGTGTCCGCACGCTCCAGCAAGTAGGGAAACAGCTCGCCGAGGAAACGCATGGCGATGTCCTTGAACGCCAGCGTGGGGCCGTTGGAGAGCTTGAGGATCGACAGGCCCGGCTCCAGCGGCACCAGCGGCGTGATGTCCGCCGTGCCGAATGCCTCGGCCGTGTAGGCGCGGTCGATGAGGCCTTTCAAATCCTCGGCCGCAATGTCGGGGGCGAAGCGCGAGATGATCGCGAAGGCGAGGTCCGGGTAATGCAGCGGCCGCAGTGCCTCGAGTTCCGCTTCGGTGAGGACCGGCACCGCCTGCGGCACGTACAGGCCGCCGTCGGGCGCCAGGCCTTCGAGCACGATGTCGCAAAACGCGCGCGGCGCGTCGTTGGCATTGCCGCGGGTGGAAATGTACTGCATGGTCATGCGTCAGTGTCCTTCAGTCGCCAGGGGGGATGCAGGCGATTTTTCCCTGCCGAATACAAGCAAATCTCATTCCCGGACGGATCGCGCAAGCGCGCCTCTCGCCACAGCCAGCGCTGGTCGGCGGGAGGACTGTCGAAGATTACGCCCTTTGCGGACAGCCCACCGCACCACGCATCCAGCCGGTCAGACTCGAAGTAAACCACGGTGGACGCGGCGATGGGTTGGCCAAGCTCCGCGAGGTGGATGGAAAACGTGCTGCCGCCCTCAGGGCATTCGAAGCGCGCGTAGTGCGGCGACAACACGATGAGCTGCAGGCCGAGCGACTGGTAGAACGCGACGGCGGATTCGATGTCGCGGACGGTGACGGTAACCTGGTTGAGGCGCATGGACCGGGCCCCAATCAACAGCCGTCATTCCCGCGCAGGCGGGAATCCAGCGTCTTTCGGCGAAACGCCTCTGGATTCCCGCCTGCGCGGGAATGACGGTGAATGGGAAGCGTAGCGCTGAATCACGTCGCGCGGCTAACTCAGTTCCTCAAGCCGCACGCGCACCACCTTCCCCGCAATGGTCGGGAGCTTCTCGATCCGTGCAATCGCCGCATCCACCCGCTTCTCGATCGCGCGGTGCGTAAGGATGATCACGTCCACGATGTCCTCGCCCTCCTCGGCTTCCTTTTGCAGGATGGCGTCGATGGAGATGTCCAGGTCGGCCAGCACGCGGGTGACATCCGCCATCACGCCGGGCTTGTCGTAGGCGGACAGGCGCAGGTAGTACGCGGTTTCCACTTCATTGATGGGCAGGATGGGCGTGTCGCGCAACTGGTCCGGCTGGAACGCGAGGTGCGGCACGCGATGCTCGGGGTCCGCCGTGAGCATGCGCGTGACATCCACCAGGTCCGCCACCACGGCGCTGGCCGTGGCCTCCGACCCCGCCCCGCGGCCGTAGTAGAGCGTGGCGCCGACCGCATCGCCCTTGACGAGGATGGCGTTCATCACGCCTTCGACGTTGGCGATCAGGCGCTTGGCGGGGATGAGCGTGGGGTGCACGCGCAATTCGATGCCGTGCCCGGTGTTGCGCGTGATGCCCAGCAGCTTGATGCGGTAGCCCAGTTGCTCGGCGTACTTGATGTCCTTGTCCGTGAGCTTCGAGATGCCCTCGGTGTAGGCCTTGTCGAACTGCACCGGGATGCCGAAGGCAATGGCGGAAAGCAGCGTGAGCTTGTGTGCCGCGTCGATGCCCTCGATGTCGAAGGTCGGGTCGGCCTCGGCATAGCCCTTGGCTTGGGCTTCCGCAAGCACCGTGTCGAAACTCGCGCCGCGCGAGCGCATTTCGGAAAGGATGTAATTGGACGTGCCGTTGATGATGCCGGCGATCCATTCGATGCGATTCGCGGTGAGGCCCTCGCGCAGCGTCTTGATGATCGGCACGCCGCCGGCCACCGCGGCCTCGAACGCGACAATCACCCGGGCCTTCAGCGCGGCGGCAAAGATCTCCGTGCCGTGCTTGGCCAGCAGCGCCTTGTTGGCGGTCACCACGTGCTTGCCCTGGGCGATGGCGGACAGCACCAGGTCCTTGGTGGTGGTGTCGCCGCCGATCAATTCGCAGACGATGTCGATATTGGGGTCGGACACCAATTGTTCGGCGTCAGCCACCAGTTCGATGCCGTCGAGGTCGAAATCGCGCGGCTTGGCCAGGTTGCGCGCGGTGGCCTTGGTGATGAGGATCTCGCGGCCGGCGCGACGCGCGATCTCCTCGCGATTGCGCTTCAACACCTGCACCGTGCCGGAGCCGACAGTGCCCAGGCCCAACAGGCCGACGCGGATGGGGGTCATTTCTCGTTTCTCTTCAAGCGCAATTCAAGGTGCCGCTTCACGTCCGGCCATTCGCCGGCGAGGATGCTGTACATCACGGTATCGCGGATGGTGCCGTCGCGGCGCGGCCAATGGTGCCGGATCACGCCGTCCTTCTTCGCACCCAGGGCCTCGATGGCGCGTTGCGAGCGGAAATTGAAATTGTCGGTCCGGAGCCCGATGACTTTGCAGCCCAGTGCGTCGAAGCCGTGGCCGAGCAACAACAGCTTGCAGGCGGTGTTCACGTGCGTGCGCTGGCAACGCTGCGCGTACCAGGTGTAGCCGATTTCGACGCGGTCGGCTTGGGCGATGATGTCGTGGTAGCGCGTGCTGCCGACGATGTCGCCGCTGGTCAGGTCCCGCACCACCCACGGCAGCATGTGGCCCGCGGCCTGGCCGTCCAGCGCGGTGCGGATGTAGGCGGCCGTCTGCGCCGGCTCCGGCACGGTGGTGAAGAACAGCTCCCAGAGCTTGCCGTCGGACGCGGCTTGCGCGAGGCTTTCCGCATGGCTCTCGCTCATCGGCTCCAGCCGGACGCCATGGCCTTCCAGGGCAGCAGGCCCAGGCGCGATCATGCCGCGCTCTTGAGCAGGCCGTCCTTGCGGAACATGTCCTTGATGCCGCGCACGGCCTGGCGGATGCGCTCGGCGTTCTCGATCAGCGCAAAGCGCACATGGTCGTCGCCGTAGTCGCCGAAACCGATGCCCGGCGAGACCGAGACCTTGGCCTCGGCGAGGAGCTTCTTGGCGAATTCCAGCGAGCCCATCTTGGCGTACGGTTCGGGAATCCTGGCCCAGATGTACATTGATGCCTTCGGCTTGGTGGTGACCCAGCCGGCCTCGGCCAGGCCCTTGTGCAAGACATCGCGGCGCACCTGGTATTCGGCGACGATTTCCTTCACGCAGTCCTGCGGGCCGTCGAGCGCCGCGATGGCCGCCACCTGGATGGGCGTGAAAGTGCCGTAGTCGTGATAGCCCTTGATGCGCGCCAACGCGGATACCAGCGCCTTGTTGCCGACCATGAAACCGATGCGCCAGCCCGCCATGTTGTAGCTCTTGCTCATGGTGAAGAACTCCACCGCCACGTCGCGGGCGCCCGGCACCTGCATGATCGACGGGGCCTGCCAGCCGTCATAGGTGATGTCCGCGTAGGCCAGGTCGTGCACCACCAGCACGTTGTGCTCCTTGGCCAATGCGACGATGCGCTCGAAGAACGGCAGGTCCACACACATCGCCGTCGGGTTGGACGGGAAGCCGAGGATCAGCATCTTGGGCTTGGGATAGCTTTCGCGGATGGCTTTCTCGGCCTCGGCGAAGAAGTCCACGCCCTCGGTCATGCGCACGTGCTTGATCTGCGCCCCGGCGATGACCGCGCCGTAGATGTGGATCGGGTAGCTCGGGTTGGGCACCAGCACGGTGTCGCCGGAATCGAGCGTGGCCAGCATCAGGTGTGCCAGACCTTCCTTGGAACCGATGGTGACAATGGCCTCGGACTCCGGATCGAACGAGACGCCGTAGCGGCGCTGGTACCAGTCGCAGATGGCCTTGCGCAGGCGCGGGATGCCCTTGGACACCGAATAGCCGTGGGTGTTGGGCCGCTTGCTGGCCTCCACCAGCTTGTCCACGATGTGCTGCGGTGTGGCGCCGTCCGGGTTGCCCATCGACATGTCGATGATGTCCTCCCCACGCCGCCGGGCGGCCATCTTGAGCTCGCTGGTGATGTTGAAGACGTAGGGCGGCAGGCGCTTGATGCGGGAGAATTCGTGGGACATGTTGATGCGGTGACAGGTGACGGGTGACAGGTGACGGTGGGCCGGCACGGCATAATGCGCAGGTGCCCGATTCAAGCGCCGTTTGTGCGGCGCAATAATGCATTGTAGCCAATGCGGGCGGCCGTGGACGCCGCCTGCCATTTCCTCGCCATGAAACTTCACCTCAACAGCTTCGCAGAATCGTTTGCCATCACTGGACACGGGGAAGGGTTCGTGCAGGTGGGGGCCACACGCGTGGCAGGCCCGCTCATCGTGATGCCCGACCGGCTGATTTCGCCTTGGCTGGTGGCTGATCCAGCGGAGCTGTCCGTCGAGGACTTCGCCCCCCTTTCTTCGGAAGACCTGGAACTGGTCGTGTTCGGCAGCGGCGCGGCGTTCCGCTTTCCGCATCCGCGCATCGCTGCATCATTCGGCGCACGCCGCACCGGTTTCGAGGTCATGGACACGCCGGCCGCCTGCCGCACCTTCAACGTGCTGCTCTCCGAAGGGCGGCGCGTGGCGGCGGCGCTCCTTGTGTAGGGGGCCGTGGCGGTAAGGCGAACCCCGATGGCTTCGGGTAAACTGGGTTCAGCTCTACGGCAAGCGATTCCAACCCAACCGCAGACACATGCGGATTGTCTTCCACCCACGTTTCGAGGAGTCTCAACCATGTTCAAAGCTTCGACCATCGGCAAACTGACGGCAGGCCTGATTGCCGCTACCCTGCTGTCCGCCCCCGCCGTTGCGCAGGAACTGACCGGCACCCTGAAAAAGATCAAGGACAGCGGCACCATCACGCTGGGCCATCGCGAGTCCTCGGTGCCCTTCTCTTACCTGGACGAGAAGCAGCAGCCCATCGGCTACTCCATGGACCTGTGCGCCGCCATCGTGGAGGAAGTGAAGAAGGAACTGATGCTGCCCACGTTGACGGTAAAGATGAACCCGGTCACGTCGCAAACGCGCATCCCGCTGATGTCCAACGGCACCATCGACTTGGAATGCGGCTCCACCACCAACAACCTCACGCGCCAGAAGCAGGTGTCGTTTGCGCCGGTGACGTTCGTGACCGGTACCAAGTTGCTGGTGAAAAAGTCATCCAAGATCAAGTCGTACAAGGACTTGAAGAACAAGACCGTGGTGGTGACGCAAGGCACCACCAACGAGCGCACCATCAAGGCGCTGTCGGACAAGGAAAACCTGAACATCAAGTTCCTCAACGCCAAGGACCATGCCGAGTCGTTCCTGACGGTGGAATCCGGCCGCGCGGCGGCGTTCTCGATGGATGACGTGCTGCTGTACGGCCTGATGGCCAAGGCCAAGAAGCCGAAGGACTTCGAAGTCGTCGGCAACTACCTCTCGTATGACCCGTACGGCATCATGTTCCGCAAGAACGATGACGACTTTGGCGTGGTGGTGCGCCGCGCGCTGGCCAAGCTGATGGCCTCGGGCGAGATCAACAAGATCTACGACAAGTGGTTCATCGGCAAGCTGCCTTCCGGCGAAACCATCGGCATGCCGATGAGCCCGCTGTTGAAGAACGGATTCGAACTGCAAGCATTGCCGGAATAAGCAGGATGCAGGGGACGGGGAAGCGATGAGCTTCCCCGTTTTTGTTTGTAGTGCCTGTTGGGTGTAGAAACAAGAAAGTCGTTAATTGACGCGGTTCTTGGGACTGAAATGGCCGAAACGCCGCGCCAGACATAGAGTTTCACAAGATCGGACGCGGCATCGACGAAGTGTGCTCGTTGCTGGGCACTTCCCCCTTTGCAAAAGGGGGATTGAGGGGGATTTGAGGTCGCCGCAATACCGAAGCGCCCGGAAGACCTCCCAAATCCCGCTTTGGAATCTTGGGCGGTGCCTCGCGATCCGATACACACCTTGTTGGGGAGATCTGCATGCTGGAATGGAAAATCTTTCTTGAGCAAGCACCGTCGGGGGGCATGACCTACCTCGGCTGGCTGGGGTCCGGGGTGATGTGGACGCTGCTGGTCTCGATCTGTGCCTGGGTCATTGCGTTCACGCTCGGATCCGTGCTCGGCGTGCTGCGCACGGTGCCCAACAAATGGGCGAGCCTGCCGGCAACGATCTACGTCGAGATCTTCCGCAACATTCCCCTGCTGGTGCAGATGTTCCTCTGGTACTTCGTGATGCCGGAGGTCGTTCCGGCGGCGATGGGCGATTGGCTCAAGCAGACCTATCCAACGCTGATCGAGCTGCCGTTCGCGCAGTTCAGCCTGTGGGAGTTCACCGCCGCGGTGATGTGCCTGGGCCTTTACACGGCCTCGCGCGTGGCCGAGCAGGTGCGCGCGGGCATCCAGTCGCTGCCGCGCGGCCAAACCAACGCGGGCCTGGCGATGGGCTTCACGCTCACGCAGGTCTACAAGCACGTGCTGCTGCCGATGGCTTTCCGCCTCATCGTGCCGCCGATGACCTCGGAGTTCCTGACCATCTTCAAGAACTCCTCCACCGCGCTGGTGATCGGCGTGATGGAACTGACCGCCCAGGCGCGCCAGATCAATGAGTACACGTTCAAGACCTTCGAGGCATTCTCGGCGGCCACGCTGATCTACATCGCCATCACGCTCACGGTGATCTTCTTCATGCGCTGGCTGGAGAAAAAGGTCGCGGTGCCCGGCTACGTTTCGCAGGGAGGGCATTGATCATGGGTGAGTTCGACTTCCAGGTCATCGTCAAGAACCTGCCGCTTCTATGGGACGGCCTGCTGCTGTCCCTGAAGCTGTTCTTCATTGCGCTGGTGGGCGGGATTTTCTTCGGCACCTTGCTGGCCATGGGCCGGCTTTCCAGCTACAAGATCCTGTCCTACCCCGCCGCAGGGTTCGTGAACCTGATCCGCTCCATCCCGTTCATCATGGCGATCTTCTGGTTCTACTTCCTCACGCCGGAGCTGGTGAAGCTCGTCACCGGCAAGCAGGGCGAAGCCGTCGGCCCGTTCACCTCGGCCGTGGTGGCCTTCATCATGGTGGAAGCGGCGTACTACTCGGAGATCATCCGCGCCGGCATCCAGTCGGTTCCGCGCGGCCAACCGTGGGCCGCCTACGCGCTGGGCATGAATTACTGGCAGGCGATGGGCCAGGTGGTGCTGCCGCAGGCATTCCGCAACATGATCCCCATCATGCTCACGCAAGCCATCATCCTGTTCCAGGATACGTCCCTCGTGTACGTCGTGGGCCTCAAGGATTTCCTCGGTGCGGCCAGCAAGGGCGGGCAGATTTCCGGGCGCATCGTGGAGCTGTATGTGTTCGTGGCGCTGTGTTTCCTGGTGATCTGCTTCTCCGCCTCGAAGCTCACCAACTGGCTCAAGACGCGCATGGACCCGGCGGCGCGGTAGCGTTGATTGGCCAGACAAACTGCTTTCCGCCGATGAACGCCGATCAAAACCCGCCGATGGACGCCGATGTTTCGGATCGAGTCAGCGAACTCGCTCTTGAACTTATCGGCGTTCATCGGCGTGAAGTCATCGGCGTACATTGGCGTACTCGCATTTTCTCAAGTAAATGAAAAAACGATCAGGAAGACCATCATGGCGATGATTGAAATCAAGAACGTCAGCAAGTGGTACGGCGAAAAGCAGGTGCTGATCGATTGCACCACGAGCGTGAACAAGGGCGAGGTGGTGGTGGTGTGCGGGCCGTCCGGCTCCGGCAAGTCCACGCTGATCAAGACCGTCAACGGCCTGGAGCCGTTCCAGAAAGGCGAAATTTTCCTCGACGGCCAGGCGGTGCACGACCCGAAGGCCAACTTGGCCAAGCTGCGCTCGCGCGTGGGCATGGTGTTCCAGAACTTCGAACTCTTCCCGCACATGAGCGTGACCAAGAACCTCACGATCGCGCAGACCCAGGTGCTGGGCCGCAGTGAAGAGGAAGCGCGCACCAAAGGCTTGAAACTCCTCGATCGCGTGGGTCTCCTGGAGCACAAGGACAAGTTCCCCGCCCAGCTCTCCGGCGGCCAGCAGCAGCGTGTCGCCATCGCCCGCGCCCTGTCCATGGACCCGATCTGCATGCTGTTCGACGAACCGACCTCCGCGCTGGACCCGGAGATGATCAACGAGGTGCTGGACGTGATGGTGGAACTGGCCAAGGAAGGCATGACCATGATGTGCGTGACCCACGAAATGGGCTTCGCCAAGAAGGTGGCCGACCGCATCATCTTCATGGAAAAAGGCGGCAAGATCCTCGAGGACTGCACCAAGGACGACTTCTTCAATACACCGCGAAACCCGCGGACGCAGGATTTCTTGTCGAAGATCCTGCATGGGTGAAGCCGGGATTTCGCAAAGCATGCTTTGCGCCGGTTGAACCGCCGACCGAGGCAGCGGTCGGAGTGGCCCCGAAGGGAGTCGGGGATTTCGCGAGGCACTGCTTCGTGCCCGGCGAACAGCACGGGCATGCAAGTCCGTCGATGGACAGGCGCAAACCACGCCCAGGTTCCCGGCCTACCCCCCAGACAACGCCGCCACCACCAGCACCGCATCCCCTGCCTTCAGCGGCACGTCGATCGTGCGCTGAAGTTCGCGATTGACGAAAAACCGCATATGCGGCCGCACCTGGCCTTGTTCATCGACCATGCGAAAGCGGATGCCGGGATATTGACGGTCGAGGTCGTCGAGCAGTTCAGAGAGCGTGCGGCCCCCGGCTTCAACGTGGCGGTTACCCGATGTGTACTCGATCAGGGGTGTAGGGAGCGTGACTTTCATTGAGCGGTTCGGCGGGGACCCCTAGCCGTGTATTTCGCCGACTCCGGGAAAACGCAAAGTTAGAGGTCCCCGCCTTCGCGGGGACGACATGGTGTGGAGGCGCTTCGCGCCGGCGCCCGACGACTCACAGCGTGAATGCTTCTACCGACAGCACCATTGGCAAATGCTGCATCAGGCAATTCCATTTCGCGCCCTCGTCGAAACTCGCCCACATCTCCCCCCCGGTGGTGCCGAAGTACAGGCCCAGCGGATCCGCCTGGTCGGCGCCCATGGCCTGGCGCTTGACAGTGAACCAGCCGTGCGCTTTGGGCAGGCCCCTGTCCAGCCGCTTCCAGGTTTTCCCGCCATCCAAGGACCCGTAGGCCGCCGGCTTGCCCTGCAAGGACACGCGCGGCCACACGGTGGTGCCATCCATCGGGAACACCCAGAGTTTGTTGGGGTCCTTGGGATGCAAGGTCATCGGGAAGCCGATGTCGCCGATGTCCTTGGGCATGTTGTCGCCGATGCGCGACCACCTGTTGGCCTTGCGATCAAGCTTGTAGATGCCGCAATGGTTCTGGTGATAGACCATGTCGCGCACCGTGGGGTGCATGCGCAGGCAATGCGGGTCATGGCCGTACTCGGCCTCCGGGTCGGGCAGGAAATCGGCCTGCACGCCCCTGTTGAGTGGCTTCCAGCTCTTGCCTTCGTCGAAGGTCTCGAATACGCCGCCACCGGACATGCCAAGCATGATGTGTTTGGCGTCGAACGGGTCGACATTGATCGAGTGCAGCACCGCTCCGTCGGGGACGTTTTCCTTCTCGTCACCCAGCAATGTGAGCCGCAGCGGATCCAGATTGAAGCCATCCACGGAGGCCCACGTCACTCCATCGTCGTCCGAGCGGAACAGCCCGTGCGGCGACGTTCCCGCAAACCAGGTCTTCGGCAGGGTGGCATGGCCGCGCGAGATCCAGAACACGTGATTCACCGCCCAGCCGTAGCCGGGGTTGTCTTGCTTCGGAAACGCCGGCGGCACCTTGGCCTCGGCAAAGCTCTTGCCACCATCGGTGGAGCGGTACACCTGCGCACCGATGTGGCCGGGCTTGGCCGCCACGATCAGGGTGCCGGTGGCACGGTTCATGACCGCGTGGTTCACCTGCTGCCCGTAGAAGTGCGGGATGGACTCCTCCACCCACCACTTGCCGCGCGACTTGTCCGCACGCAACAGGAACAAGCCCTTGCGCG
The DNA here is from genome assembly GCA_016790765.1 of Betaproteobacteria bacterium. Classification (GTDB taxonomy): domain Bacteria; phylum Pseudomonadota; class Gammaproteobacteria; order Burkholderiales; family Usitatibacteraceae; genus UKL13-2. The sequence goes on from JAEUMZ010000041.1 coordinate 12,749, forward strand.
TTCCCACCAGTACCAGCGTCGAGGTCTTTGCCATCAGGGTCTCCTTGGTATGCCAGCCCAGCATGCGCTCAGCGGGCGTGAATGGTCTCCATGATCAGCGGCGGCGCGGGCAGCGCTGCGTCGTGCACGGCAATCGCCTGCAGGACCGTCGCCGCAGCCGCCGTTGCGGCAGCGTCATCGCGCGCGTGCACCACCGCCAGCGGTTCCCCGGCACGCACTGCCTGTCCGAGTTCCACGAACTGTGTGAGCCCAACGGCCGGGTCCACCGGGTCGGAGGCCACGCGCCGGCCGCCGCCCAGGGCCACCACCGCAAGCCCGAGCGCGCGGGTATCCATGGTGCGCACGAACCCGTCGCGCGGCGCGGGCGCCGGCCGGACGACCGGCGCCTGGGCCAAGTGCTGCGCCGGGCGCGCCAACAGGTCCGCCGGACCGCCGAGTGTCGCCACCATGCGCGAAAACACCTCCGCCGCGCGGCCACTGTCCAGGGAATCCTGCAACCGGGCGCGAGCATCTTCGAGGCCGGCCGCCAGCCTGGCGGTCACCATCAGTTCGGCGCACAGCGCCAGCGTCACCTCGTGCAGGCGGGCCGGACGCGCATGGCCGGTCAGGTAATCGATGGCGCACTGCACCTCGATGGCATTGCCTGCACAGGGGGCCAGCGGCTGGTTCATGTCGGTCACCAGGGCGCAAGTGGACACGCCCGCCCCGGTGCCTACCTCGGCAATCGAGCGCGCCAGCTCCAGCGACGTCTCCGGCGTCGGCATGAAGGCGCCGGAGCCGGTTTTCACGTCCATCACCAGGGCATCGAGGCCCGCGGCGAGCTTTTTGGACAGGATGGACGCCGTGATCAACGGAATCGACTCCACCGTGGCCGTCACGTCGCGCGTGGCATAAAAGCGCTTGTCGGCGGGCGCCAGGTCGGCGGTCTGGCCGATGATGGCCACGCCCACGTCCTTCACCGTGCGCTGGAAAGTCTCGATGGGAATGGTGGTCCGGTAGCCGGGAATGGCGTCGAACTTGTCCAGCGTGCCCCCGGTGTGGCCCAGCCCGCGCCCTGAGATCATCGGCACGAACCCGCCGACAGCGGCCAGCATCGGCCCCAGCATCAGCGACACCACGTCCCCGACCCCGCCGGTGGAGTGCTTGTCGATCACCGGCCCCGGCAAGCCGAGCGATTGCCACGTGAGCACGCGGCCGGAATCACGCATGGCCATGGTCAGGGCCACGCGCTCGGGCATGCCCATGCCCTGGAAAAACACCGCCATGGCAAACGCGGCGATCTGGCCTTCGCTTACGCTGTTGTCGGTGATGCCGCGCACGAACGCGGAAATCTCCTCTGCGGTGAGGGGCGAGCCGTCGCGCTTCCTGCGAATGATCTCCTGCGGCAGCATGGCCCGGTCACCTCATGCTGATGCAGATGCCGGCGATGGTTGCGCTCATCAGGTTCGACAGTGTCGCCGCGACGACCACACGCAACCCGTATTGCGCCACCAGCCCGCGCAGGTGAGGCGCCACACTGCCAAAGGCACCGGCCAGGATGGCGATGGAGGCGATGTTGGCGAAACCGCACAGGGCAAATGAGAGGATGGCCACCGACTTTTGATCGATGACGGTCAGGCCCGCCGCAGTGACCTCGGCGGCCGGCTTCAGGTACGGCGCCAGGTTCACGTAGGCCACGAACTCGTTGAGGATCAGCTTCTGCCCGATCAGGTTGCCCGCGAAGGTCACATGTTCCGACGCCACGCCCAGCATGTACGCCAGCGGCGCAAACACGTAGCCCATCAACGTTTCCATGTTCACGCCCTTGAAGCCCATCAGCCCCGCCACGCCGGACACCGCGCCGTTGAGGAGTGCGATCAGGCCAATGAAGGCGATCAGCATCGCCCCCACCGCGCAGGCGATCTGGAAGCCCAGTGCCGCGCCCGATGCAGCAGCCTCGATCACGTTGGCCGGCTTCTTTTCGTCGAAGTGCACGTTGTCGAAGCGCACGTTCTCGGCTTCGGTGGCCGGACACAGGAGCTTGCCAAACAAC
>JAEUMZ010000051.1 GCA_016790765.1 Betaproteobacteria bacterium
GAGGTAGGCGTCGAGCGCGCGGCGGTTGAACAGGCCGGTCAGGCCGTCCTTGGACGCCAGCTGCTCCAACTGGGTGTTGTCGGATTTCAGGCGCGCGGCCTGCCTCCGCAGCGCCTTCTCGGCACGCTTGAGCGTGGTCACATCGGCCAGGCGCACCACGCAGCCATCGCCCAGCGGGCCGAAGTAGGCGTTGAAGTGCCTGAGGTCGCCGACCACGGGCAGGGTGATCTCGCGCTGGTGGTCGGTCATGCTGCGCGTGGCCGTGAGGCAATCCGCGTCGAGTCCCAGTTCACGCCAGTTCGGGAACGCCTCGGTCACCTTTTTGCCGGCCAGGTGGCCGCTCGGCGAGCCCATGACGGACGCGAAATCGGCATTGGCGACCAGGATCAGCCAGTTGTCCGGTTCACCGCCGGTGCCGGGAATCAGCCGCAGCGCAAGGATGGCATCGCTGGTCGCGTTGAGTACCGCCTCCAGCAACTGCGGTCGCATTTCCAGCGGCACGCAGTAAACCGAGATCCAATCGTTGGCGCCGTCCTTCAGGGGCAGGATCAGGCGTTCCCAGGTCAGGACCAGCGGCGCGTGGCTGGCGAAATGCAGGGTGTAGAGCGGCGCCTGGCTGGCCACCACGCGCCGATAGCAATCGAGGAAGAACTTGCCGATCTCTCCACTGAACACCGTCACCGGTTTGCCGGTCAGGTCGTCCTGCAGGTGGCGCGCGATCTCGCCGCCGTAGTGCCGGTAGATGAAATCATCGCCCGCCGCCTCCAGCACCATCAGGTTGCCCGCCAGATCCGGCAGCGCTGTCGCGTCGAAGTCCGAACGGTTCGGCGTGGCGCCGCGCGCTGCGCGGCTCGCCTGCCAGCGCCGGTAAAGGGCGATGACCTGCGGATTGTCGACCACGGAGTCGATCGCAGTGGAGACTTCCTTGTGCCAGATGGCCACTCGCCCTCCCGAGGGGGTGCCGCCGTTGCAAGGTGCGCCACACCTTGCATTTCCGATCCCGGCGCACGAACACAGTCTGGCATAAACCTGCGCGGCAGGTGTTGGCCATCGTGCGTCGCGTTTGACACCGGTGTACCGCCAAGTGGAGTCGCGCGGCCACGTCCACCCGCGTGGCTCCGCGTTCGACTATGCTTTGGATCACCCATGCGCTTCAGTCACCTCACCTCCGATCGCTACCTGCGCCAGCCCTGGAAAAACGGCGGCGGCAGCACGCTGGAAATCGCCCGCGGGGAGCTGGAGGGCCGCATGCTGTGGCGCATGAGCATCGCGACGGTGGCCGCGTCCGGACCATTCTCGGATTTCAGCGGCTACCGGCGCACGATCATGCTACTTGCGGGTGCGGGCGTGGTGCTGCGCTTTGAGGATGCCCCGGACCAGCGCATCGATCGCCCGCACGTCCCGTTCGACTTCGATGGTGGCCGCGCGGTGCAGGGCGATCTGATCGACGGACCGGCGGAGGATTTCAACCTGATGGTCGATTCTGCGCGCGCGACCGGAACGCTGGCCGTGCTGGACCTTGGCGCCGCGCCGCTGACGGTGACGCTGAACCACGACGTCGCGCTGGTGTTTGTCCTGTCCGGTGCGGTGCAAATCGATGCCAGCGGTCAGCGATTCGACCTTGCGGAACGCGAGACGTTACGCATCGACCACCATGGGCCGATATTGACTGGTGTGACGCTGTCGCTCGCCGCAGGCGGGGCCGCAGGCCAGGTGGCGCTGATCGGCATTGACCGCGTGCAGCACGCCGGCGCGTGATGGCCGGGATTCCGCTGACCGGCCCCTGACGAGGTCGAAGCCCGGCGCGGGCGCTGCGTCCGTGCCGACACGGCGCGCCCATCCTGGGGTTTCTTTTATGGGTACTTCTACTTGCTTGTCATTCCCGCGAAAGCGGGAATCCAAGTTCCTTGCCACGCGTTGATGCAATGATGAAAATGGATTCCCGCTTTCGCGGGAATGACAGAGATTTGAGTCTTTTCGAAGCGCCCTACTGAATGCCTGCTAGAACGCCACCCGCGCGTTGACAAACACCGATCGCCGCGGCGTCTCGTACCCCTGCGCCAGGTCGTAGCGCCGGTTGGTCAGGTTGTTGCCAGTGACCTCGAGCTTCCAGCGCTTGTCCACCTGGTAGGTGGCGTTGGCGCCGAGCAGGGCGTAGCCGCCCATGCGCGATTCCGGCGCCTCGGTGCGTGAATCGAATCGGCGGCCGGCCGCCGCGACGTTGACGCCATAGGTCCATGCCCCGCGCGCGGTGGTGAGGTCGATGGAGCCGAACTGGCGTGCGCGGCTTTGCAATTGCAGGCCGGTGTCGCGATCCAGCGGTTTCTGGTGGGTCATTGACGCGCGCACGTTGACGCCGGCCACGCGCCCGCTGACATCGAACTCCCAGCCGCGAATTTCCGCGCGGCCGATGTTGATCGGCGCGAAGGTGTTGTTGGCGAACGTGAAGGCGATCAACCCGCGGATCTGGTTGGAAAAGCGCACTACGCCGTAGCGCCAGCCCTGCCAGTTGCCGCGCAGCCCGGCCTCGCGCTGGTCCGCGTCCTCGGCCTTCAAGTCCGGATTGGAAAAGCCCGGGTAATAGAGGTCGTTGTAGGTCGGCAGGCGGAAGGCGCGCGCGCCGCGAACGTGCGCGGTGAGCCCCGGGAACAGGTCGTAGCCGTAGGCAAACGAGCCGGTGTTCTTGCGTTCCTTGCCGTCGACTTCATCGCGGCGCAGCGAAAACTCGAGTTGTCCGCCGTACAGCCGCTCCAGGTAGCCCGCGAACATGGAGGCCGTTTCACGCGTGGCCTCGGTGTAATCCACGGTGGAGGCCACCTTCTCGCGCCGCCACTCGGCGCCGACGCTGGTGTGGCCGTAGGGCGACTTGAACACGTGGAGCCAGGTGACCTGGTCGTGCGCGGTCTTGAAGCGGCCGCCGAACGCTTCGTCGGCAAAGCTGTCGTCCTCGGTGCGGCCGACGCTGAGGCGCGAACTCCAGTTCGTGCCGAGCTTGTTCTCCGAGACGATCTGCGCGCCCTTGAGCGTCTGCGTGTTCTTCGCCTTTCCGGGTCCGCTGTCGTAAGCGGCCTCGCCGCGCGATTGCCACGCCGACAGCGACACCACTTCGCCCTGCCACAGCGTGTGCGCGAGCTTTACGCTGGCGAAGCTCTGGCGATACGGATCGCGGTCCGGGTTGTGGAGCCCGAACGGCACGCGCGGGTTGGTGGCCGAGGCGCCGCGCGTATCGTTGATGCCGGCGTCGAACACCAGGGCCAGGTTGCGCTCGGTGGAGGCCACGCCGACCGCCAGGCGCGAGGCCGAGGGCGCGCCCGTGCCGATGCTTGCATCGAGCCGCGGCTTGGCGTCCTTGCGCGTGAACACCTGGATGACGCCGCCGATGGCATCCGCGCCGTAGAGGCCGGACAGGCCGCCCTTGACGACCTCGATGCGCTCGATGTTTTCGATCGGGATGTGCTCCAGCGCCGTGGATCCGGCGGTGGCGGAATTCACGCGCAGGCCGTCGACCAGCACCAGCGTGTGGTTCGAATTGGCGCCGCGCATGAACACGCTGGCCGGTTGCCCGGCGCCGCCGTTGCTGCGGATCTCGAGCCCGGCGAAGCGCTGCAGCAGTTCGGCCAGCGTCAAGCTGCCGGCGCGCTCGATGTCTGCGCGCGTCACCACCAGCGTCTGCGCCAGTGCCTGCTCGATGGGCTGCTCGGTGCGCGTGGCGGTGACCACGACGGTGCCTAGGCGAGGCGCGCTGTCGATGGCGGCGGTCGCGATCGGGGAAACGAGGGGAAGCAACAACAGGCCGAGCCGCGAGGCCGGCGGAAGGGGGCGATGTTTCATGGGGTGGACTTTCAAATCGGCCAGCGTCCCCGCAGGCCATGGCGATCGACGGATGCACAAAGCGAACCCGTCCCGGCGCGAGGGGGAGATGCAG
>JAEUMZ010000113.1 GCA_016790765.1 Betaproteobacteria bacterium
GCTGAAAAGCGCAACGAAGGCTCGGTGATTTCCGTGACCGACGGCATCTGCCGCGTGCACGGTTTGGCCGACGTGATGCAGGGCGAAATGCTGGAGTTTCCGAACAACACGTTTGGCCTTGCCCTGAACCTGGAGCGCGACTCGGTCGGCTCCGTGATCCTGGGCGACTACCAGCACATCAAGGAAGGCGACACCGTGAAGTGCACGGGCCGCATCCTGGAGGTGCCGGTCGGCCCGGAGCTTCTCGGCCGCGTGGTCAATTCGCTCGGCGCACCGATCGACGGCAAAGGCCCGATCAACGCCAAAATGACGGACGTGATCGAAAAGGTCGCGCCTGGTGTGATTGCGCGCAAATCCGTGGATCAGCCGGTGCAAACCGGTTTGAAAGCCATCGACGCCATGGTGCCCGTCGGCCGCGGCCAGCGCGAGTTGATCATCGGCGACCGCCAGACCGGCAAGACGGCGGTGGCGATCGACACCATCATCAACCAGAAGGGCAAGGGCATCTTCTGCGTGTATGTTGCCATTGGCCAGAAGGCCTCGACGGTGGCCAACGTGGTGCGCAAGCTGGAAGAGACCGGTGCAATGGCGTACACCATCGTGGTGGCGTCCACGGCCTCGGAATCGGCTGCCATGCAGTACATCGCGGCCTACTCCGGCTGCACCATGGGCGAATACTTCCGCGATCGCGGCCAGGACGCCCTGATCATTTATGACGACCTATCCAAGCAGGCCGTCGCGTATCGCCAGGTGTCATTGCTGTTGCGCCGCCCTCCGGGTCGCGAAGCGTATCCGGGCGACGTGTTCTATCTGCACTCGCGCCTGCTCGAGCGCTCCGCACGCGTCAACGCGGAGTACGTCGAGAAATTCACCAAGGGTGAAGTCAAGGGCAAGACCGGTTCGCTCACCGCGCTGCCGATCATCGAAACGCAAGCCGGGGACGTGTCCGCCTTCGTGCCGACCAACGTGATTTCGATCACCGACGGCCAGATCTTTTTGGAAACCGACCTGTTCAATGCCGGCATCCGCCCCGCCATCAACGCCGGTATTTCGGTCTCGCGCGTGGGCGGTGCCGCACAGACCAAGATCATGAAGCGCAAGGACACCGGTGCCGGTGTGCGCCTGGCGCTGGCCCAGTACCGTGAACTCGCCGCATTCGCGCAGTTCGCGTCCGACCTGGACGATGCCACGCGCAAGCAATTGGAGCGCGGCCGCCTGGTGACGGAGCTGATGAAACAACCGCAGTACCAGCCGATGCAGGTGTGGGAAATGGCACTGTCGCTGTTCGCGGTCAACAACAGCTACATGGATGACGTGGAAATCAAGAAGGTCGCTTCTTTCGAAAAGAGCCTGCGCGACTTCGTGAAATCCAAGTACGCCTCGCTGGTCGATTCGATCGAGAAGGTCAACAACCTCTCGGCCGACGACGAGAAGGCGCTGCACGCCGCGATCGCGGATTTCAAGAAAACCGGCTCGTACTAGTCGCCCCCCACGCAACCGGACGCAATCCGCGAGATCAGCAATGGCAGGCTCCAAGGAAATCCGCACCAAGATCAAGAGCGTGGAGAACACGCGCAAGATCACCAAGGCCATGGAAATGGTCGCCGCCTCGAAAATGAGGAAGGCGCAGGAGCGCATGCGCGCAGCGCGCCCGTATGGCGAAAAAATTCGCAGCGTGTGCGCCAACCTGTCACATGCCAATCCGGATTACAAGCACGCGTTCCTGCAAAAGCGCGCCGAAGTGAAGAACATCGGCGTGATCATGGTGACGTCTGACAAGGGCCTGTGCGGTGGCTTGAACACCAATGCCATGCGCTTGGTCGTCAACAAGGTCAAGGAGTGGGAGGCCACCGGGGCCAAGCTGCAGGGCACCGCCATCGGCAACAAGGGCTTCGGATTCCTGCAGCGATTTGGCGTGCCGCTGGTGTCGCATGTGATCGGCTTGGGCGACAAACCGCACCTGGAAAAACTGATCGGCCCGGTGAAGATCCAGCTTGATGCGTTTGCCGAAGGCAAAGTGGACGCGGTATACCTTGTGTACACCAAGTTCATCAACACCATGAAGCAAGAGGCCGTGTGCGAGCAGTTGCTGCCACTGACGGGCGTTCAGCTCGGCGCGCCCGATTCCTCATGGGACTACCTTTACGAGCCGGATGCGAAGTCGGTGCTGGATGAATTGCTGGTGCGCTACATCGAAGCCATCGTGTACCAGGCGGTGTCGGAGAACATCGCTTCCGAGCAGTCGGCCCGCATGGTGGCCATGAAATCGGCATCGGACAACGCGAAAAAAGTGATCGGCGATTTGAAGCTGACCTACAACAAGGCGCGCCAGGCTGCGATCACCAAGGAATTGTCGGAAATCGTCGGCGGTGCGGCGGCGGTCTAGTCAGGTTTGGCAGGATTCGAAAATATTCGTACTGAGTTGGAGTTCAAAATGAGTGTCGGACAAGTCGTTCAGTGTATTGGCGCGGTGGTGGACATCCAGTTCCCGCGCAACGAAATGCCCAGGGTGTATGACGCCTTGCTGCTGGAGGAATCCGGAGGCAAGTCGTTTGCCGAAGCCGGCTTGACGTTCGAGGTCGAGCAGCAATTGGGTGACGGCGTGGTGCGTTGCATCGCGTTGGGCTCGTCCGACGGCATCCGCCGCGGGATGAAGGTCAAGAACACCGGCGCGGCGATTTCCGTGCCGGTCGGCAAGGGAACGCTCGGCCGCATCATGGATGTGCTGGGCCGCCCGATCGACGAGCAAGGTCCCATTGTGACCGAGGAAAAGCGCGCCATTCACCAGGCCGCGCCAAAGTTCGACGAACTTTCTCCGTCGGTTGACCTCCTGCCCACCGGCATCAAGGTGATCGACCTGGTGTGCCCGTTTGCCAAGGGCGGCAAGATCGGCCTGTTCGGTGGTGCCGGTGTGGGCAAGACCGTGAACATGCTGGAATTGATCAACAACATTGCCAAGAGCTACGGCGGTTTGTCGGTGTTTGCCGGCGTGGGTGAGCGCACCCGCGAAGGCAATGACTTCTACCACGAGATGCAGGAAGCCGGCGTCATCAAGATGGACAACTTGAACGAGTCCAAGGTGGCCATGGTGTTCGGCCAGATGAACGAACCGCCCGGCAACCGTTTGCGTGTGGCGTTGACGGGCCTCACCATGGCCGAGCGCTTCCGCGATGAAGGCAAGGACATCCTGTTCTTTGTCGACAACATCTACCGCTACACGCTGGCCGGAACGGAAGTTTCCGCGTTGCTGGGCCGCATGCCGTCCGCCGTGGGTTACCAGCCGACGCTGGCCGAGGAAATGGGCGTGCTGCAAGAGCGCATCACGTCGACGAAGACCGGCTCGATCACCTCGATCCAGGCGGTCTATGTGCCTGCGGACGACCTCACGGATCCGTCCCCGGCAACCACGTTCGCCCACTTGGATGCGACCGTGGTATTGAGCCGCGACATTGCGGCCCTCGGCATCTATCCGGCGGTGGACCCGCTCGATTCCACCAGTCGCCAGCTCGATCCGCAAGTCGTCGGCGAGGAGCACTACACCGTGGCCCGCCGGGTGCAGGCCACCCTGCAGCGCTACAAGGAGTTGCGCGACATCATCGCCATCCTGGGCATGGACGAGCTTTCGCCCGAGGACAAGCAGGCCGTGGCGCGCGCGCGCAAGATCCAGCGTTTCCTGTCGCAGCCGTTCAACGTGGCCGAAGTGTTCACCGGCACGCCGGGCAAGATCGTGCCGCTGAAGGAGACCATCCGCGGCTTCAAGATGATCGTCGACGGCGAATGCGATGCCCTGCCCGAGCAGGCGTTCTACATGGTCGGCGGCATCGACGAAGCGATTGAAAAAGCCAAGTCCATGAATTGACGGGTTCCGCCGAGAGTGAATCCTGCATTCGTCACATCCCCTCCATCGAAACAGCCGGCCCGACCGGATTGATTCGGAAACGAACTACGCAGAAACCGGACAGCCTACGATGAACCACACCTTGCAGGTCTACATAGTCTCCGCCGAGCAGTCGATTTTCTCGGGCGAGGCGAGCATGGTCGTTGTTCCCGGGGAAACCGGCGAGCTGGGGATCCTGCCCGGCCACGCCCCGCTGCTTTCGCGCGTCAAGCCCGGAACCGTCAAGGTCAAGCTGGCCGGCAGGGACGAGGATGAGATCGTCTATGTGTCAGGTGGCGTTCTGGAGGTCCAACCCAAGAATGTGACCATCCTTTCAGACACCTCCATTCGAGGCCACGACCTCGACGAGGCCAAGGTGATGGAAGCCAAGCGCGCCGCTGAGGAAGCACTCGCTAACCGCGCGAGCGGCCAAGACCGGGCACTCGTTGTGGCAGAATTGGCACAACTGGCTGCGCAGCTGCAAGCCATCCAGAAACTTCGCAAAAAATAGGTCGGTCGGGCTATAATTGACCTACCGTAACGGTTTAGAGGCGCAACACATCCAGGCAGCGGAGTTTCTTCCGCTGCCTTTTTTTTCGCCCAGAATGACGGTTCCATGACGTCTGCCGATTGAGCGGTTTCCATGTCCCAGACCCCCGTCCCCGCACTGCCCCTGTCCGTGGTCATCCTGGCCGCCGGCCAAGGCAAACGCATGAAATCGGACCTGCCCAAGGTCCTGCAACCCATCGCCGGCAAACCGATGCTGGGTCATGTGCTCGACGCGGCGCTCGCCCTGCAACCCGCTGTCACCTGCGTGGTGTACGGGCACGGCGGTGAAGCCGTGCGGTCGGCTTTCCCCGGCGGCCGCCTCCACTGGGCGCTGCAGGCGCCGCAACTCGGAACCGGCCACGCGCTCCTGCAAGCATTGCCGCAGCTGCCGGACCCCGGCGTCACGCTCGTCCTGTACGGCGATGTGCCCCTGATCACCGTTCCAACGCTGAAGGCGCTGCTTTCCCCGGCGTACACGGGACAGGTCGCCTGGCTCACCCAGCGCGTCGCCGATCCGGCGGGCCTCGGCCGCATCCTGCGCAATCAACAGGGCCAGGTGACCGCCATCGTGGAAGACAAGGACGCCACGCCAGAGCAGCGCAGGATCGACGAAATCAACACCGGGTTTCTCGCCTGCCCCACGGCGCTCCTGGCGCGTTGGCTTCCCCGCCTGGGCAATCAAAACGCCCAAGGCGAGTACTACCTCACCGACATCCTGGCGATGGCCGTCGCTGATGGTGTCCGCGTGGAAACCACCAGCACCCCGCATCCGTGGGAGGTGGCCGGGGTCAACGACAAGGCCCAACTCGCCGCGCTGGAACGCATCCATCAGCGCAACCAAGCGCAACGCTTGATGGATCAGGGCGTCACATTGATCGATCCGGCACGCATCGACATCCGCGGCACGTTGGAGTGCGGACGCGACGTGGTGATCGACGTCAATTGCGTGTTCGAAGGCCATGTCCGTCTGGACGCCGGCGCGCGCATCGGGCCCCACTGCGTGCTGCGCGATGCCACCGTGGGCGCGGGCACCGACATCTTCGCCTTCACCCATGTTGAGAGCACGACCATCGGCGCGGAGGCGCGCATCGGTCCCTACGCGCGGTTCCGGCCCGGGAGCGAACTCGCGGACGGCGTGCACATCGGCAATTTCGTCGAGGTCAAGAACAGCCAGATCGGCGCGGGCTCCAAGGCCAACCATTTGTCCTACATCGGCGACACCACCGTCGGCCGCCAGGCCAACATCGGTGCAGGCACCATCGTGTGCAATTACGACGGCGCCAACAAGCACCGCACCGTGATCGGCGACCGCGTGCACATCGGCTCCGACGTGCAGCTGGTCGCACCGGTGAGCGTCGGAGACGGCGCCGACATCGCCGCCGGCACCACGGTGTGGAAAGACGTTCCCCCCGGGGGCCTCACATTGAACGCCAAGACACAGTTGCACAAACCGGACTGGAAGCGACCCCAGAAGAAGAAATGACCCGGGCGTGTCCGTCATGCCCCCGCGCCCGGTTGTGCTCGATCGTGACAGCGGAGGGCCGGAAGGGCAAAATGCCGGTTGCTCTTCTATCCCAGCGGACCCTTCATGTGCGGCATCGTCGGCGCCATCGCCAATCGCAACATTGTTCCCATCCTCACCGAGGGGCTGAAACGGCTCGAATACCGCGGCTATGACTCCGCCGGCGTGGCGGTGGTCAACGGCGGCATCCGCCGCGTGCGCCGGGTCGGGCGCGTGGCCGAAATGGAGGCCGGCATCGCTGCGGAGGGGCTTGCGGGACCGATCGGCATTGGCCACACGCGCTGGGCCACGCACGGCGGGGTGACCGAACCCAACGCGCACCCGCATGTGTCGAACGGCGAAATCGCCGTGGTGCACAACGGCATCATCGAGAACCACGAGGAGCAGCGTACGCGGCTCAAGGCGGCTGGCTACGCGTTTGATTCGCAGACCGACACCGAGGTCATCGCCCACCTGGTGCACTTCTACTTCAAGGACGCCGGCGACCTGTTCACCGCCGTGCAACGTGCGGTGCGCGACCTGCACGGCGCCTACGCCATCGGCGTCATGTCGGTGAAATCGCCCGACGTCCTGTGCTGCGCGCGCGTTGGATGCCCCTTGCTGATTGGCGTCGGCGACGCGGCGAAGGGCGAGAACTTCATCGCCTCCGACGTCTCCGCGATCCTGCCGGAAACGCGGCGCGTCATCTACCTGGAAGAAGGCGACGCGGCGGAACTCACCCGCGAAGGCATTCGCGTGGTCGACCGCGACGGGCACGCCGTCACGCGCGAGGTCCACACCTCGGACGCCTCCAACGAGGCCTGGGAGCTGGGGCCCTACCAGCACTTCATGCAAAAAGAGATCCACGAACAGCCGCGCGCGGTGTCGGACACGCTGGACGGGCTGCTCAACGAGGGCGTGACCGCGGACCTGTTTGGTCCCGATGCGGCAGCCGACTTTGCCGCCGCCGAGGGCGTGCTGATCCTCGCCTCCGGCACCAGCTATTACTCCGGAATGGTCGGCAAGCAGTGGATCGAGTCGATCGCGCGCGTACCGGTCACCATCGAGTTCGGCCACGAGTACCGCTACCGCGACTCCATCCCCAACCCGAAGCAGCTGGTGGTGACCATCTCGCAGTCCGGCGAAACGCTCGACACCATGGAGGCCTTGAAGCGCGCCAAGGAACTCGGCCACGCGATGACGCTGTCGATCTGCAACGTGCGCGCCTCGGCCATCCCGCGTGCCTCGCGGCATGTCTGCTACACGCGCGCCGGCCCCGAAATCGGCGTCGCCTCGACCAAGGCCATGACCACGCAGATGTGCGTGCTGTTCATGCTGGCACTCACGCTGGCCAAGTCCAAGGGCCGGCTTCCGGCAGCGGATGAAGCTGCGCACGTCGAGCAACTGCGCTATCTGCCCGGCAGCATCCAGCATGCATTGAACCTCGAGCCGCAGATCAAGGCGTGGGCTGATCGCTTTGCCGAAAAGCAGCACGCCCTGTTCCTCGGGCGCGGCCTGCACTACCCGATTGCGCTCGAAGGCGCCCTGAAGCTGAAGGAAATCTCCTACATCCATGCCGAGGCCTATGCGGCCGGCGAGTTGAAGCACGGCCCGCTGGCGCTGGTGGACAGCCGCATGCCGGTGGTCGTCATCGCCCCCAACGATGCCCTGCTGGAAAAAGTGAAGTCCAACATGCAGGAGGTGAAGGCGCGCGGCGGCGAGCTGTTCGTGTTCACCGACCTCGACTCGCACTTCTCCGAATCCGAAGGCGTGCACATCATCCGTGCCCCGCGCCACGCCGGACTGCTCTCTCCCATCGTGCACGCCATTCCGGTGCAGTTGCTTGCGTACCACGCCGCGCTGGTCAAGGGAACCGACGTGGATAAGCCGCGCAACCTGGCCAAGAGTGTGACGGTGGAGTAAACCCAAGCCCTGGCGCGGCGTTTGGGCCGATTCAGGCTCGAAAGCCGCACCCCTTGGCGAGTTTGACCCTGCGGGACCGCAGCGCTACGGACGTCGAGCGCAACGAAGGCGCCCCCCAGGATCCACGCGCCCGACCCGCCGACCTGATTCTGCTCAAGCGGGCAAGTCCTGTACCAGCGATTCCACGAAGCGCGTCAGCACGCTCAGCCTGACCTTGTCATCTGCCGTGCCGTCCAGGTGGCGCGGGTCGTGCGCATCGGTGTGCAACGCGAGGCCTGCCGTCCCCGGCATGCCCGCCGAGTCGGTGGTGAAGATGCGATCGATTCCCTCGAGGGCCCAGCCCTTGGTGAGCAATCCATGCGTGACGCACAAGTGGACTTCCGCCGCACCGTGCACGCGCAGCAGACGCGCCAGCCCGGTAAACGTGCCGCCGCCGTCGCAGATGTCATCGACGATCAGCGCGCGCCGGCCGGCCACCACACCTTCGTCGAGGCGAAACGCGGAGAGCTTGCCGGTGTTGGGATCGCGTTGCTTGGAGCACAAGGCCAGCGGCGCGTCGATGCCCAATCGTCGCAGAACGCCCAGGGTGCGCCCGCGCGCGCCGGCATCCGGCACCACCACGACCGGTGCGCTGCCCTCCTCCCCGGACAGTCGCCGCAGGGCATAGGCCACCAAGGGATCCGGGACCAACACTTCGACCCCCGGCAGCTGCTCCAGCGTGGCCGGCGAATGCGGATCGAGCACGCGCAGGGCGCCGAGCATCGGCTGCAGCGCGCGCAGCTGCGCGGCGATCACGGCCAGCGTCGCGGGCTGGCCCGGGCCGATGCGCCGGTCCATGCGCGCGCCGAGCAAGTAACCGATGTTGAGGTGGAGCGCGCAGTCGCGCGGCAAGCCCGATCGCAGCGCATCCACCAGCAAGGCGGCCCAGACCACGTCGCCCGCCGCGCGCACCGCCGTCACGATTTCGACCGGGCCGGTGCACGCGGCGAGCGCTTGCGCGTCGAATGCGCAATGCGGCTGGCCATCGGGAAACTCGAAGCGCCGCCAGCGCAGGTCGCCGTGTTCCGGGTGGTTGGCGTGGACGATCATGTCGTTTCCTTTCGCAGCCGGGCACGGATGCCGGCCAGCGTTTCGACGTGCAACAGTTTGCCGTCCTCGAACACCGGCACCAACTCGCCGCCGGCCTCCTCGGCCCGGCTGACGCCGTCGCGCAGTACCAGGCGCCCGCCGACGCGGTCGACGCGCAACAGGCCGAGCGCCGAGCGCTTGGTACCGTCGTCGGTCTTCGGGTCCTTGTAGATGGCCTGGTCGCCGCGCGAACGCGTGGTGCCGAAGGTGGCCTTGATGGCGAAGCCATGCGTGTCGCGCGTCACGTATTGATAGTTGTACGATCCGATGCCCAGCACCACATTGTCGCTGGCGTAGCCATTGGCCATCAGCCCGCCGAGGATCGCATCCTGCCGCTCGGCGGTGATGCTGTCGCCGTAGATCAGGCCGACATGGGGGTCGAGCAGCTTGTAGCCCTTGGCCGTCAGGGTGTGGCCGAAGGTTTCGTCGAGCAGGCGGATCGCGCCCTTGAAGGCCGGGGTGCCCGGCGCGGCATCGGGGTCGCCATTGATGATCTTCACCGGGTCGCCGGAATCGGGCCGGATCACCAGCTTGCCGTTGCGCGCCATCACGCGGTCCTTGAGTGCCGGCAGGATGTCGGTCAGCACGTTCCAAAAGTCCCAGGTGTCGGACACGATCGACACGATGCCCGCCGGATAAACGTCTTCCATGAGGCGCCGGAAAGTCTCTTGCTCGTTGTCTTCCAGGCCCATGCACATCACGCTGTGCTCGGTGGCGGACACCGAGCCGCCGACCAGTTCGCGCGTGACATCGGCGCCGTAATGGGTTTCGAGGAAGTCGATCGCCGGCACGGTGTCGGTGCCGGTGAAGGACAGCAGGTGGGCCGCACCGCTCAGCGCGGCGTCCTCCAGCCCCGACATGCCGCGAAACGAGAAGTCGTGCCCCTGCCAGTCGATGAACGGATTCGGCGCGTCCGACACGGTCAGTGCGCTGTATTTTTCGAATGTCGCGCGGAACCGGTGGGCGCTGGTGGCCGACGTGCAGGCTTTCCACAGCACGGCCGACAGGATGGTCTCGAGCATGTTCGTGACCCAGAAGAAGCGCGGGTCGGTGTTGTGCAGGGTCAGCATCGGCACCCCGTGCGGGACGATGCTCCCTTCGGGAAGCGCCTTGATGCGCAGCGGCAGGTGGCCATGGCGATGCAACGCGCGGATGTGGTCGTAGGTGATCGCGCCGGGGCCCAGGTAGTGATCGATGCGCCGCTGGTAGGCCGCCATCACCTCGGCCTCGGGCCGTGCGAAGAAGTTCTCGCTGAACTGGCGGACCAGGTACTCCTGGATGAAGTACTGCAAGCCGAAGAACACCACGCCGCCGTTGCCGGCCTCACCGCCAAGGCGGCTCTTGCGCGGGGTCAGATTGGAGTACACGAACTCGGTGTCGGCCGGGTACTGGAACACATGTCCCACCTTGTAACCGTCGACCAGCAGGGCAGGAAGGATCGTCTTCATGAAGCACCTCACTTATTGTCAGTACGACAATAATAGGGCCGACGGGTATAATTGTCAACATGACAAATAAATCGGCCGCCCAACCGCGCCGCCGGGCCTCCCGTGCGGGCCTGCCGCCGCGCATGGCGGTCGCCGTCGACCTGGTCATCCTGACCTTGCGGGAGGACACATTGTGCGCGCTGGCGATCGAACGCGGGATCGCGCCGTTTCGCGGCCGCTGGGCCTTGCCGGGGGGATTCGTGCGCGCCGGGGAAAGCCTCGAGGCGGCGGCCCTGCGCGAGCTGGAGGAAGAAACCGGGGTCGATGCCGCGCGTGCCGGGCACATCGAACAGCTGGCCACCTTCGGCGATCCGCAACGCGACCCGCGCGAGCGCGTGGTCTCGGTGGCCTACCTGGCCATCGTCCCCGACCTGCCCGAGCCGCGCGCCGGCGGCGACGCCCGCGATGCGCGCGTGCTGCCGGTCGCCACCCTGCTCTCCGGGAAGGTGCCGCTGGCCTTCGACCATGCACGGATTCTCGATGCCGGCGTCGAGCGCGCGCGTGCGAAGCTCGAGTACAGTTCGCTGGCCACGCACTTCTGCGCCGAGTCCTTCACCATCCACGCCTTGCGGCGAGTCTACGAGGCCGTCTGGGGCGCGCCCCTCGATGGTCCCAACTTCCATCGCAAGGTCCTCAACACCCCTGGCTTCGTCGTCGAGACCGATCAGATGTCGTCGGGCGGCAGCGGCCGCCCGGCGCGCCTGTACCGGCGTGGCGGCGCCATCCAGTTGCAGCCACCCCTGTTGCGCGCAGAACCCCGCGCACCCTGAACCGGCATACTCCTGTCCGCACGCGCGCCTAGGCGCCAAAGTAGCCTGGCTTGTCCGCCGCCTTCATGCGCTTGACCCCGGCCTCCGCGCGCGCGGCGGATGACCTGTCGGGAAACTCCTTGATCGCAACCACCCGCAGTGGCGGATGCATGCGCGTATAGCGCGCGCCGAGCCCGGCGCAGTGCTCCGCAAAGCGCCGCTCGAGGTCGGTGGTGATGCCGGTGTAGAAGCGGCCTCCCTCGCACTCCAGCAGATACAGCACCCAGGCGGGTGGATGGATCCGTCCGTCAGGCGTCATTCGACACAGCAACCGTTGCCGCCACCGCCCATTGCGCAATCGCCTCGCGCATCGCGTCCGACTCCCCGAGCACCGGTGCGATCGAGATCCCGATCCCCAAGCGCGTCCGCGCGGCATCGGCCATGGCCGGCAGGTCGCGCACCACGTGGCCGCCACGGGCGAGAAACAGGGGAACCACCACCAGCCGGCGTGCCCCGCCTTCAATCAGGTTCCCCACAACGTCGTCAAACCCCGGGGTCGCGGGGGGCAGGAAGGCCAGGCCGACGGGCGCGTCCGCACGCAGCGCCGCTACGCGCGCGCGGATCGCCTCGAACGGCAGTGCCCAGCCCGGCTCGGGCGAGCCGTGCGCCAGGAGCAGGATTGCGGGGGGTTCGATCGCCAGGCCCATGCGCCATGTTAGCGCAGTCCCCTATATACACTTTACGCATGACTCAAATCCCGTTATATCTCCCGTTTATATTCCATGCGCATCCGGCATTTCACGCCCGATGGCCGGGTTCGTAGCATGCGACTCCTGTGCCTGCGCATTGGCACGCAAGCGCCGTTGCCCCCTCCATCATGTACCGCTACGACCCCTACGACCAGAAAATCGTCGACCAACGCGTCGCCCAGTTCCGCGGACAAACGCGGCGCTTCCTGTCCGGCGCGTTGTCGGAGGATGAATTCCGGCCGTTGCGCCTGCAGAACGGGTTGTACCTGCAGAAACACGCGCCGATGCTGCGCGTGGCGATCCCCTACGGCCTGCTGTCGTCGCGCCAGGTCAGGAAGCTCGCACACATCGCGCGCACCTACGACCGTGGCTACGGCCATTTCACCACGCGCCAGAACATCCAGTACAACTGGCCGAAACTTGAAACCGTGCCCGACATCCTGGCCGAACTGGCCGAGGTCGAGATGCATGCCATCCAGACCTCCGGCAACTGCATCCGCAACGTGACCTCCGACCAGTTCGCCGGCATCGCGCACGACGAACTGATCGACCCGCGCCCCTACGCCGAACTGATCCGCCAGTGGTCCACCTTCCATCCGGAGTTCGCCTACCTGCCGCGCAAGTTCAAGATCGCCGTCAACGGCGCGCGCGAGGACCGTGCCGGCACGCTGTTCCACGACATCGGCGTGCACGCCGTGCACGATGCCACGGGTGACGTCGCGTTTGACATCCGCGTGGGCGGCGGATTGGGCCGCACGCCGATCCTCGGCCACGTCGTGCGAGAGGCATTGCCGCGCCGGCACCTGTTCACCTACCTCGACGCCATCCTGCGCGTCTACAACCGCTTCGGCCGCCGCGACAACCTGTACAAGGCGCGCATCAAGATCCTGGTCAAGGAACTGGGCCTGGAGAAATTCCGCGCCGAGGTGGACGCCGAGTGGGCACACCTGAAGGACGGGGCATCCACGCTAACCCAGGACGAGATCGACCGCGTGGCCTCCCACTTCGTTGATCCACCCTACGAAAAGCTCCCCGCCGTCTGCGCCGGGCACGAGACGCGCCTGCTGGAGCTGCCGGCCTACGCGCGCTGGGTGTCGCGCAATGTGTTCGGCCACAAGCAGCCCGGCTACGCCGCGGTGACCCTGTCGCTGAAGAAGTCCGGCGTGGCGCCGGGAGATGCCACCGACGCGCAGCTCGACGCCGTGGCCGACCTGGCCGACCGTTTCAGCCATGGCGAAATCCGCGTGTCGCACGAACAAAACCTGATCCTCGCCGACGTGAAGCTCGTCGACCTGTTCGCGGTCTGGGGCGAGGCG
>JAEUMZ010000134.1 GCA_016790765.1 Betaproteobacteria bacterium
GTCGGTGCCGATGGACTGTTGAGCGCGCTCACGACGACCGGAAAATCGACCTTCGGCGCGCCCATTGACGAGCGGTATGCGCGCGTGGGCAACAAGGTCCGCTGGAAATCGAAGGCCGATGCGGCCGAGCGCGAGGTGAGCGGACCGGCGGCGTACGTGGCCATTGAAAATTCACCCGAGTTCATCGCCATCCTGGCGCGCGCGGTGCTGAAGGCCCCGCGGCAGCAGTTGCCGGCGCTGCCCTCCGGCCAGCTGCTGATCGAAAAGCTGACCGAGGCCAAGGTGGTGGCCAAGGCGTCCGGCACGCCGGGGAAGGGCGCCGCCAAACCGCGCGAGGGCACGGCAAGCCTGTATGCCCTGCGCGGGCTCGGCATCGCGCCGACCTACGTGTGGCTGTGGAATGGCGCGGCGAACAAGCAGAGGATGCTGGGGTTCGTCGAGCCCGCGTTTGCGTTCCTCGAAACCGGCTGGGAAAACAACCACGAGGCGCTGCTCAAGGTGCAGGTCGCGGCGGATGCCAAGTCGCACAAGGCGCTGTACGACAAGCTCGCCCTGCGCCGCGATCACCCGATCGTGATCCGCAACGTGAAGTGGTTCGATGCCAACAACGCCACCCTCAACGGCCCGTCGGACGTGCACATCAACGATGGCCGCATCGCGGCCATCTTCCCGCCCAACGCGCCGATCGAGGGCGAAGCCACGGCGGTGGACGGCAGCGGCCGATTCCTCTCGCCGGGCTTGTTCGACATGCACGTGCATACCGGCCCCTGGGACGCGCTGCTGCACCTGGCCGGCGGCGTGACCACGGTGCGCGACATGGGTAACGACAACGCGTTCCTCGCCACCCTGAAGGCGCGCATCGACCGCGGCGATGCCATCGGGCCCAACATCGTCGCCACCGGGTACATCGAGGGCAAGAGCCCGTATTCCTCGTACGGCGGGTTCGTGGTCGAGGACGTCGAAGGCGCGAAAAAGGCCATCGACTGGTATGCGCAGCGCGGCTTCCGGCAGGTCAAGCTCTACAACTCGATCAAGCCCGAATGGGTGGAGCCAGTCGCGGCGCATGCGCACGCGCGCGGCATCCGTGTCTCCGGCCACATCCCTGCGTTCATGCGCGCGGAGGAGGCGGTGCGCGCCGGTTTCGACGAGATCCAGCACATCAACCAGCTGGTGCTCAATTTCCTCACCAAGAAGGACGACGACACGCGCACCCTGCTGCGCTTCTACCTGGTGGGCGACAACGCGAACCAGATCGACCTCGAGGGCGACAAGGTCCGCGACTTCATCAAGCTGCTGGTGGACCGCAAGGTTGCCGTTGATCCGACCATGACCACCTTCGAGGCGATGTACAACCAGCGGCAGGGTGCGCCGAACCCCTCGTTCCGCATGGTCTCGCCCAACATGCCACCCTCGATCAGCCGCGCCTGGCTGACCAACTCGATGGACGTCAACGACAAGAACGCCGAGCCGTTCCGAAAATCGTACGAAAAGCTGCTCGGCTTCGTGAAGAAGATGTACGACGCCGGCGTGCCGGTCCTGGCGGGCAGCGACGATGTCGCCGGGTTCACCATGCACCGCGAGCTGGAGCTCTACGTCATGGCCGGCCTGACCCCGGCCCAGGCGCTGCAGATCGCCACGCGCAACGGCGCGCGTTATTCGATGGTGGAGAGCCGCACCGGCACCATCGAGGTCGGCAAGGACGCCGACCTGGTGCTGATGGAAGAAGACCCGACGAAGAACGTCGGCGCCGCGCGCAAGATTGCCCTCACCGTGAAACGCGGCGTTGCGTTCGAGAACGCCGCGTTGTACGAGGCGCTGGGCGTCAAGCCGTTCACGCAGAAGCTCACGATCAGCCACCAACCCGCGCCCACGAAGGGTGAAGAGGTGAAGAAATGAACCGCCGTCCCCTCCTGCGCGCGCTAGGCGCCGCCGCGTTCATGCTGGCCGGCCTTGCGGCTGGGCCGGTTGCGCTCGCCGCGTATCCGGACAAGCCGGTCAAGATCGTCGTCGGCTTCCCGCCCGGCGGGCCGCTGGACACCCATGCGCGCCTGCTAGTGGACCAGCTGCAACGGCACCTGGGCACCACGGTGGTGATCGATTACAAGCCCGGCGCCGGCGGCACGATCGCCGCGCACGAGCTCATCAAGGCCGCACCGGACGGCTACACGCTGCTGATGGCCAATACCGGCACCATGGTCATCAACCCCTTCATCTACACCAAGACCGCCTACGACACGCTGCGCGATTTCACGCCCGTGGCGCGCACCGCCCAGCAGCCGCTGGCGCTGGTGACCAACATCGACTTCGCGCCGAAGACCTTTGCAGAGTTCCTGGCCTACGCCAAGGCCAACCCCGGCAAGGTCAACTACGCCTCGGCGGGCAATGGCGGCATATCGCACCTGGTGCCGGAGATGCTGGAGGACGCAGTCGGCATCAAGATGGTGCACGTGCCGTACAAGGGCTCGGCGCCGGCCTTCAGCGACCTCCTGGCCGGGCAGGTGCAGTTCATGGCCGAATCGATTCCGCTGGTGAGCCAATACCTCAAGGCCGGCAAGGTTCGCGCGCTGGCCATGACCGGGCCGGTGCGCAACAGCGCGATCCCCGACGTGCCGACCATGGCCGAAGTGGGCGTGAAGGATTTCGAAATCGTCGGCTTCTACGGCGTGCTGGCGCCGCCCAAGTTGCCGGCCGAGGTGCTGGCCAAGTTGAACGATGCGTTCCGCAAGACCCTTGCCAATGAGGACCTCCGCACGCGCATGGTCGCGCAGGGCGCCGACCCGGCCTACCTGGACAGCGCGCAGTTCGGCGCGTTCATGAAGGAGCAATTGGTGCGCTGGCAGGCGGCGGTGAAAAAGGCCAATGTGAAGCTGGATTGAGCATGCCGCAGCGTGCGCAAGACGACCTGCCGCCCCTGCCGGTGATCCAACCCGGGCGCTACCGCCACTACAAGGGCGGCGAGTACGAGGTGCTGGGCACCGCGCGGCACAGCGAGACGCTGGAGCCGATGGTGGTGTACCGGCCGCTGTACAACGATTCCGGCTGGTGGGTGCGGCCGTACGCGATGTTTGTCGAGACCGGCCACTTTGAGGGGCGCGTGCAGCCGCGCTTCGCGCGCATCGTGGAAGGTGCGGAGCGTGCCTGAATTGCACATGCGGCCGCTGGACTCGACAGATGCAGACGCCTATCGCGCGCTGATGCTGGACGCCTACGCACGCCACCCGGCCGAGTTCACCTCCACCGTCGAAGAGCGCGCGGTGCAGCCAATTGAGTGGTGGGTGCGGCGAATCGGCGGCGAAAGCACCGATGCGCGCGCCTTCGGTGCGTTTCGGGAAGGCGAGCTGGTGGGCACCGTGGCGCTGGAATTCGCCACCCGCACCAAGATGCGCCACAAGGCCACGCTCATCGGCATGTACGTGGTCGAGGCCGGCCGCCGATGCGGGACCGGGCGCCAGCTGGTGCGCACGGTGCTCGATGCGGCGCGTGCGCGCGCGGGCGTGCGCCAGGTGCTGTTGACCGTGACCGAGGGCAACCACCCCGCGCAGCGCCTGTACGAATCCTGTGGTTTCGAGGCGTTCGGCACCGAGCCGCGCGCCCTGTATGCCGACGGCCGGTTTCGCGGCAAAGTGCACATGTGGTGCGACCTTGAAAGGAGAAGCGCATGAATCGGCGATGGATGGGGGGCTTGGCGACGCTGGTGGGCATGTGGATCGTGGGCCCCGCGCCCGCAGCGGCGCACGTGCCGGTCAATATCGAGTACCTGAATTCGGGCAAGGTGCTGCCGAAAAACCTGCCCTTTTCGGAGGCGGTGCGGGTGGGCAACACGCTGTACCTGTCCGGCCAGGTCGGCATCGTGCCCGGTTCGCTCAAGCTGGTGCCCGGCGGCATGGCTGCGGAAGCGAAGCAGACCCTGGACAACATCAGGACCTCGCTCGAGGCGCATGGCTTTGCGATGAAGGACCTGGTGAAATGCACGGTGATGCTGGCCGACATCGGCGAGTGGGCCGCCTTCAACGACATTTACAAAACCTACTTCAAGGACCGCTTTCCCGCGCGCAGCGCGCTCGGCGCCAACGGGCTGGCGCTGGGGGCGCGGGTGGAGGTGGAGTGCATGGCAGTCAAGTGGGGATGACCGAAGCGCTCCGATGAAACAATCGCTGCTGCATGTGTCGCTGGTGGTGCGCGACTACGACGAGGCTCTCGATTTCTATGTTGGCAAGCTCGGCTTCGAGCTGGTCGAGGACACCTATCAACCGGCGCAAGACAAGCGCTGGGTGGTGGTGCGGCCGCGCGGGTCGGAGGGTACCTCCATCGTCTTGGGCAAGGCGAACAAGCCGGAGCAGCAGGACTTCATCGGCAACCAGACCGGTGGGCGCGTGTTCCTGTTCCTGCAGACCGACGATTTCCAGCGCGATTACGCGCGCATGAAAGCCCAGGGCATCGAGTTCGTGCGCGAGCCGGTGGAACAACCCTACGGCAAGGTGGCGGTGTTCAAGGACCTGTACGGCAACCTGTGGGACATCGTGCAGCGCAAGGACGCCGCATGAGGCGCACCGCGCGCTGTGCTTGTGGCGATGCTTTCATCACGGTGGAAGGCGAGCCGTCCCAATACGGCATCTGCCATTGCAGCAATTGCCGCCGCCGCACCGGCAGCGCCTTCGGCCTTTCGGCTTACTTTCCCAAAGCGGCAGTAATCGAGCGCGGCGGCGCGATGAACGAATTCGCGTTTCACCACGCCACGTTCAACCACGACCAATGCCGCCACTTCTGCGTCCGCTGCGGCACCACGCTGATTTGGACGATTTCGACGATGCCCGATTTGATCGGCATCGCGGCGGGGTGCTTCACAGATCCGCCGCTGGGGACGCCAAGCTACTCGACCTCGCATTCGCAGTGTTTGGAGTGGGTGGAGGTGCCGGCGGGGATCAACAAGGGTGGCTGAGGGCAATTGAAGTCAATGGATGCCGTGCTTGAGGAGTTGGGTGGCGTACGGCCTTCTTGGCACCCCAAGCCTTGCCCCTCGGGGTACGTGGTTGCGCTCCGCCTTCATGCGGATTCACGAATCCTGCGCCAAACGTCAGCAGCGGCGATCTTGACCAATTTGATGACCATGGGCAGAATAGTGGTCATCAATGGAGACGAGGCTCATCATGCAAACGATTCAGGCTTCCGAATTCAAGGCGAAATGTCTGGCGCTCATGGACGAAGTCGCGCGCACGGGGCAAGCCATCGTGGTCACTAAGAACGGGCGGCCCGTGGCGGAGCTCCGTCCGCATCGGCCCCCGCGTGCCTTGAGCCCGCTCGGCCTGCACGCGGACAAGATTGACATTCGCGGCGATATCGTTGCATCAGACGGCAAAGTGCGCTGGAAAGCGCTTAAATGATTGTCCTCGATACGCACGCATTGGTGTGGATGGACGCGGGTGACAAACAGTTGGGACGCAAAACCCGCGCGAGAATAGAGCAGGATTGGCGCAAGGGTGAGGTGCTCGTCTCGGCAATCTCTTTTTGGGAGGTTGCGGTTCTCGCCGAGCGAGGTCGCATCAAGCTTGCGTCCAGCATTGCGGACTGGCGGCATGAGCTCATCGCGGCAGGTCTCACCGAAGTGCCGCTGGACGGGCATATCGCGCTAAGAGCCTCGGAACTCAACGGTTTGTCCGAAGACCCTGCGGATCGCTTCATTGCGGCAACCGCGTTGTTGTCGCACGCAACGCTCGTCACCGCCGATCGTCGATCACTGGCATGGAAGCACACCTTGGAACGGCTTGATGCGCGTACTTGATGCGCCCTCGGCGATCTCCTGAATGGCTTCTATGGTGCCCCGGCAATTGCTTCGCGCTTCAAGGTCATGCGCAGTCTGTGTGCGATTCAATCGGAAACAAATGACGCTGGCCCCTTTTGTTCACAACAAGGCGGCCTGCGCGCTGGCCAACAAGATGGCGCGCATCTGCTACGCCACCTTGCGCGATGGTGAATCCTTCACCAGCCAGGGCTCGCAGCTTGCGAAGAAACTGGCGCGAACCGATTTCCCCATCGCAACCTAGCCGGAAAACCGTTTGGCAGGAAAGGAGCTTCGTTTCACCACCACCTTCGCTTTGCGCAGAGATTGTTCCCCATCATGGCACCCAGGGTCATCCCCACATCGATGAACGCCGATAACTCTTCCGGCAGCCGCGTTGGCAACAACAGGCCTGCCGCTTGTAACAATTGGCGCTTCGATGACGCAGATTCCATGTCGGCACGGGCCACCACGAGCCCACTTCAGATGCCGGATATACGACTGCAGGCTAGTCCCGGGCTACCAAACCTTCAGAACAATCTCTTGCGGTGGGCGGGGAGTCCATATACGAGGTGTTAGGCGACTCATGCCGCAAACGGTCGCTTGACGACCGTTGAAATCTCGATGGTATGCAATGCGCCCGGAGTTCGGTCAGCGAGGTCCCGCTCCTCATCAGTCAACTCCCCATACATTCGCCCATCTGACTTTCTAGCCTCGACCTCCCGAGTCAATTCAAATGACTCATTGTCCTTCCATCCTACGCACTTGCCCAAATCTCGAACTCGAGACAGCTCTTTGTACGGCAAGTCATCTGGCGAGGAGAAGTCATAAAACACGACTTCATACGGACAGGCCCAGTAGCAACCCTCAACCGCGAGTACCTGTGAATCGGGAGAAGGGTGTGCCGCGGTCCAACAAAGACCACCGCCGTCATAGCCAGCGTCCGGAAAGTAGCTTCGAATCTCGCCAGTCGAAAGATTAACTATCGTCTGGCCTTGATAATCTTCACCGCAAATTAGGTATTCATGGCCATTGCCATGGGTGATCCATGAATACCAAAAATGGCCGTAGTTGCGCTTGATGTCGGCGATCATCCTGTTGCCTCGAGTCGTACTAACGCGGCCTCGGCTGAACTCCCAAGTGTTCGGACCGGTTGAGTAATAGTCCAACGTCAGCCGGTAGGCACGTGACGGTGATTCGATGACTTCACGCTCGTTCGCTTTCTCTGTGTACGAGGAAAAGCGAGACTCTAGTTCCCTACGCCGCTCGATGTAACGCGTATCCACGTCGAGTCGCCTAACGGGTGAGGTAAGGGGCGGCGCGCTCTTGCGCCGTCCCGCGACCAAAGGGAGCAACCTTGACCGCAAAGTTAGTGGTCATGCCAGCCCTCGCTTTCGAATTGAATGCCACCACCACTCAACCCCAATGGCTGGCGCGAACCAAAGCGGCAACCACAATGCCATGAGCCAAACCAGAATTCCGCTCTCGGGGTGTCCGGAGTCGCGCGACACGAATGTAACAAGCAGCCATGTGATGAGGCCTACAACTGGAACCGCCATCAAGTAGGCACCGATGACACGCGGAACGTAAGAGAGAGCTGTTTCTGCCATATCAAGTTTGGACGGTATGACGAGGCGGCGTCCACGGAAGGCAAATTGCGAAACGCCTGCGGCAAGCATTGCTGCAACAAATACCAAAACATAAACGGGGGGATCTCGTCCAGCGACAGAATCCCACAGGATTCCGACTACCCAGAACGCAGTTAGCAGAACGCTTAAAGCAAAAATGCCGCGCAGCATATGGGGCCGAATTTCCATGACCGCTAACTCAATATAGGGCGCATTTCGCTGCATATCGCGGCAGCGTGCGCCCTATTACGGTTGAAAAACTAGCGGAAAGCATTTTGTTTGGGTATCCGGATTTTTGTGTTGGGCCGACGGTATGGTTGGGCAAGATGTCGATAGTGCCGATGTTGGATTCGGCTCGGTCGCGGTTCCAACCAAGAAGTGGCTTATCGGTGTATCGACGCCTGATGTAGATTTCAGTTCTCGTGCAACGCGTCAATCAGCGGGCAGGAGACACGGCCTTGTTGCGCTTGGCATTGGCACACCAGCGTTGACAGAACTGTTTCCATTCGTGCCAGGTCGGCCAACTTGGATCGGACATCGGCAAGCCGCAGCGCGGCCAGCTCAGCAGCTTCGCCGCAATGGGTGCCGTCCTCCAGCTTGAGGAGTTGCCCGACCTCATCCAGGCTGAAGCCAAGGCGCTGCGCTGCCTTCACAAACTTCACCCGCGCCACGTCTGCGCTGCCATAGCGACGAATGCGGCCGTAGGATCGTTCTGGCGTCAGCAGAAGTCCCTTGTGCTGGTAGAACCGGATTGTCTCCACGTTGACGCCCGCGGCCTTCCCAAAGGCGCCGATGGTCAGGGTTTCCGATGCAGCATCCATGTCGCTTGACTCCGTAGTTGACTACGGAAGTAATGTTACGCCAGTCCGCAAAGAAGGAGTGCAACATGGCAGAACCTAGAAGTGGTCGCGGCGCCTTGGTCGCAGGCGGCCTGGCGGCCCTCCTGGCCTCGACCTGCTGCCTCGGCCCGCTGGTCCTGATTACGCTGGGCGTTTCTGGCGCTTGGATTGGCAACCTTACGGCGCTAGAGCCGTATCGCCCGATCTTCATCGGCGCGGCGCTCGTTGCCTTGTTTTTCGCCTGGCGTCGCATCTTCCGTTCCGCGCAAGCCTGTCTGCCCGGCGAGGTATGCGCCGTGCCGCGGACTCAGAGCATCTACAAGGCCCTGTTCTGGGTCGTCGCCGCCCTTGTAGCCGTGGCGCTGGCGTTCCCCTATATCGTTCCGCTGTTCTACTAACCGGAGAAGACTCATGAAGAAACTCATCGCTCTGTCGGCCCTGACCCTTATCTTCGCTGCGCCGGCATGGGCTGCGACAAAGACCGTGACGTTGTCGGTTCCCGGCATGACTTGCGTCACGTGCCCGATCACGGTGAAAAAAGCCCTAACCCAACTGCCCGGCGTGCAGCATGCGGACGTGACCTTTGAGAAGCGCGAGGCCGTCGTCACCTTCGACGACGCCAAGACGACTGTCGCGACCCTGACCGAGGCCACGAAGAACGCCGGCTATCCGTCGACCGTCAAGCCGTAAGGAAGACGACCACATGGCTGAGACGATCGCCCTGTCGATCGCAGGGATGACCTGCGCGTCGTGTGCCCAGCACATCAAGACTGCACTTGAGAGCCTGCCGGGAGTCCGCATGGCGAGTGTGTCGCACCCGGGCGCGCGGGCCGACATCGAGGCGGACTCAGACGCGCGTGGCGCGATACTCGCGGCCCACGTCACTGCGCTCGGATACCCGGCCCAGGTCATTGAGCCGGCTGACGCCAGCAGGAATATCGACCAACGCGACGGTGGCAAGCAAGCATTGCACGTCGCGATCATCGGCAGCGGTGGCGCTGCGATGGCCGCGGCGTTGAAGGCGGTCGAACAAGGGGCGCGGGTGACGTTGATCGAACGCGACACCCTCGGCGGAACCTGCGTCAATGTCGGCTGCGTGCCCTCCAAGATCATGATCAGAGCCGCACATATCGCGCACGTGCGTCGGGAAAGCCCGTTCGATGCCGGAGTGCCGCCAACGCCCCCAGTGATCTTGCGCCATCAACTGCTGGCCCAGCAGCAAGCACGCGTCGATGAACTGCGTCATGCCAAATACGAGAGCATCCTGGAGAGTAATCCAGCGATCACCGTGCTGCGTGGAACCGCCATGTTTCAGGGCGAGCAACAGCTGACGGTGACTTTGAGCCAGGGAGGTGATCGCTCGGTGACATTCGATCGCTGCCTCATCGCTAGCGGCGCGAGCGCCGCGGTGCCCCCGATTCCGGGACTACAGGGTACGCCTTACTGGACATCGAACGAGGCGCTGGCGAGCGATGCCATTCCTGAGCGCCTAGCCGTCATAGGGTCGTCGGTCGTAGCAGTCGAACTGGCACAAGCTTTCGCCCGACTCGGCAGCCGCGTCACGGTCCTGGCCCGCAATACCCTGTTCTTCCGCGAAGACCCGGCCATCGGCGAAGCACTCACGGCGGCTTTCCGCGCCGAAGGCATCGAGGTGCTGGAACATGCCCAGACCAGCCAGGTGGCCCATGCGCACGGCGAATTCGTCTTGACGACTTCGCAGGGCGAGCTGCGATCCGACCGGCTACTGGTGGCGACCGGCCGCTCGCCAAACACTCGCGGCCTTAACCTAGAAGCGGCAGGCGTGGCATTGAACGCCCAAGGCGCCATCGTAATCGACAGCGGAATGCGGACAAACGCTCCAAACATCTTTGCGGCGGGCGATTGCACAGACAAACCGCAATTCGTCTACGTCGCGGCGGCAGCGGGCACTCGCGCAGCGGTCAACATGACCGGCGGTGATGCATCGCTGGATCTGACCACCATGCCAGCGGTGGTGTTTACCGATCCGCAGGTCGCTACCGTTGGGCTGTCCGAAGCCGAGGCCCGCCTACGAGGCATTGAAACCGACAGTCGGACGCTGACGCTGGACAATGTGCCCCGGGCGCTCGTCAACTTCGAAACGCGCGGCTTCATCAAGCTGGTCATCGAGCAGGGCTCTCGCCGTCTGATCGGCGTGCAGGCGGTGGCCTCGGAAGCAGGCGAGCTGATCCAGACCGCTGCGATGGCGATGCGTGCCGAAATGACCGCCGAAGATATGGCCGAACAATTGTTCCCGTATCTGACGATGGTCGAAGGCCTCAAACTCGCCGCGCAAACCTTCAGAAAGGACGTGAAACAGTTGTCTTGCTGCGCCGGATAGCCGCTTGCGGTGTTTCGCCGCGATGATCCTGTCGCCTCCGAGTCGCGCCAGGAGCTCTCCTGCTACTCGAAATGACCTTCCTCCAGCAGCTTGCATAGCGTGGGGATGTAAGGACCATACTCGACCACCTGCTGCACCTTCTTCTTCCGGACGGACGGACCAGCGCGTGAGTAAGTGAACTCGGCGAGGTTCGGGTTGAAGTCGTCGACCAGGACCGTCTCCACCACGGCACCATCCTCGCGAGCCTTCTTGTCGTAAAGCATCCGCGCTCGGATCACCTCGAAGCTGTAGCCCCTGCCCATGCGATTCATGTCCTTCGCCAGTCGGTTGACAGACTCAGTATAGGCATTGGTGATGGGCTGCTCAAAGTAGGCGAATATTTCGTCGTGCCAGTTGCGGACCGCTGTGGTCAGGTCCTTAAAGACAGGCGCCAGTTCCGGCGCGATGTTGCCCAGCCAGCGCTCGCAGGCCGCTTCCGCACCCGCTCGGCTTTTCTGGTCCCAGATCGACAGGAAGCCCTCCTTGAGCGCATGCGCCTCGCCTAGAAGCGGGAACTGCTCGAACCAGGCCAGCATGCGCGCCATGGCCGCCGCGTCCAGGTCGTGCTGCCGCTTGAGCAGCATGAAGCGCTCATCCTTGAGCTTGAGCCGCTGGCGGGCCGAGAGATCCTTCCGCAGACGCTTCCGCAGCTTCTCTACCGCCTCATTGGCCATGCGCTGGATATGGAACCGGTCCACCACGATCCGTGCCTGCGGCAGCGTGGCTTTCACTACTTGCCGGTACACGTGATACATGTCCATTGCTACCAACTCCACGTTGTCCTTGTCGCGGAGCTGACGGAAATACGGCAGCAGATCCGCCTTGGCGCGGCTTGGACGCACATCAAACACCGTTTTCCGCTCGATGTTGGTGATCATCGCGCGGTAGCTACCGATGATCTTGATCTCATCGATACCGAGCACCCGCGGCGTCAGAAACCGGACGCTGGTCCCTAGTTCGGCCACGAAGTCGTCAAAAATGTGCCGAATGGTCTTTTCGTCCAGAGCCACTTGCCTGGCCATGGCAGCAAACGTTTCGCGGAAGCAGTGGGTTCGGACGTAGTTGACCAAGCGCCCGGTGGCCTGACGCTTGCCGTCGATGTCGGCAATAGGCTCGAACTGCGTCTTGCCACAGGCAATGCAGCGGTAACGCCGTCGCTGGATCACGATGCGCACGGGCTTGCCGTGCGACGGCGTGTCCTGGAAAGACTGCTCCTGCGAGCCGTGACCGTGCAGCCGGCCAACCTCACACAACTGGCAAGTGAGCCAGTCGGAACGTCCGGCGGCCTCGACAACGTAAAACTCGTCGTCACTTCGGACAGCAAGCGTTTTAAGGCTAGGCAACTGCAGAAAATCGGTCACTCAGCACCCGGGCAAGCCCACAGTGGAATCCGGCTTTTACGATAACACACCCGGCCGACATTCCAACACTAAAATCCGGTTCTTGAAGTATGTGTTACGCCCCTCCAAAACCCCAATCCCACACCAGATTCCGGATACCCTTTTGTTTTCAATGAGATGCATAATATTACTGTAAACAAATACAGTCATAACGCAAACGACAAACCCGGCACTTGTCTGGATGGGTTGTGGGTTCTTATACCCTGATGTGCTCAAAGTTTAGCACCGCGCAGGGGTGAAACGCTGCGCGGATGGCGGGGCTTGATATGGGCCTCAGACGGCTGCGCGTGAGGCAGCTGCCCCGAGAATGGCGTTCCGCGCCGATACGACGCGGCACGCAGGCGACGCTGCGGGTAGGTAACTCGCGCTACAACGCCCGCTCCAACGTCTCCACCAATCGCTTCAAAGTCTCCACCCGCGCCCAGGGCTTGTCGTTGGAGGCAATCACGTTCCATGGCGCGATGCCCGTGGACGTGCGGTCGATCATGTCGGCCACCGCCCGCTCATACTGCGGCCATTTCTTGCGGTTGCGCCAGTCTTCGTCGGTGATCTTGAATTGCTTGTGCGGGATCTTGGCGCGTTCCTTGAAGCGGCGCAGCTGTTCATCCGGGCTGATGGCCAGCCAGAACTTGGCGACGATGGCGCCGCCCGAGGCGAGCTGCTCCTCGAATTCGTTGATCTCGTGGTAGGCGCGCATCCAGTCGCCTTCGGCACAGAATTTCTCCACGCGCTCCACCAGCACGCGGCCGTACCAGGAGCGGTCGAAAATCACCGCGTGGCCGTGCGGCGGCACATGCCGCCAGAAGCGCCACAGGTAGGGGTGCGCGCGTTCCTCGTCACTGGGGGCGGCGATCGGCACGATGTGATAGAAGCGCGCGTCCATCGCCCGCGTGATTCGGCGGATGGTGCTGCCCTTGCCGGCCGCGTCCATGCCCTCGAACACCATCACCAGCGAGCGCTCGCGCATTTTCTTGTGGCGCGTGAGCAGTGACAGCTCGCCCTGGAGCTTATCCAGCTTGCGGCTGTAGTCCTCGCGCGTGAGTTTGCGTTTGTAATCGGCGGTGTTGAGCACGTCGCGCTGGTCGATCGCGGGCTGCGGCAATGGCTCCCGGCTGACCGGGGGTGCTGCGGGGTTCTTCAGGCGCCGCTGCAGGGCATCGAGCAGCAGGCGGCCGGCGGTGAGCGAGCGGTACTCGTGGTCGCTGCCCTCGATCACGTTCCAGGGCGCTTCACCGGTGGAGGTTTCCTTGAGCGCGTGTTCGCAAACGCCGACGAATTCGTCGTAGCGCTTGAAGTGCTTCCAGTCTTCCTTGGTCACGCGCCAGGCGGTTTTCTTCTTCGCGGAGAGTTCTTTCAGGCGCTTCTTTTGCGCGTCCTTGGAGAGGTGGAACCAGAGCTTCACGATCAGCGCCCCCTCGGCCACCAGCATGCGCTCGTGGTCGCGGATGCGCGCGAGGCGCTCGTTGAACTCCGCCGCGCTTTCGCTTTCCATCACGCGCTGGAGGATCGGGTCCGTGTACCAGGAGCCGAACAGGATGCCGATGCGCCCCTTGGGCGGCAGCGCCCGCCAGAACCGCCACATTTCCGGCCGCTGGCGCTCCGCATCGGTGGAGCCGCCGAAGGCGTGGGTGTGGATGTGGCGCGGGTCCATCCATTCGTTGAACAGGTTGACGGTCTCGCCCTTGCCGGCGCCGTCGACGCCGTTGACCAGGATGATGACGGGAAACCTGGCTTGTTCCAGAAGGTCGTACTGCGCATCCAGAAGGGCGCGGCGCAGCTTGGGTTCTTCGCGGTCAAATTCCTTTTTTCCCAGCTTGTGACCGATTTCCGCAGACTCGAACATGCACGCCTCCGCAATGTGGGTCGATCCGTGTGTAGAGTATGGAATGAAGCGCCCGGATGCGCTTGCGTTGCATCAAAGACAACTGTGGTCCATGGGAAAGCTGTACGGGCGGATTTGCGGCGGTTTGGATTCGACGGTATTCGCGCAGGGGCAACACCATAAATCCCCCGCTCGCTCTCGCTCGCCGCCCCCTTTTTCAAAGTGGGCATGATGACGAAAACCCGTTTCAAGTCGTCGACAATCTCACCAGCACATTCGATCGAACGACTCTTGACTTGCGATAGACCCCATGAACGCCATCCGCACCGCCACCTCAAAAGACGTTCCCGCCATCGTCGAGGTGACCAACCGCGCCTACCTCGCCGAGGCTGCATGCATCGACGGTGCGCGCACGGATTCCAGCGACATTGCGGCCAAGATGCGCGCCGGCGATTTCCTGCTGCTCGCAGACGCCGAAGGTGCGTTGACCGGGTCCGTCTATGCCGCGTCGGTGCGGGGCCGCGGCTATCTGGGCCTGCTGGCGGTGAGTCCCGCGGCGCAGGGCCAGGGCCTGGCACGGGTGCTGATCCACGCGGCAGAGGACTGGTGCCGTGCGCGCCAGTGCCGCTACCTCGACCTCACGGTGATCAACGTGCGGCACGAGCTGTTTCCGTTTTACCGGCACTTCGGTTTCGCGCCGCGCGAGTCCGTGCCGTTTCCGCGGCCCGACGTGATGAAAGTGCAATTGCACCTCGTCAAGTTCACCAAGGCCCTGTATCCACCTGAGCAACTTTGAGAATCACCAAGCTATCGTCGTTCCCGCGCAGGCGGGAACCTAGTCCCTAACAAACACTGATTGGTTGTTACGATGTACTGGGTTCCCGCCGCAGCCTGCCCTCGAGTGCTTTGATCGGGGGCGGGAACGAAGGACCACACTCCAACTTCGACCCTCCATGCTCACTCTCGACACCATCCGCGCCGCGCACGATCGCATCCGCCCGCACATCCACCGCACGCCGGTGCTGACAAGCGGCATCCTCAACGCGCGCCTGGGCGCGGAGCTGTTTTTCAAGTGCGAGAACTTCCAGAAGGTCGGCGCGTTCAAGGCGCGCGGGGCCTGCAACGCCGTGCTGTCCTTGACCGACGAACAGGCCAGGCGCGGCGTGGTCACGCATTCGTCCGGCAACCACGGCGCGGCGCTGGCCTGGGCGGCGCGGCTGCGCGGCATTTCGGCCACCATCGTGGTGCCGGAGAACGCGCCGGCGCCGAAGAAGCGCGCCATCGCCGCGTACGGCGCCACCATCGAATACTGCGCGCCGAATGTGGCCGCGCGCGAGGCGGCGGTCGATCGACAGATTGCTACGCACGGCTACGAACTGGTGCACCCGTTCAACGACTATCGCGTCATGAACGGGCAGGGGACGGCGGCGCTGGAATTGATTGAGGACGTACCGGACCTGGACATCGTCATGTCGCCTTTGGGCGGCGGCGGGTTGCTCTCGGGCACCACGATCGCGGCCAAGGGCGCCAAGCCCGGCGTGAAGGTCTATGGCGGCGAACCGGCCGGCGCGGACGACGGTTTTCGCTCCTTGCGCGATGGGGTGCGCATCACCGACGCGGTGCCGGACACCATCTGCGACGGCCTGCGCACCGGGCTGGGGGACAAGACCTTCGACATCCTGCGTACGAATGTCGATGGCATCGTGCTGGCTACGGAAGCGAATATCATCGCGGCCATGCGCACCACCTGGGAACTGCTCAAGATCGTGTGCGAAACCTCGTGCTGCCCGCCGCTGGGCGCGATCCTGGAAGGCAACCTCGACGTGAAGGGAAAACGCGTCGGCATCATCCTTACCGGAGGCAATGTGGACCTGGACAAGCTGCCATGGCAAAACTGACTTTTGTATCCGCGCCGGACGCGCCGCCGCCCGCCGGCCACTACTCGCCGGCGGTCGTTCACGGCGACACCATCTATGTTTCCGGGCAACTCGCGCGCGTGCCGGGCGCGGCGCCGGATTTCGTCCCCGAGGGCATGGCCGCGCAGGTCACCCAGTGCCTGACCAACGCCGAGACGATTCTCAAGGCCGCCGGGTCGGACCGCCGCCACGTGGTGCGTGCCACGCTGTATGTGTCCGACATCGCCGGCTGGGCCGAGGCCAACCAGGCGTTCGCCGCGTTCTTTGGCGACCACAAGCCGGCGCGCTCGATCATTCCGGTCAGCCGCTTCAAGAGCACCTACGTGGTGGAAATCGACATCGTGGCGGCGGTGGCTGCATGACAATGACCAAACCCCAGGACCCGCGCGGCAACCAGGCCGAAAGCGGCCCACACGCCGCGCCAGTGCTCGGGTTCATCAACCCTTTGCCCAGTGTCACCCCGGCGAAGGCCGGGGCCCAATTTAGAAACGTCAACTTGGACCCCGACCCATTGCCACCCGGATGGGTGGTTCGCCGGGGCGACAGTTCAAGCGGAGCGACTCCGGCAAGTACTTCGTTGCGCCGGAATTTCCTAATTGGGGCTTCGGCGTTTGCTGCATTCCCCGCATCATGGACATTCGCACAAGAAAAGCTCGACGCCCCCAACGTGGTGCCGATTTCCGACCTGTGGACCACCTCCGGCCAGCCGACGGCCGCAGCGCTGGCGGGCCTTGCGGCACGCGGGTTCCAGTCGGTGATCTACCTTGCGCCGCCCACGGTGGATTCGGCCGTGAAGGAGGAGCCGGCGATCCTGGCCAAGCAGGGCGTGGACTACCACAACATCCCGATCCCTTTCGGCGCGCCGGCGGAAAAGCACTTCGACGATTTCGTCGCCGCGATGCGCCTGTACGGCAAGCAAAAGCTCCTCGTGCATTGCGAGGTCAACATGCGCGCCTCGTGCATGATGTTCCTGTACCGCACCATCATCCGCAAGGTGCCGGTGGAAACGGCGTACGAATCGGTGACCAAAGTGTGGACGCCGCGCTTCGCCTGGAAACCGTACGTCGAATCCACGCTGGCGCGCCACGGGATCAAGTTCGAGGTGTATTGATGGCATCTCTGAAGCGGATGACCGCCACGAAGTGGTACTGGTACCTCTGGCCGTTTATCGCCACGGATGTGTGGCAGTTTGAGCATGCCGGCGAAACGTTCATCCTCACGAATCGCTGGTTTGGCCCGACCCGATTGTTGAGGGGGGCGCGCGAAATCGCCCGTGCGACCAAGATGATTTCCACTGGAGATCGCGTGCCAATCCTCACTGCCAAGGTCGAGACCTCTGAAATGGCGCCCGCGGAAATTCGCGTGTTCATCGAGTCGATTTGGTATTCCAGGGCCCGCATCGAAATCAACGGCGAGCGGAATCCGGAAGGACTCGTGTAGGCAGGCCTTGGCTCTGCGCGGGACGCCAACCTTTGGTCCGCGTCGTCTCAAGTGATTTGCTCCGACTCGACGACGTGAATGCCCTGGTCGTGCGTTTGCGCGCTGTGCAAGAGCGTTCGCGCGACAGCCTCCGCATCAACAGGCCGCACCCGCCGCGCCGGTCCGATCATCAACGGCGAGAGCACCCGCGACACCGCAATGCCGAACCGTTCTGCGGGCCGCGATTCATCGCGCTCTCCTAGAAGCAGGGACGGCCGCACCAGGGTCAGGGACTCGAACCCCAACGCCATCAGCGCGGCCTCGGCCTCGCCCTTGACGCGGTTGTAGAACACGCCGGATTTCGCGTTTGCGCCGAGTGCGGACACCAGCCCGAAGTGCGTGGCGCCGGCCTTCTTGGCCGCGCGCGCGAAGTGCACCACCATGTCCAAGTCCACAGCACGAAACGCCGCCTGCGAACCGGCCTTGCGGATCGTGGTGCCGAGGCAGCAGAACGCAGTGTCGATCGCCGGCAGGTCCGGCGCCGAGTCGAGCGCGCATTCAATGAATTTGAGTTTCGCGTTTGACTGCGCGGGTGCACGTCGGCCCACAGCGAACACCTGTTTGACGGCGGGGAGGGTGCAAAGTTGGGCCAGCAGGTGGCCGCCCACGAGTCCTGTCCCGCCGGCGATGGCCACGCGTTTCACGTCGATGCGACTTTCAGGCCGTACCGGGACGGGCTGCGGGCCGTCAGGCGTTGTCGCGTTTCAGGCGTTTCTTTGCAGGCGCTTCCGCACTGCCGGAGGCGGCGCCGCCCCCGAACGCCTTCTCCAGTTCCGGCTCGAACTCCGGACCGTACGGGCCCATGAGCGTCTGCATCACCAAGCGCTCGAACTCGTCGCCGAAGCGGTTGATGATCGATTCCGGATCCGGCACCAGGCCGGCATCGGTGATGAGGCCGAACTGCACCTTGCCGTTGTAGGTCAGGATGGATACACCCATGCCGATGCCGCCCGATTGCGGCACCCAGAAGTCGATCTCGTCGATCTCGCGTCCGGCGAAGAACAGCGGCTTTTGCGGGCCGGGCACGTTGGTCATCACGGCGGTGGCGTTGCGGCCGATGAGCGCGCTGATCTGGTCCTGCAGGATCTTCGGCCCCATGCCGACGGCCGAGAGCAGCACGAAGGCCACGATCGGCTGCGCGGAGCCCTTCAATTCGCGCATGCGGGCGCGCACCACCTGCGTGCGCTCGATGGGGTCGTCGATGCCGACCGGGAGGTCCAGGAACACGAGGCCGAACTGGTTGCCCAGGTCACCGGCCTTTTCCACCGGCCGCAAATTCACCGGCACTACGGCGCGCAGCTCCACGCCGCCGGTGTCGTCGCCCTTGTTGGCCAGGTAATCGCGCAGCGCGCCGGCCGCAGTGGCCAGCAGCACGTCGTTCACCGAGCCGCCCAGCGCCTTGCCGATCACCTTCACCTCGGACAACGGCAACGGGTCGCACCAGGCCACGCGCTTCTTGCCGGTGAGCAGGCCCTTGTAGCGCGTCGGGGTATCCGGCTCCATCATCGCGATCTTGCGCAGTTCCTCGGCCAGTTCCATGCCCTTGGTGGCGAACTCGCGCATGGTCGCCGGGTCCTTGGCGATCTCCAGGCCCTGTTCGACGATGCCGCGCGTGAGCTTCATCGCGCCGGACCAGACGCTGGCCATCGGCTTGGTGACGCTGGTCCAGAAATCCATGTCGGCGGCCGGCGGGCCGGGGTTCTTCTTGTCGCGCGGCGGCGGCTTGATGAGGCTTTTCTCTGCGCTGTCGCCGGTCATCGACATCATCACGCCGATCAGCGCAATGCCGTCGGCATAGCAATGGTGGATGCGCGTGAGCAGCGCCGTGCCGCCCTTGTAGTTGTCGATCAACTGGAACTGCCACAGCGGCTTGGTGAAGTCGAGGCTGGTGCCGGCCATCTGGCTGACGTAATCCTCCAGGTCCTTCTTGTTGCCCTTGCCGGGCAACTTCACCTTCTTGATGTGGTGCTTGATGTCGAAGTTCTTGTCGTCCTCCCACCAGGCGCCGGTGGGGTCCTGCACGGCCTTTTGCTTGAAGCGCGGAAAGGTCAGGAAACGCTGTTCGATTGCAGTGCAGAGCTTCTTGTAGTCCAGCCGCTCCTTGAACATCATCACGCCGACAATCATCATCAGGTTGGTCGGGTGTTCCATGCGCAGCCACGCCGTGTCGACACCGGACATGCGCTCGCGATTGCCGATCTTGATGTTGGGCAGGCTGGGGATGTTGGCCATGATCGTGGGTGTTGGCTTCCGGTTTTGCCGTGCGGTTTTGCCGTGTTCTATGCCGTGCCGCGCCTGGTTTTTGTGCGCGGTGTCCTCCGAAGAACCCATGCTTTTCCGAGGGAAATTGCCCGCCCCGGACGATTCAGCTAGAGTTACTTTAGCCTGTGTTCACCCCCAAGGAAACCCCCGCCAGAGCGGAATTCACCCTTTGGACCCCTGCAAAAACCCGGAAATACAGAGGAGCAGTCGCGATGTCCGACCTGAAAAAGCAGTTTGAGAAGGCCACCAAGGACGTGACCAAGGCCAAGAAGGACCCTGGAAACGAGATGAAGCTGCGCCTCTACGCGCATTTCAAGCAGGCCTCCGAGGGAGATGTTTCCGGCGACAAGCCCGGGTTCACGGACTTTGTCGGCCGCGCCAAGTACGACGCCTGGGCCAAGATCAAGGGCATGAGCCAGGACGACGCCATGAAGGCGTACGTGAAACTGGTGGACCGGGTGCTCAAGGAGGAGTGATTCTTCCGCTGTTTTCCCAGCGTACTGGAACCAAAGTCCAGGAGGGGCGGGCGTTTCGGGCCGTTTTCGGCCTGAAAGCCGCGCCAGTCATCGGGTTTGCCTCCGCAAATGGACGCCGGCGCGCGCGCTTGCAGGAACACGCGCCACGTAGGTCAGCTTTGTAGGTCAGGTTGCCGAAGGCTACCTGACACCGCTGTTGGTGGATAACAGGATTGTCAGGTAGCGCTGCGCGCAACCTGACCTACAGAATGCTTTTTTGTCGGCGTTCACCGGCGGAAATGGGCACGCAACCTTGGAAAGTTCCACCGACCACGGAAGGGGCAGCGAATGAGCGAAGGCCTGGTGATTGGCATCGGGATCGGCGGGATCGTCCTCTTCCTGGTCCTCTTTTCCCTGCTGGGCCGCTGGATGAAGCGGAGCGCGGAGCGCACGGCCTTGGCCGCAAGGGAACGCAACGAGACGTTGTATCGCGCCATGTTCCCGGAACTGCAACCGCACTACCACCCCGAGCGGCTGCTCGATTTCGTCCAGGCCCTTCGAAAGCGCCGGGGAAACAAGAAGCGGCCTGAACCGGACTGGAACGACGTGCCCGGGTTCCCCGGGCTCAATGCCACGTTTGTGGCCACGGAGAAGGGCGAGCGCGTGACGCTCAAGGAACCTGCCGGGAAGGCGGTGACCGATTTCCTTTACCAGGACGTCGACAATGCCGGGGTCCTGCGCGTGGGGAAAGGCAAGCTCACGGTCGACCTCGCCAATCCTGCTGATCCACGCGTGCGCTACTGGCACCCGGAGCGCGAGTTCAAGTGGTCGCGCAAGGGATGGACCTTCAAGACGCCAATGGCCGATGAACCCTTCACCTCATCGACCTCCGACAGCAGCCATTCGTCCTTTACGTCCTCGTCCTCCTCCGCGGATTCGCGCGCAGCCACGGCCGTCGCGTTTGCCGGTGCGGGCGGTGCGTTCGACGGGGGCGGGGCGGCGGGCAGCTGGGACGCGGCCTCCGCGGGCGCCGGTGGCGACTCCGACGGCACTTCGGGCGGCGAGTCCTCGACCGCCTACTGACCCGCCATGGATGGCGCCACGCCGGTCGCGAGCCTGATCGCCTCAGGCTGCGCGCCGTCCATTGAGCCGGCGGCCGCGCCGATGCCGGTGCGCGTGCTGATCGCATCCCTTGCACGCGGCGGTGCGGAGCGCATCGTGCTGGAATGGCTGTCAGCCGAGGCCTCGCGCGGGCGCGCCATCGAACTGGCCGTGGTGCATGCGCGCAGCGATGAGTATCCCGTGCCGTGCGGCATCGATGTCTTGCGGCGCGGGCGGGAGAGCCCGGAGGATTTCGTGGACCGGGTGGCCCGCCGGTGGGCGCATTCACCCATGCTCATTCCCGTGGCCGTGCACCTGGTGCCCGATGCCCTGATGGCGCGATTGTGGCGGGCCGGCCTGGTGACGATCCCGGTGCTGCACAACACGCGCGCCGGGTGGCGCAACGCGCCGCACACCTGGCCGCCGCAGCACGTGCCGCTGGCCCTCGCCTGTGCGGCCGCGGTGCGCGCGGAGGCGATGGCCGACGGCTGCCGCGTGCCGGTCGCGGTCATCCGCCATCGGCCCCGGGTGGAGGCGTCGGCGGTCAATCCCGCCCGGCGACAGCAACTGCGCGCCGAATGGAACCTGGCGGCGGAGGACTTCGTGATCGGCGTGGTTGGGGCCTTCAAGCCCCAAAAGGACCACGCGCGTGCCGTGGAGGTGCTGGCGGCGATGCCACCGCACTCCCGGGCACAACTGGTGATCCTGGGCGGCGCGCTGGACGCCGGTGGGTTGAACGAGCTTGAGCGCGTGGCGAACGCCGCAGCGAAGCGGGGTGTGGCGAAGCGCTTGCGCCTTCCGGGCTGGGTGCCGGACGTTGCGCCGTGGTACGCCGCCTTCGATGCCGTGCTCAACGTCAGCCGCCACGAGGGCCTGTCCATGGCCACGCAGGAGGCGTTGGCGGCGGGCCTGCCGGTGGTGGCGCTGGACGTCGGCGGGCAAGCGGAAATTACGCACCCGGCGCTCACGCTGCTGCCGGCCGATTCAACAGCGCATTCGGTCGCAATGCGCCTTGCAGCGTTGCCCGTGCGCGCCACGCT
The DNA here is from genome assembly GCA_016790765.1 of Betaproteobacteria bacterium. Taxonomy (GTDB): domain Bacteria; phylum Pseudomonadota; class Gammaproteobacteria; order Burkholderiales; family Usitatibacteraceae; genus UKL13-2. Next base: position 22,117 of record JAEUMZ010000134.1, read on the forward strand.
CGCGCCGGCGACTGCGCCGCGCTGGCCGCGCGCATGGAGCGTGCCCCTCGGACTGCGCCCGCAAAGTGGGGCGGCGCCATCGATCGACTCCTTGTTCGTGACGGCAAACCTGAACGCAGGCGGCGCACAGCGCTCGCTGATGAACCTGGCGTGCGCGGTTGGTGCGCGGCAGCGCATCGCCATCGCCGTGTGCGGCACGACCACGCAGCCGGTGTTCGCCGCGCAATTGGCCGCAGCCGGCGTGCGGTGTTTCCGCCCGGCCGGCAGCGCGGATGCCTTCGAGGTGGCCGAGGCCGTGCTGGCCGCCGCCACGGGCAGCGGCGCACGCACGCTGTGCTTCTGGAACGCCGACCCCCAGGTGAAGCTGCTGGTGGCCTGCTTTGCGCCGGCCGCGCTGCGGCTGGTGGATGCCAGCCCCGGCGGCTACGCGTATGCGGAGATGGACTCCGCCGCGCCGCTCGGGGAAGCACTGGCCTTCGGTCCTGCCGACTATTACGCACGGCTCGACGTGCTGGTCAGCAAGTTCCACGATGCCGCCTGTCCTGCAGCGCGGCAGGTGCGCGTGATTCCGAATGGCGTGGCCCCGCGTTCGCAGGCGCCGCAACCCTCAAAGCCCACCTTCCGGGTCAGCGGGCGCATCGCGCCGAGCAAGCGGATCGAATGCATCCTCGAGGCCTTCGACCTCATGCGGGCCAAGGTGCCCGGTGCCGTCCTGGACATCGTCGGCCAGGCCGAGGCGCGCGATGCCGGGTACCTGCAGACGCTGTTGCAGCGTGCGCGGGGCCTTCCCGTGATGTTCCGGGGGCCGGACGCGGCGCTTGCGCACCTGGCCGAGCCCTGCACGGCAACGATCGTGCTCGGCACGCACCAGGGCTGCCCCAATGCCGTGCTGGAAGCGATGTCCGCGGGCGTTCCGGTGATTGCCAATGACAGCGGCGGCACGCGCGAACTGGTGGTGGACGGCATTACCGGCTGGCTGCTGCCGGAAGATGTGGATGCGCAAACCCTGGCCGATGCCCTGCGCGAAGCGTGCCACGCGGAGGTTTCGCGGGCCCGCGGCCTCCGGGCCCGCGCGCAGGTGCGGCAGCACCATGCCATCGAAGCGATGGCGCAGGCCTACCTGGACGTGTTCAAGGATGCGCGTGAGGCGCCGGCTCCGGCGGAATCCATCGCTTCTCGATCCATCGGCGAAAAAAAACCCCGGTGCCTTTCGGACCCGGGGTTTGAAACGTCCTGATAACAGGACGAGGAGGAGACGTCAGGCCCTGCGCTCGGCAGGGCCGGGTTGGGGTTAGCGGCGCTTGGCTGCGGGCTTCTTCGCGGCGGGGCGCTTCGGCATTGCTTTCTTGGCCACCGGGCGGGCGCCGGCCTTCTTTTCCTGCGCCAGCAGGGCGCGCACGGCTTCGGAGAGTTCGGACACTTGCTGCGTGAGCGCCTCGATGTCGCGGGCGGTCAGCACGCCCAGGCGATTGAGCGAGGCATGCACGCGGGCTTCGAACACCTGCTCGAGCTTGTCCAGCTTGCCGGACGCGGCTTCAAACGTCTTGGTGGCTTGCGCCTTGGCGGTTTCAATCGTCGCCTCGGCCACGTGGCGGGTGTTTTCCTCGATTTCCACGCCCTGCTTGACCAGCGTGTCGAAGGCCTTCTTGCCTTCGTTCTGCGCCTTGGAGAATGCGCCGAGGCCGGCCAGCCAGATCTGCTGGGCCGATTCCATCACCTGCTTGGCGTTCGGTTGCGCGCCGATGTTCTGTGCCAGCTCGGTGAGCTTGGCGGCGATGTCGCCGGCGGGGCCCAGCTTGTCCAGCGCGGCCATGGCGGCGCTCTTGGCGGAACTGGGGGTGGACTTGGCGGATTTCTTGAACTTGGTGGCCATGCGATGCTCCTCGGCGGCGGTGGAATGTTGGGATGGGAGGCCACAGGGGGCGTGGCCGTGAAGTTGAGACCGACTTTACGGCGCGCTTTTAGAGCAAACACACTATTCACCCGAGTGGATTTCATCCTGCGCTAAGATGCGCAAAACCCGGGCGGCGCGACCGCCCGGACGGTGCCTCCAGAGCGCCGGTACAACGACCACACCACGAGGAGAGCACCTTGACCGCCAGTACTGAACGCATTTGGCTTGCGTCCTATCCCCCGGGCATGCCGCACGACATCGATCCGGACCGCTACCCGAACATCAATGCGGTGGTCGATGAGGCCTGCAAGGTCTATCGCGACCGGCCGGCGTTCACCTGCATGGGCAAATCGCAGACCTTCGGCGAACTCGACGCGGCGGCGACGCAACTGGCGGGGTATTTGCGCGGCGTTCTCAAGCTCGCGCAGGGCGACCGCGTGGCGATCATGATGCCCAACATCCTGCAGTACCCGATCGCGGTGTTCGGCATCCTGCGTGCCGGGTTGATCGCCGTGAATTGCAACCCGCTGTACACCCCGCGCGAACTGGAACACCAGTTGAAGGACTCCGGCGCCAAGGCGATCATCGTGGTGGAGAACTGCGCGGCCACGCTCACGGCCGTGATCGGCAAGACGGATGTCAAGCACGTGATCACCACGCAGATCGGCGATCTGCTCGGCTTCCCGAAATCGCTGCTGGTCAACTTCGTGATCAAGCACAAGAAAAAGATGGTGCCGGCGTTCGACCTGCCGGGCGCGGTGGCCTTCAAGTCCGCACTGTCGATGGGTAGTGGCGCGCCGTTCACGCGGCCGGAAGTCAAGGGCAGCGACTTGGCCTTCCTCCAGTACACCGGCGGGACCACCGGCGTGTCGAAGGGCGCGATGCTGTCGCACCGCAACATCGTGGCCAACATGGAGCAGGTGGATGCGTGGACCGGCGGCCTGTTTGAATATGGCAAGGACGTGATGGTGCAGCCGCTGCCGCTGTACCACATCTTCGCGCTGTCTTCGGGCTTGACGTTCAGCAGGAAGGGCATGGAGACCATCCTCATTCCCAACCCGCGCGATTTCGACGGCTTCATCGACGTGCTGGCCTCGCGCAAATGGAACGCCCTGACCGGCGTGAACACGCTGTTCGCGGCGCTGCTGGCGCATCCGCGCTTTGCGAGCCTCGATTTTTCCAACGTCAAGCTGGTGCTCTCCGGCGGCATGGCATTGCAGCACGCGGTGGCGGACAAGTGGAAAAAGGTCACCGGCAAGTCCGTGATGGAAGGCTACGGCCTGACCGAGACCTCGCCCGGCGCCTGCATCACGCCGGTGCACCTGCCGGACAAGGTGGAGGGCATCGGCCTGCCGATTCCGTCGACGGTGCTGAGCATCCGCGACGACGATGAGAACATCCTGCCGCCGGGCCAGCCGGGCGAAATCTGCATCGCCGGCCCGCAGGTGATGCAGGGCTATTGGCAGCGTCCCGATGAAACCGCCAAAGTGATGGCCAAGGACGGCGCGTTCAAGAGCGGCGACATCGGCGTGATGGACGAGAAGGGCTTTTTCAAGATCGTCGACCGCAAGAAGGACATGATCCTGGTCTCGGGCTTCAACGTGTACCCGAACGAGATCGAGGACGTGGTGGCGATGTGCCCCGGCGTGCGGGAAGTGTGTGCGGTGGCATCGCCGGACGAGAAATCCGGTGAGGTGGTGCGCGTGGTGATCGTCAAGGGCGACCCGGCGCTGACCAAGGAAAAGGTCATGGAGCACTGCAAGGCCAACCTCACCGGCTACAAACTGCCCAAGATCATCGAGTTCTGGGACGACCTGCCGAAGACCAACGTGGGCAAGATCCTGCGGCGCTCCGTGCGGGACATCCCCGTCAAGGCCTAGCCGAACGTGCTGCGCGCGCTGGCCCTCGGCGGCATTGGCCTGGCGGGCCTGTGGATGGGCTTGCGCGCCGTGTTCACAGGGGTCGTGGACCTGGGCGGCAAGCGCGGCGGCACCTACGTGGTCACGTTCGCCGACCAGCCCGGTGCGTTTCTGATCGGCACGATTTTGATGCTGGTGCTGGGGGCGGGGGCGCTGGTGGTGGCGTGGAAGCTATTGAAAGGTGACGCGGAGCCTTAGCAAGATCCTCAGCGCTCCTACCCGATCGTGCACTCGTAGCGCGTGAACCTGGACGCTGGTGCATCAAAGTGTGGCGGTATTCCGTAGCCCCCTCGGAATTGTCGCCCCGGACTTGTTCCGGGGCCCAAGTTTGCAAAAGTCAAATTGGACCCCGGAACAAGTCCGGGGCGACAAGCTGAAACATCGCCTTTGAGAAGGCGGGTGCCTCATGCCTTCAGGGCAGGTGGATCACCCCGCGCCCAATCTCAATCACCTGGCCGGTGACCTGAATCCGTCCGCTAACGGACACGTCGAGCCCCAAGTGACACGCCCGTCCCGTTTGCTCGCCTTGTTCAATCGAGAACGCGCAAGGATTCCGCCCATTGGAGAGCATCCATCCGCCCAGGTTGGCGGTGGCCGACCCGGTGGCGGGGTCCTCGATGACGCTGGTGTGCTTCATGAAAAAGAACCGCGACAGCAGTTTTCCCGCGCCATTGGCCGAGAAGACGTAGGCCATCGAACGGTCCTGGCTGCTCTTGATCCGCGCCAGCTTCTCGGCGGCCGGCGAGGCCCGGCGCACCGCGTCCGGTGAGGCCAGCGGGATGATCAGCTGATCCGACCCGGTGTTCACCCAGCGCGCGCCATCGAGGACATCGGCCGCCGCCAGGCCCAGGGCATCCGCCAGTTGCGCAGCGGAGAATTCCACCTCGCGCACGGCCGGTGCGTTGGCGGTAAAGGTCCACCGGTCTGCCTTCGCTTCCACGGGAATGATCCCGGCTTTCATCTCCAGGCGCAGCGTGTCGCCGGCCGAACGCAAGTCGCGCACCACGTGCGCGGACCCGAGCGTCGGGTGGCCGGCAAAGGCCATCTCGAAGGTGGGCGTGAAAATCCGCACCCGCGCCGTGGCCGCCCCAGAGGGCAGGATGAAGGTGGTTTCCGAGAGGTTGAACTGCAGCGCCAGCGCCTGCATCTCGGCGACACTGAGGCCTTCGCCGTTCTCGAACACGCACAGCGGATTGCCGCCGAACACCGATTCGGCGAAGACATTGACGAGGCGATAGGGGTAGGCGCGCATGGACGATTGCGTGGCGGTTTGTCAAAAGTGACTCGGTATTATGTCGCCTCGGCGCAGGCCGGGGTCCAATTGCGGTTGACGTGACAAGAGTTCCCAAAATTGGGCCCCGGCCTACGCCGGGGTGACAGGCCAAAGTTCGTGCCACAGGAGTCGGTGCCGAGCATGGGGCTCCATGTCCAATGAATCCGTAGCCGGGCCGTTCCCGTATTTGTGCGCATGCAAGTTTGCGCGAGTCCACGCGACTCAATACAGTCCACCCTTGGAGATCTGGAATGCTGAATCGTCTTGTCCTGACTGCCGTGCTGTTCTTGATGTCGTTTTCCGCCCTTGCCCAGCCCAAGCCTGCGGCCACCGAGCGCATCGTCTTTGCCGGCGGCTGCTTCTGGTGCATGGAGCAGCCGTTCGACGTGCTGCCCGGCGTCATCTCCACCACCTCCGGCTACATCGGTGGGCAGAAGAAGAACCCCACCTACAAGGAAGTCTCCGCCGGAATCACGGGCCACACGGAGGCCGTGGAGGTGGTGTTCGACCCCGCGAAGGTCAAGCTTGAGAAACTGATCGACGTGTTCTGGCACAACATCGACCCCACCGTGAACGACCGCCAGTTCTGCGACGGCGGCAGCCAGTACCGGCCGGGCATTTTCTACGTCAACGACACGCAGAAAAAGGCAGCGCTGGAATCGAAGGCGGCGATCGAGAAGTCCAGGGTGTTGAAGGCGCCCATCGTGGCCGAGATCACCGAGGCCACCACGTTCTACCCGGCCGAGGACTACCACCAGGACTACTACCAAAGGAATTCGGTGCGCTACAAGTTCTACCGCAGCGGCTGCGGGCGTGACGCGCGCTTGAAGGAGCTGTGGGGGCAGTACGCGGGGAAGGGGCGGTTGTAGGGATGGTGGATCGCTCCCGACGCCCGCGCCTTAGCGGTGCGGGCAGCCGGGCCAGCAGCACGGCCTCCTCATGCCGCTGCGCATCTTGTCGATGCCCGCTTCGATGCGGCGTTTCCGCGTGGCGTCCTGCTTGGGCGAAGTGACCCAGCAAATCCATTCGTTGCGCGCCAGCGGGGTGATGTCGGCCCAGAGGCTTTTCGCGGGGGCGCAGGATTCGATGGCCTTTCGCAGGTCTGCGGGGAGCTTGTGGACGGTGCCATGGGTGATCTTGTCAGTTGTCACGCCCTGAACCTTCAATATCTTGCTGGCCAATCCTTGGTGAACACGCTTCGACGTGATGAGTCCACCAGGGCGATGGGTCAGGTAGCGCTGCGTACTTGGCAAACCATGTGGTGTTCATCGTGCAGGACGCCATCCACGAGCAGAAATTCGCGCTCGGTTCCGTACACCTCGAATCCGACGCGCCGATACAACGAGATTGCAGCCGCGTTCTGCGTGTTCACGCCCAGATTGACCTGGCGGACGCCAAGCTCATCGCGAGCGTACGCAAGGGCATGGACCAGCAGTTCCTGGCCGACCCCGGACCTGCGCGCGTCCGGCGCAACGTACATGCCCCAGATGTAGGCCTTGTGGGCAAGCTTTGACATTCCTTCGCGCTGCACGCCCACCACGCCACGCAACGCCGGACCGGCGAACCAGCCAAAGATCGCGCCATCCGGCTTGTGCGCAAGGCGTTGGGCAACAACCTCAAGTGGTGTCCCGACTTCTTCCTCATGGCTGGACGCAAAAGCGCTCGGGCACTCCTGCAGGCCGCATAGGCGTACGGACTGGAATTGCTCAGCGTCTGAGGGAAGCAATCGACGGACGGTCATGGGGTGGACTAGCGATCAAGGTAAGGGGCGCGCCGCTGTTGATGCGTCACAGTGAGCGAAGCGAACGTTCTTCAACGCAATGTTGGAAGTCGGGCTCACTTTGCGTCCCTAGCTTGGCGAAGTTTTTCAAGTAGCACCTTGTCGCCCTCAAGCGTAGGCAGAATTGTCCGCGATCCGGAGCACATCCAGACCCAACCTTCGGAGGTTGTGTGAATGATCCACTGATCTCCCGCCATGATGCGAACGCCGCACATGCCGGTATCAGTGATGGTGCGCAGTACTGTAATGCCGTCAGGACTTCCACGGAATCGCTCAATGAGCTGATATCTGACGCTGACGACGGGAATACCCCGGTCGGTCTGGGATGTGAGATCCGTGCCGAGGACTTTGGCCTGGAATATGATGGGGGACTTCGAGTCCCACCAGCTCTCCGCGGTCGGACAGGAGCAAGCCGATGCGATGGGCACGCCCAGAATGCCGAAGACCGATGCGAGAAAGACTGGTACGGCGTTCATTTGCATGACTTCTAGCGTTCGACGTAACCGGACCGCGGAGGCTGGCGCAGCCAGCCGTAGTGGGTCCGCTTGATGGAGGGGTTACGCGTCATTAGGTATGCGCAGCCATTTTTCGAGGTTGACCCCATCCGCGGCACCGCTGTACATGCGCCGCTTGAGGCAAATTTCGTGGTAGCCGTGCTGGTTGTAGAAGCTGCGGGCGGCGACACTATCTAGGCGCGCCTCGACGCGAACTCGCTTTGAGCCGGCGACAACTGCACAGGCCTCAAGCCAGGCCAGGATTGAACTACCTACACCTTGACGCTGGCTGGCGGGACGGACAGCAAACAGAACCAGGTGCGCGTCGTCGTCCCAGTACTCCATGATGCCGAACCCGACCAGTTTGTCTTGTTCGCGAACTACTGCAACGTTTGTGTTTGGTGAGGCAATCGCGCGAGCGACACGCGCTGGCTGCCATGACCAAGGAAGCCCGTACTCGATCAAGCTCCTCGACATTTCGGCGATTGCCTCGGAATCACTGGCCAGAGCGAGCTGAATTTGCAAAGCCGGGGTCACGTGACGGCTAACGACTTAGCTAAAGGGCGCGCCGCTTTTGGCGCGTCCAGCGACCGAAGGGAGCGACCTTGAGCGCCGTGTTAGGCATACCGTCACGCGGGCGCGCTTGCGCTAAGGTTGGCATAAGAACGAAGCCACTCTTGAAATGAGGGTGCAACTTTGCCAATGTTCCTCTCCTCATGCAGAAAAAAATAGACAGGGCTGTCGTCAGCTCGGCCCTTCAAAGAGTCACTTGGCTTTAAACAAAAATAATCGCCTCCCCCGTTCGTTGCAATCGGCACATATCCGCGCTTTAGACCGAGCTGACGTAGTGATCGCATTTCTGCCGACAATTCCATTGGAGCAAGAAAATGATAGATGGGTTCAAGAAAGTCTTTCGCTGATAAGGCGGCGTTGGTCAATGACTGCTCGATCTGAACCCAGCCGAACCGCAGGATGAACTCTCGATAGGCTGCGGGCAGCAACCCAAGTTCCCGTTCTGCGGCGTCAAGCGGGCCAGGATTGACTGTGCTTGGAAGATATTCGGCGTCCACCCATTTCTTCACGAATTGCTGAAAAATCTCGTCGCGTGAATTCATTAGGTATGCCTAACTTAATGTAGTGGAACTAGCTGTCCTCGTATCACGGTCAGCTGTCCTCTGATCGGATTGTGGATAGACCGCAAGATCTTCATTGCGATCAAAAGCTTATCACCCGACTTGCCGCTGATCGACCCCCATAACAGAATCGGCAAAAGCGGCAGACGAATGACGAATCTGCCAATGGAAGTTGGATGCGGAGTGGTCGCCGAAGTTTGACGTACTCCAACGGTGCCAGACATGAACGCCAGCGCCTCCAAATAGCAAACCCCAGTACTGGCGAGCCTTCCTGGCCAAAACCGCCCCAAACGTCGCACCAGTGCTTGACTTTGGCGCACGAACGCCCTGAACCCTACACCGCCTTGCGCACAAACTCCCGGAGGTGCTTCCCCTGCGCCTTCAGCGACGGCATGTGCACGTACATCATGTGCCCGCCTTCGTAGTAGTACTTGACGATGTTCTTGGCCAGCGCGGGGTCGAGGGCCATGTGGTTCAGCACATAGTCGCTGGCGAAGTGCGGGGTGGCCAGGTCGTAGTAGCCGCTGGCCACATAGACCTTCATGTGCGGGTTGGTGGACATGGCCTTGCGCAGCGGCTCGGCGACATTGAGGTAGCCGTTCGGCGTGCCGAAATCCCAGGTCATGTAGAGCTTGGAGATCATCGTGTAGGGCGTGTCGGTGGCGAAGCCCAAGTCGCGGCCGAGGTAATCGTTGATGCACGCCGAGTACGCGCCATCGAGGTTGCTGTGCGCGGGGTCGAACTCGAAGTTCTCGCCCGCGGCATCGCGGTCCACGCCCTTGAAGCGGCTGTCCAAGCGCCCAACCGTGCGGCGTTCCTTTCGCAACAGTTCCTTGCAGAAGCGGTGGATCTGGATGCGCAGGTTGGTCGATTCGATGTAGCCCGCATCCAGCCCGGTGTACCTGGCCAGTTTCTTGACGATCTCAGCACGCTTCGCGGGCGGGAGCTTGTCGCCCTGGAACAGCGCCAGCGCGTAGTCGCTCTCGGCAAACGCCTCCACTTCGTCCATCACCGCGCGCAGCGGCTTCTTTCGCAGTGCTGCGTCGATCTTGCCGTGGTACCACGCCGTGGCGGCATAGGTGGGCAGGAACAGCACGTGCGCCAGGTCGTGGCCTTCCGCGAAGCGCAGGGCGGAAAATTCCAGCGCCGTGGAAAACAGCATCAGGCCATTGAGGTTGAGGCTGTACTTTTCCTGCAGGTGCGAGGACAGTCCGGCCGCGCGCGTGGTGCCGTAGGATTCGCCGGCGATAAACTTGGGCGAGGCCCAGCGCTGGTGGCGCGAGGTGTACAGCCGGATGAACGCGCCCACGCTTTCGATGTCGCGCTGGTAGCTGTGGAATTCCTTGATTTTTTCCCCATCGAGCATGCGGCTGTAGCCGGTGCCGATCGGGTCGATGAACACCAGGTCGGTGTCGGAAAACACCGAGTGCTCGTTGTCCACCAGTTGGTACGGTGGCGGCGGCGCGAAGCCGTCCTGGTCCACCTTCACCCGCTTCGGGCCCAGCACGCCCAGGTGCAGCCACACGCTGGAGGAGCCCGGCCCGCCGTTGAACGAAAACGTGAGGGGCCGCTTGGCGGGGTCCTTCACCCCGTCCTTCACGTAGGCGATGAAGAACATCTCCGCCTTTGCCTTGCCGGCCTCGCGCTTGCCGTCGTTGTCGCCATCCTCGCGGATCACCACCGTGCCGCAGGTGACGGTGTAGCTGATCGTTTCGCCGTCGAGGCGGATCTTGTGTTTGGTGGTGACCAGGCGGTCGGCGGGTTCGGGTTTGCTCGATTCGTTTTTCTTCTCGTCATTCATGCAGAGTTCCTCGATTCGATTCGGCAAAAAACCTGAAACACAGAGGGTAGGGATTTTGAGGAGGGCACTGAGAAACCCTCAAATAGTCGTGGGCCGGTTTCGTGTATGCCGTCGGTGCCTGGAGGGTAGTCTCGACCACCCGCTCAAGGCTCTCTCCGTGCGCTCCCAACTCTCTCTACCCTCTGTGTCCAAGGTTCTGAATGTTCCCCTATCCACGATCCTCGACTTACTTCAGCAACAGCTTGATCAGCGACTCAAACCGTTTTCCGAACGGCGGCTTGAACAGGAACATGCCGTTGAGCAAGGCCTGGTGGAATACCGGCTTCATGTGCGAAAACGTCTCGAATCCGGCCTGCCCGTGGTAGGCACCCATTCCGGACGGGCCCACGCCGCCGAACGGCAGGTGCTCCTGCGAAATGTGCAGGATGGTCTCGTTCACCGTCACGCCGCCGGCCACCGTGTGGTCCAGCACCTTGTCGATGTGGTCCTGGAAATTGCCGAAGTAGTACAGCGCCAGCGGGCGCGGCCGGGCGTTGACATAGGCGATGGCGTCGTCGAGCGTGTCGTAGGGCACCAGGGGCAGCAGCGGGCCGAAGATCTCCTCCTGCATGATGCGCATGCCGTCGGTGACGTTGGCCACCACCGTCGGGGCGATCTTTCCGGAGGCGGCGACGCCCTGTTCGGCGTGCAGCACGCGCACCGCGGCGCCCTGGGCCAGCGCATCGTCCAGGTAGCCCAGCAGCCGGGCGCGGTGGCGCGCATTGATGATGGTGGTGTAGTCCGGGTTGTCCGCCAGCGTGGGATAGGTGGCTTCCACGGCGCGCTGGGCGGCATCGGCAAAGGCGCGCTCCTGCGCGCGCGGCACCAGCACGTAGTCCGGCGCGATGCAGGTCTGCCCCGCGTTCACGCATTTGCCGAACATGATCTTCTGCGCCGCCTCGTCGATGCGGCACTCCGGCCCGACGATGGCCGGCGACTTGCCGCCCAGTTCCAGCGTCACCGGGGTGAGGTTTTCGGACGCCGCGCGCATCACGTGGCGGCCCACCGCCGTGGACCCGGTGAACAGCAGGTGGTCGAACGGCAGGTGCGAGAACGCCTCGGCGACGTCGGCATCACCGAGGAGGACCTGCACCTCGCCGCCGGGGAAGTACTTGGCCGCGAGCGATTGCATCAGTTCGCCGGTGTGCGGCGTGAACTCGCTCATCTTCACCAGCACGCGGTTGCCGGCGGCCAGTGCGCCGGACAGCGGCGAGAGCGCCAGCAGCATCGGGTAGTTCCACGGCACGATGATGCCGACCACGCCCAGCGGCTGCGGGCGGATTTCCGTGCGCGCCGGCAGGAACCACATCGAGGCCCAGCGGCGCTTGGGTTTCATCCATGCGCCCACGTGCCGGCGCGCGCCGCGGATGGCGGACAAGGCCGGGAAGACTTCCAGCGCCCGGGTTTCGTGCGCCGATCGATGCCCGAAGTCGGCCGACACGGCGCGCTCGAAGGCCGCCATATTCTCCACGACCAGGCGTTCCAGGGACGCGAGCACCGCGCGGCGGGCCGGCGCGGCCGGCATGCGCTGGCGGGCGAAATCCGCCCGCGCGCGTGCGAACGCGTGGATCAGGGCAGGGTAGGCGGAAAGGTTGGGCTGGCTCAGGTCCATGCGGCGTCCTCGGCAATGCGACCCGTAGAATACCAGTCCCGTGCCGCGCTGGCGGCCGCAAGCGCGCGCCCGATGCTCGATCACCTGAAACAACTCGAAGCCCTGCGCGGCCCGCAGGCCCGGCTGCGGTCGGACACCGCCTTTGCGGCCCGCGTGCTGGCCGTGAAGCGCTGGCAGAACGCCCGGCTGACCCATTGGTATCGTGACCTCGCGGCGCAACCGCGCTATGCGCCGGCGGTGGCGTTTTTCCTCGACGAGTTGTACGGCACGCAGGATTCCGCGCTGCGCGACCGCGACCTCATCCGCATGGAACCGACCATGCGGCGCCTGTTGCCCGATTTCGCGTTCCAGACCGTGGAAAGTGCGCTCGAGCTGGACCTCATTTCCGAGGAATTCGACCAGGCGCTGGCAGCGTGCCTCGCGCCGGGCCCCATCAACGGGGCGCGCTACGCCGTGGCCTTCCGCGCGGCCGGCCAGAAGGAACGGCGGCTGAAGCAGGTGGCCCTGATGGGCCGCGTGGGCGAGGGGCTGGACGTGGTGGTCGCCAAGCCGTTCATCTTCACCACGCTCAAGATGCTGCGCGGCCCGGCCAAGCTGGCCGGACTCGGCGAGATGCAGCGTTTCCTGGAGGCCGGGTTCACCGCCTTCCGGCACATGGCCGGGGCCGAGGTGTTCTTGTCGACGATTGCAGAACGCGAGACCGCCCTCATCGAAACTGTCTTTTCCGGGGCATCCGTGGATTTTGAGGTGGCGTCACCGGTATTGTGATCAATCGTTTCCGGCATTGTCGGGCCGCGGGATTCAGGCGCATAGTGGGTCTGTCGTGCGTTGTCCGCTTCCCGCGCCATGAATTCCTCCGAACTCAATGCTTCCGTTGATGTGCTGGCCGACCAGGCCGTCCGCACCGCGCGGGCGGGGGACCTGCGGGCCGGCCTGGGGCTGGCGCGCCATGCGGTGAGCCTGGGGCGGGTGAAGGACGAACCGGCCCACCTCTATGCCCTCAATGCACTCGGACTGGTGCAGGGCGCCTGCGGATTGTTCATCGAGGCCATCGCGAGCTGCATCGATGCCTATGCCATGGCCCTGCGCCTGCAGGACGCACGCGCCGCGCTGCATGCGGCGGTCACGGCGGCCGGGGCCGGCACCTTCATCCTGGAAGCCGGTGAGGTCACCGAATCGCTGCTGAAGCGCTGTACCGAGGCCTCGATGCGGCTCAACGATACGCCGCTGCTAGTGCGCATCGACAACACCTACGGCATCTACTACCTCAACGTCAAGCGCTTCGACGAGGGCATCGCTGCGTACAACCGCGCGCTGGAGCAGGTGGGCGAACCGGATACCCGTGCCTGGCTGTTCACGCCGCGCTACATGATCATGGGCAACCTTGCTTTCCTGCATGTGCAGCGCGCGCTGGCGGCACCCCCGGAAACGCACGCGGCCATGGTGGCCAGTGCGCGCGAGCGCATTGCGCTGTCCGTGTACACGGCCCACACGTTCCAGAACGTCGACGCCGAGGCGCGCGCACAGTATGGCCAGGGGGTGCTGCAGGCCCACCTGGGGGAATACAGCGATGCGCTGGTGTCGTTCGAACGGGCGCTGGCGATTGCGCGCCGGATCCAGCACCAGCCGCGGCTGGTGGACACGCTCATCGAGATGGGCAAGTGCTGGCGCGAGATGAAGGAGTACACCCAAGCGATCGCCGCCCTGGACGACGCGCATGCCACGGCCGATGGCATCCGGCCGACCATGAAGTTGCCGCGGATCTGCGATGACCTGGCGGCCACCTACGAGGCGCTGGGCAGGATGCGCGAGGGCGCGCACTATCGCGCCATGGCCGCCAGGGAGCGTGAATTGCTGGGCCGCGAGAACGCACACGCGATGCGCGACCTAACCACCTTCTCGGACCGGCTGCAGATCCCCGGCATGGAATGACAGCTTGGGTGGTGTGACGGCGGTCCTTGGCCCCGTGGCCGTTTCACCATTGCTGCGTTTCGAGTCTTCCTTGCGTGCTTGTAATTGGTGGGTGACGGGTTCATCATTTGCATGCGGACATCGTGGTCCCGGCTGACAACGTGAATCACAACGACCTTTCTGCGGCGTCATCGGTAATAGCCGACCAGGCGATCCGGGCCGTGCGCAATGGGGAACTGCGGCGTGCGCAGGGATTTGCGGCACAGGCGCTGCGCATGGCACGCGACGAAGGGGAAGGCGCGACCCTGCAGGCGCTGAACACCCTTGCGTTGGTGCAGGGGGTCAGCGGCCGCTATATCGAGTCGATGGCGTCGTCCGTCGATGCCTTCAACATGGCCCACCAGGCCGGCAACCGCAGTGGTGCATTGCATGCGGCGGCGACCATGGGCGCCAATGGCACGTTCATTCTCGACGCCGGCCCGGCGCTGGGCGAGTTGCTCGAGTACTGCGCGGGCGAGGCGGCGGCGCTGGGGGACGACGTCTTGAAAGCGCGCATCCACAACACGCGCGGCTTGCACTACCAGACTTCCGGCCACCTGGACCTGGCCAAGGCCTCCTTCGAGGCGGCACTCGCGATCGTTGGCGACCCGCTGTCGCGCGCGGCCATGTACACGCCGCGGCTGTTGGTGCTCAGCAACCTCGCCTTCCTGGGCGTGGAACGGGCGCGCCGCGCAGAACCCGGCGAGCAGGCGCGTTTGCGCGCGCAGGCCAGGCAAGCCGTGGACACGGTGGTGGCCCTGGCCGTCGATTCCGGCAATCTCGATGCGGTTGGGCGTGCGCGCTTTGGGCTGGCCACCCTGCATGCCGATGCCGGCCATGCCGTCGAGGCGCTGGGCGAGTTCGAACGGGTCCTGGAATGTGCCCTTGCCATCGGCCAGACGCCGCAACAAGTCGACGCACGCATCGCGATCGCGCAGGCGGAATTCGCGCTCGCGCGGCCGGATGCGGCCATCGCCACACTGGCACAAGCCTTTGAAACGGCCGAAACCATGCGTCCCACGCGGCAAATTGCCACCATTTGCGATCTTCAGGCCGAGATGTACGGGCGGCTTGGTCGCCCGCGCGAAGCCGCGCATCACCGCGCCATCGCGGAGCGCGAGCGCGCAATCCACCTCAAGGAAAACGAACATGTGCGCAACATGTTCCTGGACTTCTGCAGCCGCCTGCAACGGCCGCACCACGCCGGTGTCACCGGGGGCGGGGCCCCGCCCGGAGGTTAACGTTTCTTGGCGGCGGGCTTCTTGGCGGCCGGCGCTTTTGCAGGCGTTGCCGCCTTGGCCTTGGCCGGTGCGGCAAGGACTTTCTCCAGTTGCTCGTGCACCGCCTGCTCGATGGGGCCTTTCATCATCTTGAGCATGAAGTTCAGCGTGACCTGCAGGTGCATTTCGTCGTGGCTGATTTCCAGCGTGCCGTTGACGCCGGTGCGCCGGAACACCAGCACGTTGCCGTCCCAGTCGCCGGCCAGGTCGAATTTTTCCCCCAGCTTGTCGGCCATCTTGTCCGCGGCTGTGCGTGCACCCTTCAATCCCAGCTGGTGTTTGCGTTTGATGGAAATGTCGGCCATGGATTCCCCTGTGTGGATGGTTCGGACGATGTGCCCGGAGTCTAGCGCAGGCCAGCCCAACGCAGCAGGGAGGCGGCCGTTCATCGCGCGCATTTGCCGGCCGCGCCGCGGATTTGCAGCCGGTCAAGGCGCACTTGCGCCTTGGCGTGCGCGCCAGTAGCCTCGCGTCCCATCATGCCCAACAGCCTCTGGACCACCCTTCGCCAGCGATTCCACTCCCAGCGCGAGCGCGGCCTGGCGCGCCTGACGCCGCAGGAACGTGCCGAAATCGCCCAGTTCGATGCCGCCGTGCGCCGCCACACCTGGCGCTATGCCGGCATTGCGGTGGGGGTGTGGCTGACGATGGCGGTGATCGCCAAGCTGGCGGTGGCGCAGCTCGGTTGGACCGCGGCCCTGGTGCTGAGCGGCGTCATGTTTGCCGCCTTGTCCTTTGCGCTGGCCGCGGTGTGGTTCGGGCCCTCGCGGGCGCGCACCGGCTTGAAAAGCATGGCGGTGGTGGTGGGCCTGGCGGTGTCCGGCGCGGTGCTGGGCGGGTTCCTGGGCCGCTTGATCACCACCGGCAGCATCGCGGATGTGATGGAGAGTTTTACCCGTGCCGCGCCGCAGATCCTCATCGGCGGGCTGGTGACCGGGATGGTGTTCGCCGTGATGATGGTCAGCGTGGCGCAGTACCGGCGCAGCCAGCTGATGCGGCAGAACGCCGAACTGGCGCGCCAGGCCGGGGCGGAGCGCATGGGCCGCCAACTGGCCGACGCCAAGCTCAAGCTCATGCAGGCGCAGGTGGAGCCGCATTTCCTGTTCAACACGCTGGCCTCGGTGCAGCAGCTGGCGGAGGGCCGCGCGCCGGAAGCGGCCGCCATGACGGCGCAGTTGATCAAGTTCCTGCGCGCCGGGCTGGCCGGCCTGCGCGAGGAATCCTCGACGCTGGAGCGCGAGTTCGCCGCCATCGGCGCGTACCTGGACATCATGACCACGCGCATGGGGGACCGGCTGCGTTACGAGCTGGTGCTGCCGGCGGAACTGCGCGGCGTTGCCGTGCCGCCGGCGATGCTCATTTCGCTGGTGGAAAATGCCATCAAGCACGGCATCGAGCCGGCGCTGGAGCCGGCGCTGCTGCGTGTGGAGGCGACGGCCGGCGCCGCCGGACTGCAGGTGGTGGTTGCCGATACCGGCATCGGGCCGAACACCCGCAATGCCGGCGGAGGGGTCGGGCTCGACAACATCCGTCAGCGCCTGCGCATCCTGTATGCGGGCCGCGCAACCTTGACCGTGCGGGCCAACGAACCGCACGGCTTCCACGCCACCATCACACTGCCGAACGACACGCACGGCGCCAACGAACAGAACCGGGAGACCCCATGATCAAGGTGGTGATTGCAGACGACGAACCGCTGATGCGTGAGCGGCTTGCCAAAATGGTGCGCGAGGCCTGGCCGGAGGTGGACATCGTGGCCGAGGCGCGCAACGGCGTCGAGGCGCTGGAGGCGTTCCACACCCACCGGCCGGCGGCGCTGTTCCTGGACATCCGCATGCCGGGCAAGACCGGCCTGGAGGTGGCCGCCGAGGTGGGCGACGGCGCGCACGTGGTGTTCGTGACCGCCTACGACGAGTACGCGGTGCAGGCCTTCGAGGACGGTGCGGCGGACTACCTGATGAAGCCGGTGGAACTGGACCGCATGCAGGCCGCGGTGGCGCGGCTGAAAAAGCGGCTGGCCGCGAATGCAGCACCCGCCGACATGAGTGCGCTGATGGAAAAACTGCTCAACCGGGCAGATGGCGGCCAGCAGAAACTGAAGTGGATCCGCGCCTCGCTGGGCAACCAGACGCGCCTGATCAATGTCGACGACGTGCTGTTCTTCCAGTCGGATTCGAAGTACACGCGCATCGTGCTCAAGGACTCCGAGGCGCTGGTGCGCTCGCCCTTGAAGGACATCGTGGCGGGGCTCGACGAGGAAGCCTTCTGGCAGGTGCACCGCAGCACCATCGTCGCGGTCGCCGCGATCGATCGCGCCACGCGGGAAGGGCCGGAAAAGCTCACCCTCACGCTGCGCAACCACCCGGAGAAGCTGGCGGTGTCGCGGCAGTATTTCCACCTGTTCAGGCAGAACTAGCCCGGTTTCCGAGCACTCCAAAGCCAAACCCAAGCGGGGGCGGGCGTTTCCAGCCGAAAGTACCCCAAGTGCCGCACCAGTGCTAGTGTTTGGCCCATGCAACCTGCCAAAGCCGGCCCCGCATAATGTCGTCGTGGGCGACCTGTTCTCCAATGTAGATGCCGAATCCGGGCGCGGCGCGCCCGTGGATGCGCCGCTGGCTGAGCGCCTGCGGCCGCGCGCGCTGGGCGAGGTGATCGGCCAATCGCACCTCACCGGGCCGGGGATGCCGCTCTCCATCGCCTTCGAATCCGGCGTGCCGCACTCGATGATTCTCTGGGGGCCGCCGGGCGTGGGCAAGACGACCATTGCGCGGCTGATGGCCGATGCCTTCGAGGCCGATTTCATCGCCTTGTCCGCCGTGCTGTCCGGGGTGAAGGAAATCCGCGAGGCCGTCGAGCGCGCCACGGTGAATCGCAATTCACTGGGGCGGCGGACCCTGCTGTTCGTCGATGAAGTGCACCGCTTCAACAAAAGCCAGCAGGACGCCTTCCTGCCGCACGTGGAATCGGGGCTGTTCACCTTCATCGGCGCAACCACCGAGAACCCGTCCTTCGAGCTCAACAACGCCTTGCTGTCGCGGGCCGCCGTGCATGTGCTGAAGCCGCTGGACGAGGCGGCGTTGCGCACCGTGTTCGAGCGCGCGGTGGACGCTGCGGGTGTGGGATCGCGGCTGCAAGGCGCAGTGCGTGAATCGGTGGCATCGCGGGTGGTGGCGTATGCGGACGGGGACGGGCGCCGGCTCATCAACCTCATCGAGCAGCTCGCCGTGGCGGCCGGGCAATCGAAGGACGGCGCCCTCGACGAGGCCTTTGTCGAGCGCGTGCTGACGCGCGCCGGGCGGCGCTTCGACAAGGGCGGGGACGATTTCTACGACCAGATCTCGGCCCTGCACAAGTCGGTGCGCGGCTCCGATCCCGATGCGTCGCTGTACTGGCTCACGCGCATGCTCGATGGCGGCGCCGACCCGCGCTACCTCGCGCGGCGCATGATTCGCATGGCGGTGGAGGACATCGGCCTGGCCGACCCGCGCGCCATGGACGTGACCTTGAACGCGGCGGAAATCTACGAGCGGCTGGGTTCGCCCGAGGGCGAACTGGCGCTGGCCGAAGCGATCCTCTATTTGGCCATCGCGGCCAAGTCCAACGCGGTGTACAAAGCCTATGGATCCGTACGCGAATTCATTGCGAAGGACGGCTCGCGCCCGGTGCCGATGAAAATCCGCAATGCGCCGACCCAGCTGATGAAGGACCTCGGCATGGGCAAGGATTACCGCTATGCGCACGACGAGGCGGAGGGCTACGTGGCCGGCGAGACCTACCTGCCGGACGGCATGCCGCGCCAGGATTGGTACCAGCCGACCGAACGCGGGATGGAAGCGAAAATCCGCGAGAAGCTTGCGCACCTTCGCGAACTTGATGGAAAATCGAAGGCATGAAGTTGAACGCCTCCCTCCGTTTCCCGCGCTTCTCCTCTTCCTCGCGCTCCCGCAAGGGATAACGCGCTCGTTTTCATTCCCCATTCATTTCGTCGTTCCCGCGAAGGCGGGAACCCAGCGTCGTTCGACGGCTGCTGAAAGACACTGGGTTCCCGCCTTCGCGGGAACGACGGCAAATTGAGATTGCCGCTAGCTTTAAGAGGGTTTCCCATGCTCGACCTCCAACAACTCCGCAAAGACCTCAACAGCGTCGTGGCCGGCCTCGCGCGGCGCGGCGTGGCCCTCGACGTGGCTGCGTTCCAGACACTTGAAGACAGCCGCAAGCAGGTGCAGACCTCCACCGAGGACCTGCAGGCCAGGCGCAATGCGCTCTCCAAGCAGATTGGCATCCTGAAGGGCAAGGGCGAGGACACCTCCGCCGTCATGGCCGAAGTCGGCGGCCTGGGCGAGCAGCTCAAGGCCAACGAAGAGAAGCTCGCCGCGGTGCAGGAACTGCTCAACATCTTCCTGCGAACGATCCCCAACATCCCGCGCGCCGAGGTGCCCGAGGGCAAGGACGCCGACGGCAACGTCAAGCTGCGCGAATGGGGCACGCCGCGCGCCTTCGATTTCGCGGTCAAGGACCACGTCGATGTCGGTGCGGGCCTCGGCGGGCTCGACTTCGACACTGCGGCCAAGCTCTCCGGCGCGCGCTTCTCGGTGTTGAAGGGGGGGCTGGCACGCCTCCACCGCGCCATCGCGCAGTACATGCTCAATGTGCATACCACCGAGCACGGCTACACCGAGGTGTACGTGCCGTACATGGTCTCCGGCGAGTGCGCGGACGGTGTCTCGAGCCTGACCAAGTTCAAGGACGACCTGTTCAAGATCGAGGGGCGCGAGCTTTATCTCATCCCGACCGCCGAATACCCGGTGACCAACTTCGTGCGCGATTCGATCGTCAAGGGCGAGGAGCTGCCGATGAAGTTCGCCTGCCACAGCCCGTGCTTCCGCTCGGAGGCCGGCAGCTACGGCAAGGACACGCGCGGCATGATCCGCCAGCACCAGTTCGACAAGGTCGAGATCGTGCAGATCGTGCACCCGGAGAAGTCCGCCGAAGCGCACGAGGAACTGACGGCCCACGCCGAATCCATCTTGAAGCGCCTGGAGCTGCCGTACCGCACCATGCTGCTCTGCACCGGCGACATGGGATTTTCATCCGCCAAGACTTACGACCTCGAAGTCTGGCTGCCCGCGCAGAATGCGTATCGTGAAATCTCGAGCTGCTCCAACTTCGAAGCCTTCCAGGCCCGGCGCATGATGGCGCGCTTCAAGAATGCCCAAGGCAAGACCGAGATGCTGCACACCATCAACGGCTCCGGCTTGGCCGTGGGGCGCACGCTGGTGGCGATTCTGGAGAATTACCAGAACGCCGACGGCAGCGTGACGGTGCCGGGCGTGTTGGTGCCGTACATGGGAGGGACGACGAGGCTGGTACCACACTGAAATTTGTCGCCCCGGCGCAGGCCGGGGCCCAAGTCGATGATGTGAAATTGGACCCCGGCCTTCGCCGGGGTGACAAGACTGAAAGGATTGCGTTTTGACCGAACTCATCCTCATCCGCCACGGCGAAACCCTCTGGAACCGCGAAGGCCGCATCCAGGGTCATCTCGACAGCGCGTTGACGGACGAGGGCATCGAGCAGGCCATCGCCTGTGGAAGGCGGCTGGCGGGTGAATCACTCTCCGCCTTCTACTGCAGCGACATGGGCCGCGCGCAACACACGGCACGGCTGATCGGCGAGTCGCTTCGCATCGCGCCCGCCTCGCGTGCGGACCTGCGCGAGCGCGCCTACGGCGACGGCGAGGGCCTGACCTACGCCGAGATCGACCAGCGTTTTCCGGAAGCCTTCTCCAAGGTGCGCAGCGTCGACGAACACTATGCGGTGCCCGGCGGCGAAACCAAGCGGCAGTTCCACGACCGCGTCGTCACGGCGCTCACGGACCTCGCGACGGCACACGCCGGCGGCAGCGTGCTCGTCGTCACCCACGGCGGCGTGCTGGGCGTGGTGTACCGCTGGCTCCACGACCTCCCGGTCGCCAGCCCGCACAAGGTCGCCATCCCCAACGTGGCCATCAATCGCGTGGCGCACAATGGGGGCACATGGTCGATCCGGCTGTGGGGCGACGTCTCGCACCTGGGTGTGGAGACGTTTGAAGAGGTGTAGTCCCAGGTCTTTCGGGGGAAATGCGCTGTGCGCGGTATCGGGTACGCAGCGATCATTCTGGCGTTCTGGCCGGCGACCGCGCACACGATGGACGCCAATGCCGGTGCGGTCATGCTGGCGATGTCCGGGGTCGCATTGGGCGCAGCCGCAGCGGGCGCCTGGTGCGGATGGCGCGACCATCAATGGCGGACGACATTGCGAATTGTCGTCACGGCCGCGTTGGCGGGCGCGGTGTTGGTGTTGACGGCGCTCGCGATTCATCGGGGTGGAATGGCGTGGGTCGACGCGTTGGGCGCCCTGTTGGCCGCAGCCGTGGCGGGCGTGTTTCCACTGGTCCTGGGTGGCGGCGCCGGTTTCCTGGCGGGCCGCATCCTGCAGGGTCTGCGTCGCCACAAGCCAACGGACCCCGTGGCGAAACGCGGCGACAACGGTCCATTGCCGGATTGAACGGAGTTGCGACGCATGCGCGGACGCCGGGTCATCGTTGGGCGACGTGCAAGACTGTCGCGGCGTTTGGGGCGTTTTCGGCTGAAGGCCGCCGCCAGTGCTTGTGTTTCATCTCGAGTCTGCGCTCCATTCAGCAGTTAACTTCCAGCCACACCAACAATCCCGAAAACCGCGCCGACTATAATTCGCATGGCTTCCCGCC
Source organism: Betaproteobacteria bacterium (assembly GCA_016790765.1). Taxonomy (GTDB): domain Bacteria; phylum Pseudomonadota; class Gammaproteobacteria; order Burkholderiales; family Usitatibacteraceae; genus UKL13-2. The sequence continues at coordinate 44,040 of JAEUMZ010000134.1, forward strand.
CTTGCCGCCATGCGCATCTTTGCCCTTGAAACCTCCACCGAACGCCTGTCGCTGGCGCTGATCCGCGACGGGACGCCGTTCGAGCGCGATGTGCAGGCCGGACAGCAGCATTCCGACCTCGCGTTGCCGTTGATCCGGGCGTTGTTCGATGAGGCCGGCATGGCGATTCGCGACCTGGACGCCATCGCCTTCGGCCAGGGGCCGGGGTCGTTCACCGGTGTGCGCATTGCCTGCGGCCTGGCACAAGGCATGGCATTCGGCGCCGGGCTGGGCCTGCTGCCGGTGCCGACGCAGATGACGATTGCCGAACAGTGCGAGGCGGAGCGTGTCCTCGTGGCACTCGACGCGCGCATGGGGGAGATTTACCTGGCCGCCTATGTGCGAGACGGCTTGGAGGCGACGGGATGGCGAACACAGATCGCGCCGATGCTGGCGCGCCCGTCTACGCTCCCCGCCCTTGAGCCGGGAACCTGGACGTTGACCGGAAGCGCGACGGCTGTTCCGGCACTACGCGATGCACTCGCCGTGGCGTATGGCCCGCAACTGGCCGCGGTGGAGGCGGGGCGCATGCCGCGCGCACTGCCGGCCGCACACATTGCCGGACGCACGCTCAACCACTCGGGGCCGGCCGCGCTGGTGAACCCGCGCGACGCCGCCCCGCTGTACGTTCGCGACCACGTGGCGTTGACCACGGCGGAGCGCGAAGCCCGCAAGCCGATGCGGAAGGACGGTGCGCGGGGCGCGGAACCGGCGTCGAAGGCGGCCGCATGAGTGCGCTGCCGATCGATCCGGCGTCCGCCCTGCAATGGCAGGCGATGCGCGAGGAGGACCTCGCCGACGTGGCCGCGATCGAGGCGACGGTGTACGCCTTTCCATGGACCTTGGGCAATTTCCGCGATTCTCTGGCGGCCGGCTACCAGTGCAGCACGGCCTGGATTGGCCGCGAGCTGGTGGCCTATGCGGTGGTGATGCTGGCGCTGGATGAGGCGCACCTGCTCAATGTGGCCGTGGCGGCGCACTGGCAGGGCCATGGCATCGGCCGGCGCTACATGCACCACCTGATCGAATCCGCGCGCCGGCAAAAACTGGACATGCTGTTCCTGGAAGTGCGGCCGTCGAATGCGATTGGCCGCCACTTGTACGCGACGCTCGGATTCAAGCAGCTCGGCGTGCGGCGCGACTACTATCCCGCGGTCACCGGCCGGGAAGACGCGCTGTTCCTGGGCCTCAACCTGGACGAACGGGCATGACCCGGCCGGTGAACCTGGACACCTTGCGCGAGCTGGAACTGCTCGACGTCCTGCCGCACCTGTGGCGAACCGGTACGCCCGCCGGCGCCCCTGCAACGTCTCCAGAGGCGCCGCAACGCACTTCGACCCCGGCGGTCGTTGCACCCGGCACGCAGCGCGCGCCCAAGGCGCCGATCGCCGCGCAACCCTTGCCGGTGCCCGCGGATCCGGCGCGCGCCGCGAGAATTGCCGCGCTCGACTGGCGCGCGCTGAACGAAGACATGGCCGCCTGTCGCGCCTGCCGCTTGTGCGAGCGACGCAAGCAGGCCGTGCCGGGCGTGGGCGCGCTCGATGCGTCCTGGCTGTTCGTCGGCGAAGGGCCGGGCGCCGAGGAGGACGAACAAGGCGAGCCGTTCGTGGGCCAGGCCGGCAAGCTCCTCGACGCGATGCTGGCGGCCGCAGGACTGCAGCGGGGACGCGAGGTGTATATCGCCAACGTGGTCAAGTGCCGGCCGCCCGGCAATCGCACGCCCAGCCCGGATGAAGCGGAAGCGTGTGCGCCCTATTTGGACCGGCAGATCAACCTCATTCGCCCGAAGATCATCGTCGCGCTCGGCAAGACGGCCGTCACGCGCCTGACCGGACGCGACACCAGCATGGCCTCGCTGCGCCTGCAGCGGTTCGAATACCAGGGGATCCCGCTGGTGGCGACCTACCATCCTGCGTACCTGCTCAGAAACCTGCCCGACAAGCTGAAAGCCTGGGAAGACCTGGTGTTCGCCCGCCGCGTCCGGGCTGAAACCCGCTGAGCGTACGGGCCTTGGTGCCGGCAAGATGGGCATTCGTCGCAACACACGGACCCGGCGCTTGGAATCGCTAGAATGCCCCCATATTCGATTCGCGGCCCGATCGACCTGTTCCGGGGCCGCATCATCTGAAGAGGAAACGACATGAAAAAGTGGATGCTGACGTTGGGCTTGACGGCTGCGCTGACGTTGTCCGGCTGCGGCTATAACGATTTCCAGACCAAGGACGAGGCCGTCAAGAAGTCCTGGGCCGAGGTGCTGAACCAGTACCAGCGCCGCTCGGACCTGATCCCGAACCTCGTCGCCACCGTGCAGGGCTATGCCCAGCAGGAAAAGGACGTGTTGCTGGGCGTGACCGAGGCGCGCTCGCGCGTCGGCTCGATGAAGGTCGATGAAAGCGTGCTGGCCAACCCGCAGGCAATGCAGAATTTCCAGAAGGCGCAGGGCGAACTGTCCAGCGCGCTGTCGCGATTGCTGGTGGTGGCAGAGAACTACCCGCAACTGAAATCCGACGCCAACTTCCGCGAGCTGCAATCGCAACTGGAAGGCACGGAAAACCGCATCACCGTGGCCCGCAAGCGCTACACGGAGGCGATCGAAGGCTACAACGTGCTGACGCGCCAGTTTCCGACCAACCTGACGGCGATGCTGTTCAGCTATTCGGTCAAGCCGCAGTTCACGGTGGAAAACGAAAAGGCGATCTCCACGGCGCCCAAGGTCGACTTCGGCGCCAAGCCGGCGCCGGCGCCGGCCACGAAGTGATTCGCGCGTTCACGCGCGGGTCTTGACATGACGCTCCAGCGGGCCATCCCGGCACACGCCGGGATCCGGGCGTGGGTCTGGCTGCGCAGCGCGCTGATCGCAGCCTGCGTGGCGATGGCCACGCTGGGGGCGCAGGTGGCGATCGCCGCCGAAGGCGATCCCCTGCCGGTGCCCCCGGTCAAGAAGCGCGTCACGGACCAGACCGGCACCCTGTCCGCTGCCGACGAGGCGCGCATCGAGGGCAAGCTGCGTGCGTTCGAGTCGGCCAAGGGCGCTCAGGTGGCGGTACTGATCGTGCCGACGACGCAGCCGGAAGCCATCTTCGACTATGCGATCCGCGTCGCCGAGGCCTGGAAACTGGGCCGCAAGGGCGTCGACGACGGCGTGCTGTTCGTGGTCGCCAAGAACGACCGCAAGATGCAGATCCTCGTCGGGCCCGGTTTGCAGGGCACGCTCACCGATGCGATGAGCAAGCGCATCATCGGCGAGATCGTCGCGCCGCGGTTCCGTTCGGGCGACTTTGCCGGCGGCATCGAGCAGGGACTCGACCGCATCATGGGACTCCTGCAGGGCGAGGCGCTGCCTCCGCCGCAGAAAAAGCGCACTGGCGTGAAGTCGTCCTCGTCGGCAATGGAGGGGTTCCTCATCGTCGGTGTTCTGGCCGCGCTGGTGGTGGGCCCGCTGCTCCGGATGCTGATGGGGCGCCTCCTTGGCGCGGCGGCAACCGCCGGGGTCACCGGGGCGGCGGCCTGGTTCGTGCTTGGCGGGCTCCTGGTGCCGATCGTGGTCGGCGTGATCGTGTTTTTCGTGGTGCTGCTGATGGGGGCGATGTCGCGGCATGGCGGTGGATGGGGCGGGGGCTGGTCCACAGGCGGGGGTGGAGGGGATTGGAGCGGCGGGTCGTCCGACAGCTTCAGTGGCGGCGGTGGCAGCTTTGACGGCGGCGGCGCTTCGGGGGACTGGTGATGGACTTCCTCAAACGCTTCCTGCGCCATGTGTGGATGTCCCCCATCCAGCGAAACCGCATGTTTCCGCAGACCACGCTCGATGCCATCCAAAAGGTGATTGCGGCCGGCGAGACCACGCATCGCGGTGAAATCCGCTTCGTGGTGGAGGCCGAGCTGACGGCCGGGCAACTGTGGGCCAACATCTCGTCGCGGCAGCGCGCGATCGACGTGTTTTCCGAGTTGCGCGTGTGGGATACCGAGGAGAACATCGGCGTCCTGCTGTATGTGCTGCTGGCCGACCGCAAAGTGGAGATCGTCGCCGATCGCGGCATCGACCGGCGCGTCGGCGCCGAGCGCTGGCGCGCCATCTGCAAGGAAATCGAACTGCGCTACCGCCGCGGTGAATTTCTCGAGGGGACGCGTATCGGCATCGAGAAGATCAGTGCCGAGCTGGCGCACGCTTTTCCCGCCCAAGGCGAGAATCCCAACGAGCTGCCGGACAAACCGGTCGTGATGTAGCGCCTGGCCCTGCAAGGCCGACCGCCGCGTCCGCCAAGGCGTTCCGGCCGGCATTGACTTGAAATCCGCGCCGGTGCTAGAGTTTGGCGCATAGAACCCGCGTGCAACCACTCGCCAGGAATCGCATGCCTGCTTCACCTGCCACGCTGTCGCCCCCTGAATTCCTTGCCGTCGTGCGCGGCTATGCAGAGGCGTGCCGCGCGCACGATGCGCGATTGCTGGTGTGGTTTGGCCTGGCGCTGTTCGCCGCGCTCGAGGTGGTGGCCGGGGGGTTCCTGTTCCTGGACGCGAACGTGCTGGCGAACTTCGGCCAGATCGGACCGTTTGCGCGCGCCTGGACGGCGCTTTCCCTGGCGGCGGCGGTGGGCTTGGCGGTCTACATCCTGGCCACCAGTTCGCGTTTCCACCGCAATTCCGTGCCGCGCTGCCCGCGCTGCACGGTATCGATCCGCAACCTCGATGACTTCCTGATGGCGATGTCGCTGCCCGCACCGGTCGGGCACATGGCGGCCAGCGTGCGGTGCGATGTCTGCGAACACGGCATCGCGGACTGGAACGCCGGGGCGTTTCGCGCCTCCTGACGCGTCGGGGCGGGTTTCAGCCCGGTGCGATGGCCGCCTCGATTTCAGCGAACGAGCGTGCCGCGCCGCTGGCGATGATCGACACGCCGAGTTGACGCTCGATCTGTGTGAGCGAGAACACGCCGATCACGACCACACGGCCCTCGCGGTCCTTGTCGATCACCAGCGTGTGCTGGCGCCCGGATTCCTTCAGGCTCGCCACGACCTCGCCCACATGGCCGTGCGAGACCGTGCGCCAGTCGATGGCGTCGAGCCTTTCCAAGGGCGTCATGATGTCCGCGACGAGGATTTCCGAATGGCGCACGCGGCGCTCCTGGATGAAGCGCAGCGGCTTGTCGCCGAGGATGTCGTTGGCGGTGATGATGCCGCAGAGGCTGCGTTCGCTGTTGAGCACGAACAGCATGCGCACGCCGCGCTGGATCATGTACGCATGCGCCGCGTCCATCGACTGCTGCTGGTCGATGGTGGCGGGAATGTTGTGCCGCAGGTCGGTCATCACGTCGAGGGCGGGCGAATCCTCCTTGACCGACTTCGGGGGCGCGGGGCGGGCGACGAGCACGGTACCTTGGAGGTTCAAGCTCGGAAGCGGGCGATAGTCGCGCATGGACCGGGTCTCCTGGTCTGTTGTGGCTGGCGGTCGCCGGAACAATCGGCCCGCGGTTCCCCGGGGCAGCGTTCCGAATCCTGAATCGATACTACGCCGATTCGTGCGCGCTCGCCAAGAGGCGGGACGATGGTGGATGGGTGCAGCTCAGCGCAGCAGCAGCGCCACGGACAGCCCCACGGCCAGCACCGCGAGCAGGATGATGAGCGCGATCGGCACCAGGTTGTTCACCGACGGTGCACTGGCGGGACGTTGCGCCGCCAAGGGCTGGGTGCGGCGCGACTTGTCGAACTGCTCCAACTGGTCGACGTGCGCAAAGCGGACACTGCGCTGGCCTTGCGTGTCGGCGGGCCCCGGCTTTGGGCGCGGACCCGTGGCCTCGGCGCCAGGCGTCAGGTGCTTGAAGGCGCGCATCTTGCGGGTATCCGAGATGTACTTTTCGAATTCCGCGGTCTGATTGGTCATTGCGGCGAGCTTCAGGGTGGCGTCGAAAGAGTCGAAACCCTTGGCCAGCTTGAGCGGCGCCGCTTCCTCGACCTGCTGCGATTCTTTTTGGTAGCGCCCGGCGCTCAGGGCTTCGCGCTTGGGTGCCTGCGTGGTGGGCGGCGCAGTCTTGGCCAGCGGCGCGCCATCGCGTCCGGTCACCGAGCGCTTGACGAAGTCGAGGTCGTTCGCGAACTCGGCCATGGACTGGTAGCGCTCGTCCGGCATCTTGGCCAGCGCCTTGGCGACGATCAGGTCCAGCATCTGCGGCACCTGCGGATTCGAGGTGGACGGTGCCGGCGGGTTGTTGTTGACCGTCGCATACATGATCGCATTGACGTTTTCGCCATCGAACGGCGGTTGTCCCGTGAGGGCCTCGTAGAGCACGACGCCGAGGGAGAAGATGTCGGTGCGCGGATCGAGGTCGCGGCCGATCACCTGCTCCGGCGACATGTAGCGCGGGCTGCCCAGGATCAGGCCGGTCATGGTCTTGACCGCCGAGGTCGGGATGCGTGCAATGCCGAAGTCGGTGATCTTGGCCAGGCCGCCGCGCACCAGCATGATGTTGGAGGGCTTCACGTCGCGATGCACCACCTCGTGCTCGTGTGCAAAGCCCAGCCCCATGGCGATCTGCCGGATCCAGTCGACCGTCGATCCCACGTCGGGCAGCTTGCCCTCGGCCAGCACGTCCTTCAGTTCGTGCCCCTCGAGGAACTCCATCGCCATGTAGGCCATTTCCTCGGTGCGGCCCACGTCGTAGATCGTCACGATGTTGGGATGGTTGAGGCGGCCGGCCGCCTTGATTTCCTGCTGGAAACGGAGTTCGTACTCCTCGATCTCGGCACGATTGAGCGACAGGTTGACCGTCTTGATGGCGACCACGCGGTCGATCATTGGATCGACGGCCTTGTACACGGTACCCATCGCACCCTGGCCGATGGTCCCGAGGATCTTGTAGCGCCCGAGGGTTTCAATCATTTGCCGGCGGCGGGTTTGGTTTTGGACTTGGCGGCGCGGAACGACGGGCCCCACGACGGATGGCCGGCCTCGGCGGGCTCGAGGTCGAACTTTGGATCGATCTGCAGGATTTTTTCGAACTCCGCACGGCACTGCGGCATGCGGTTGGTCAGGCAATAGCAGAAGGCGGAGAGCTTGCGCGCCTTCTGCGCATCCGCCGCCGGGAGCGATTCCTTGAGCCCATCCTGCAGCAGTTTGAGCGCCTTGGCGAAGTCGCCGTCCTCGTAGGCCTTGGTGCCGTCGGTGACCAGCTTTTCACCCGCGCTGAGCAGCCGCGCGGGCGGCGGAATCGGCTTGCCGGAAGCCTTGAGTTCGCGCTCGGTCTTGACCAGCCGGAACAACGGTCCCCAGGTGGGGTGGCCGGACTCGGTGGGCAGCAGCTCGAACTTGGCGTCCACCGTGAATGCCTTCTCAAATTCCTCCTTGCACTGCAACTCGCGGCCGTTCACGCAATGCGTGAAGGCCAGGTGCTTGCGCGCGGTCAATTGCTCGCCCGCCTGCAGCAGACCGGAGTCGAGCGCCAGCAGGAGGTTTTTCAGCGCATCGTCGTACGCACCGGTCTCGTAGGCCTTGACGCCATCGGCGAGCAGCGTGCGCGCCCGGTCGAGCCGCGCCTGCTGCGCCACTTCTTCCGCGGTGGGGCCGGCAGGCTTGGGGGGCGGCGGAGCCGCGCAGCCCGCCATTCCGGCCAGGATCAGGCCGATGATCGCGCACCGTATCGCGGGGGAACGCTGGCGGCGGGCATTCATGCGCAGAACTCCGTCTTCGGTGGGGAGAGCGTCAGGCTCGGGCTTGACATTCTAATGGCGTGGAACGGCACCCTTGTTGCTGCGATCATCTGAACGTGTGACGGACAACCACCTCTTCACGTGCCTTGACCTCCACGGTGGCCACGTACGGCGCAAAGGTGGAGTTCCGCACTTCGACCTTGTACTTTCCGGGGGGCAGCTTGTGCTGCTTGACCGGCGGCGAAACGCCGATGGTCTTGCCGTTCACCACCACCTCGCCCCAGGGGTTGATCTGCAGGTTGATGGTGCCCAGGACAATGGCGGCCTTGGCATCCAGCTTGGCATCGGCCTTGGCCTCGGGCTTCGATTCCGGTTTGCCTTCCGCTTTCGAAGGCTCGGTCTTGGCCGGCACTGGAACCGCGACCGGCGCCGCGTCGCCAGGCGGCTTGGCGGGCTCGGTGGACGACGTGGCAGGGGTGTTCGAACCGGTCGCTCCCGTTGCAGGCATGGCAGGTTCCGGGGTCGGGCTCGCCGGCGGCAGCGCTGCCTTGTTCGCCAAGGCGGCGACGTCAGGCGCTTTTTCCGGGGGTTGGTCCTGGGACTTCTTGGAAAACACCACGAAGGCCAGCACGAACACCACGGCCGCGAGCGACGCGATCAGCACCGTGAGCTTGCGCTTGTCCTGCAGGAAGGGCACGGACGCGGCGCCGCCGTCGGTGGCCGCAGGGTCATAGGCGCCGGTGCGGCCCTCGTACGTCGAATATGCATTGGTGCCGCTCATCGCGGCGCGGCTGGCAAATCCCGCGCGCACCTTGTCGAACGCCGCGGCCGATTCGCCCACCACGTAGATTTCGTGCTCGCGGATGTGCTTGTCGGTGCGCGAACCCTCGTAGCGGAACAGCTTGGCGTATTCGTCCGAGATGACCGAGACCACGTCGAAGAACGAACGCGACACCACGATCTGGCCTTCGTTGGCGAAGCCCATGATCCGCTGCGCAACGTTGATGCCGTCGCCGACGATGTTCGGGTGACCGTTGATGTCCCGAACCAGCTTCACCGGTCCCAGGTTGATGCCGATGCGCAGGGGCAGGGGATCGTCGCCCGGTTCTGCGCCGGAGCTTGCGTCGACACGCCGCACCATGTCGCGCATGTGCATCGACACAAACAGGGCGTCTTCAGGGTCGCCCAGGAAACTCAACGCCGCGCCGTCGCCGGTGTCGAGGATCAGGCGCTGGTCCGGTGCGATGTCCGACAGCGCGCTCGACAGCAGTGCCGTGAAGCGATCCTTGAGCGTGATCTGCTCGGACACCGTCCGCTTCGAGTAGCCGATGATGTCGACAAACACCACGCTGCCGATGAAGGTGCGGCTACTCTGGTCGAGCACTGCGCTCACGTGTGGGTTCCGATGATGGTCTCGAGGCTACGTGCGAAGGTCGCCGGCGGATGCCCTGTTGTTTTCATCCCTCTGGCAAGGCAAGCGCCGTGCCAACGGCCACCGGTGGACGTATGTTACCCAATCTTGAACCAAATCCGTACCCCGGCATTGCGGGGTGGGCGGGGAATTACTGAGCGGGGTCAAGGGAAACACAGACACCATTGATCCGCGACCCGAGAGGTGCGGGGCCCAGCAGGTAGAGCATCGGCCTTGCCACGACATCGACATCGGCCAAGCGCCCGGCGTCCTCACCGGGGTGGCTGCGGTGGCGCATCGGCGCGCGCAACGGGCCGGGGAGCAGCAGGTTGAAACGCGGGCCCGTCGTCTCGTTCTCGTCGGCCCACACGGCCACCAGGTGACGCAGGGCCGACTTGACCGTGGCAAACCCGCCCCAATAGGCGCGAGGGTCCTCGGCATGCGACTCGGTCAGGAACACAATCGACGCGTCCGGCGCCCGTTTGAGCATCGGATAGCAGGTTTGCGTCAGTGCGGCCGGCCCGGTCAGGTGGATGCGCGCCGTACGTTCCCACGCTTCCAGGGTGATGGCCTCGAGCGGCATGGTGGAGGTGAAGTGGCTCGCGGCATGGACGATGCCGTCAAGCCGGCCCGTCGTGCGCTTGATCGACAGCGCCAGCGCCTGCAACTGATCCTGCGTCGCGGACGACAGGTCGAATGGCACGATGGCCGGCTTGGGGCCGCCTTGCCCGACGATCTCGTCGTACACCGCCTCGAGCTTGGATGCCGAACGCCCAAGGAGGATCACGACGGCACCGGCGCTCGCACATGCGCGCGCCGTCGCACGTCCGATGCCTTGTCCTGCGCCGGTGATCAGGAGGGTGCGGTCGGTGAGGTGTCCGGGTGGTGGGACCCAGCCGGCGGGCATGGCGTGGGGCAGAAGGGTCATGTGTCGGTTTGCGCGTCAATGCGGGGTGATGGACGCCAAGGCGGCACGCGCGGCGTCGACACCACTGCGCGCGGCGGACTCCAGCGTCGCCGGATAGGGGCTGTGCACATAGTCCCCGGCCAGAAACACGCGCGGATGCGACGTGGCGCAGGCGGGCCGCCGAGCATGCAGGGCCGGCGTGCAGGCGATGGTGGCAAACTTTTCGGTCACCGTCTTGGTCCACTCCGGTTCCGGGGCCTGCGGGCAGTGGACGGACAGTTCGCGCCAAGCCAGCGTTTCGAATGTACCCTCGCCCGCAGCGGCATCCGTGGTGGACGGCGATCCCGCGGCGGAGATCACGCCGGCAATCAGGCCGTCGCGTGCGTTTGGATGCAACAAGTCGCGGCGATCAAAGAACCACTGCACGCGACCGTCCGCCTGCCCGAGCATCGGTTCCGGCAGCCGTACGGCCGCGGCAAACTTGAAATAGACCGTCACAATTTGTTCAAACGCGAATTCCGCGGCTTTTGCGCCATCCAGGCAACCGGGGGCCTCGAGACTGGCGAGTTGATGCGGCCCCACTGCCACGATGACGGCATCGTAGGTCCGCGCCTGTCCGTCAAACCGGAGGTCGATCGCGGCAGCTCGAGGCGCCAGGGCATCAACGCGGCATCCGGTCAAGACCTCCCCGCCGCGTTCGCGCACCAACGCCGCTGCGCGTTCAGGGTAGAGCGCGCTCAGGTCCACACAGGGCAACAACAGGTCGCTGGCATCCCGCTTGGCGTCGAGGGCATCCCGCAGGACATGGGCAAAGACCTGCGCGCTGGCGCTGTCGATGGGCGTGTTGAGTGCGCCAACGGCGAGCGGCTGCCACACATGGCGCAACAGGGCAGACGTCTGGCGATGCGCGGATAGCATGGCTGCCACGGTCTGCGTGGGATCGACCTGATAGTTCGACGCACGCAGGGCCCGCATCATGCCGAGGGCTGCGAATCGATCGGCCCAGCCCAGCCCGCGGGCGCCGAGCAAGGCCGCGGCCAGGTGCAAGGGCGCGGGCCAGCGCGGTGCGCGCATGCGGAACGCAGGTGGCATCGACAGGGTCAGGGGAATGCGCTTGAGGTCCGTCGCGGGGCCACCGGCGCGCTGCATGAGCTGGAGCAGGGTGGAGTACGCGCCACTGAGGATGTGCTGGCCGTTATCCAGGGTTTCATCCCGGTATTGGATCCGTCGGGCGCGCCCGCCCAGCACCTTGGCGGCCTCGAACACTGCCACATGCGCCCCGCGTTCGCAGAATGCCTGGGCGGCGGCCATGCCGGCATACCCACCGCCAATCACGGCGATCCTTGGGCGGGCGGTCACGCGCGGACCCAGGTCTTCCAAGCCAGCCAGAGTTTGCGGACCGGCGTCAGGGAAATCCGCTGGTGCAGCACACGAAAGCGCGTGCGCTCGATCTCGTCAAGCAGGGTCATGTAAATGGCCGCCATCATCAGGCCCGGCCGCTGCGCGCGCCGGTCAACTGGGGGCAGCGCCTGCATCGCCAAGCGATGGTGTTCGCGCGCACGCGCCGCCTCGAAGGCCATCAACTGTTCGAATCCGGCGGAATACTCCCCGCGCAACAGGGACTCTTCGTCCACACCGAACCGGCGCATGTCTTCGGCCGGGAGGTAGATGCGCCCGCGCCGGGCATCTTCGCCGACGTCGCGGATGATGTTGGTCAACTGGAATGCGAGCCCGAGGTTTTCAGCGTAGTCGAGCGTGGAAGCCGACTGGTGCCCGAAGATCCCGGCCGAAAGTTGTCCGACCACGCCGGCGACGCGATGGCAGTAGATGCGCAGTGCATCGTAATCCGCGTAGCGGCGATGGGTCAGGTCCATCTCCATGCCGTCGATGATTTCATTGAGGCGCGCAGCGTCCAGCCCGAAGGCGGCGATGGCGGGCTGCAAGGCCCGCGTCACCAGGTGGGTCGGTTGGCCAGCGAACAGGTTGGCCACCTCCGCGCGCCACCAACCGAGTTTGGCCAGTGCGACCTCGCGGTCGGAGACCTCGTCGGCAATGTCGTCGACTTCGCGGCAAAACGCATACAAGGCCGTGATCGCGCGCCGGCGGTCGGGTTCGAGAAATCGAAAGCTGTAATAAAAACTCGAGCCGCTCTTGGCGGCGCGGTCTTCGCAGTATTGGTCCGGTGTCATGTCGGCGGAGTGCTGGCGCGGCGCGGATTATCGCGTACCTGGCCCGACTTCATTGCCTGGACACCTTGGCGGGTCGCGGGTGAATCGTCAAAGTCAAGCACTGGCGCGGATTCCAAGGCTGAAATGCGTGGAACGCAAGGACCGGCGCGGTGTCTTGCGCTTGGGTATGCTGAACATCATCGCGCGAGAAGTGCCCGGGGGGCCAGGCGCAGCCAATCGACCCGGGTCAGCACGGGCCGGTGACGGAACACGTCCCCTTCGGCGGCGTCGATCTTGTCGAGAATGGCCAGCCCGCCGGCCATGATCAGCCGCAACTCGGCACCGATTCGTCCGTGCAAGATGCGACCCAGCGGGCGGCCGCTCATCATCAGCGCGCGGGCCTGGGCGCTGCGCTCCGCCATCATCGCGCTCCACGCCGGCGTCACGCGCTGGTGTTCGATGTCGGAATCGCTCAGGCCATGTTTTTCAAGCAGGTCCCTGGGCAGGTATACGCGTCCAAAGCCGTTCTTCTTCCAGTCGATGGCCACGTCTTGCCAGTGGTTGATCAACTGCAAGGCGGTGCAGATGGCATCGCTGTGTGCGAGGCAATGCGGTGCGGTTTCGCGATAGAGGTGCAGAAGAAGGCGCCCGATGGGATTGGCCGACCGTCGACAGTAGTCGAACAGCTCGGCATCGTTCGCGTACCGCACTTTGGTGACATCCTGCTTGAACGCATCGAGCAGGTCGCGAAACAGCGAGACTGGCAGGGCGTGATGCAGGATGATTTGCTGGAGGCCGGCAAACAGCGAGTCGGCGGGCATGTCGCCTGACTCGATCGCGTCCAGCTGGCTTTCAAATCCCTCCAGCAAGGCCAGCCGTTCGGCAGGCTTGCGGTCGCCTTCGTCCGCAAAGTCATCTGCGCGGCGGGCGAATTGATAGATCAGTTCTATCGGCCGGCGCAGGTGGGCGGGCAACAGGAATGAGGCGACTGGAAAGTTCTCGTAGTGATCGACGGGCACTGTGCAAGGAGAATCGGAGCGTTTGGAAATTATATTGAGAAAACAAGGACTTTCCTCAAGTTGGGCGCCTGCCGGGATCGTGCTTTCGCATGCGGCCAAGGGCACTTTCGGGTAGAATTCGCGGTCATTCCCCGGGGTCTGCAACTGCGGCCCAAGCGCGAAAGTGGCGGAATTGGTAGACGCACTGGATTTAGGTTCCAGCGCCTTGCGGCGTGGGGGTTCGAGTCCCTTCTTTCGCACCATGGAACGCCCCTCTTGCATCCCGTTGGGGCAAGGCCTTTCGATACTTCGATTTCAAGGATTCACATGCAAGCCCAAGCTTCTACCTCCGCGCCCAGCGCACTGGAACGCAACCTCGTCCTGACGCTCAAGTCGGCGGAAATCGACGCCCAGATCCAGTCCCGCCTCAAGCAGATCGCCCGGACCGCCAAGATGTCCGGCTTTCGGCCGGGCAAGGTGCCCTTCAGCGTGGTGGCCAACCAGTACGGGTTCCAGGTGCGCCAGGAAGTGATGTCCGACTCGGTCCAGCGTTCGTTCGCCGACGCAGTGAAACAGCAAAACCTGCGTGTGGCGGGCTATCCGCGCTTTGCGCCGGCCGGTGCGACACCGGCGCCCGACAGTTTCGAGTTCACCGCCACCTTCGAGGTGTATCCGGAAATCAAGCTGGGTTCACTGGCCGGTTGCAAGTTGGAGCGCCCGGTGGCGGCCGTCACGGACAAGGATGTCGACAACACCATCGAAACCCTGCGCAAACAACGCGCGTCCTACGACAAGGCCGACCGCCCGGCACAGAAAGGTGACTTTGTGATGGTGGATTTTGCCGGGACCGTCGACGGAACACCCTTTGAAGGCGGAACGGCGGAGAACTTCGGTGTGGTGTTGGGGGACGGGCGCATGTTGCCGGAGTTCGAGGCCGCATTGGTCGGCATGTCCGGCGGCGCCAGCAAGCAGTTCCCGCTGACCTTTCCGGCAGACTACACCGCGGAACTGGCGGGCAAGACGGCAGAGTTCAACGTGACGGTCAAGGTGGTGAACGCACCGGCGTATCCGCCGGTGGATTCCGCGTTTGCCGTGTCGCTTGGGGTGGCCGACGGTGATGTCGCCAAGATGCGTGCCGAGATCAAGGCCAATCTGGAGCGTGAACTGAAAAAGCGCGTGCGTACCCGCACCAAGGACCAGGTCATGGAGGCGCTGGCCACGGTGACGACGGTGGACCTGCCGCGTTCCCTGGTCGACATGGAAATTGGCCGCCTGCAGGAAACGGCCGTGCGCGACCTCGAGGCGCGCGGGATGACCACCAAGAACATGCAACTGCCGCCGGAACTGTTCCTTGAGCGCGCCGAAAAGCGCGTCAAGCTCGGCCTGATCCTGTCTGAAGTGATTCGCCAGCACGACCTGCGCGCTGCGCCGGACCAGGTTCGCACCGTCGTCGAGGAGCACGCCGAGAGCTTCGAGGATCCCAAGCAAATGGTACGCTGGTACTACAGCGATCCGTCGCGGCTGGCCGAGGTCGAGGCCATGGTGCTGGAGGAGAATGTGGTCGAATGGGCGGCCAAGTCGATGGATGTCAGCGACGTGGAAAAATCATTTGACGAAGTCATGGAGATCAAGCGCACATGAGACACTTTGCCGAGTTCCAGTCACGCGCGTTCGATCTCACCGGCATGGCGCCAGGGGAGGGCCCCACCGGACTGGGCTACATTCCCATGGTCATCGAGCAGTCGGGCCGCGGTGAGCGCGCGTTCGACATTTACTCGCGGCTGTTGAAGGAGCGGGTGATCTTCCTCGTCGGGGAAGTCAATGACGCAACAGCGAACCTGATCGTCGCGCAGCTTCTGTTCCTCGAATCGGAGAATCCGGACAAGGACATTTCCCTGTACATCAATTCACCCGGCGGATCCGTCACCGCGGGACTGGCGATCTACGACACGATGCAGTTCATCAAGCCGGATGTGACGACCCTGTGCACCGGGTTTGCCGCCAGCATGGGCGCATTCCTGCTGGCAGCGGGCTCCAAGGGCAAGCGCATTTGCCTGCCGAATTCGCGCGTGATGATTCACCAGGTCTCCGGCGGATTCCGCGGCCAGGCATCGGACATTGAAATCCACGCCAAGGAGACCTTGTTCCTGAAGCGCCGACTGAACGAAATCATGTCTCGGCACACCGGCCAGCCGATGGAAGTCATCGAGCGCGATACCGACCGTGACAATTTCCTCTCGGCGGAAGAGGCGAGGAATTACGGTATTATCGACAAGGTACTGGAGAGTCGGCACCAGTTGTGAGGGGTCCGGCATCCTCACCGGTGACTTGAAACGGGCAGAGCGGGATCAGCATGACGGAAAAGGTGGGTGAAAAGCTGCTGTATTGCTCCTTTTGCGGCAAAAGCCAGCATGAGGTGAGGAAGCTGATTGCCGGCCCGTCCGTGTTCATTTGCGACGAGTGCATCGACCTCTGCAACGACATCATCCGTGAAGAGGCGCAGTCCGATGCCAAAGACAAGTCCGCCAAGAACGACCTGCCCACGCCGCAGGAGATTTGCGACATCCTCGACCAATACGTGATCGACCAGTTGCAGGCCAAGAAGATCCTGTCGGTCGCCGTGTACAACCATTACAAGCGGCTCAAATCCAGTGGCAAGGATGGCGACGTCGAACTTGCCAAGTCCAATATCCTGCTGATCGGGCCGACCGGTTCCGGGAAGACGCTGCTGGCACAGACACTTGCGCGCTTGCTCAATGTTCCGTTTGTGATCGCCGACGCGACCACGCTGACCGAGGCGGGGTATGTGGGCGAGGATGTCGAGAACATCATCCAGAAACTGCTGCAGAAGTGCGACTACGATGTCGACAAGGCGCAGCGCGGCATCGTGTACATCGACGAAATCGACAAGATTTCACGCAAGTCGGACAACCCGTCCATCACGCGCGATGTCAGCGGCGAGGGCGTCCAGCAGGCGCTCTTGAAGCTCATCGAGGGGACGATTGCCTCCGTCCCTCCGCAGGGCGGCCGCAAGCATCCCAACCAGGAGTTCGTGCAGATCGACACGACCAACATCCTGTTCATTTGCGGTGGCGCCTTCAGCGGACTCGAGAAGGTCATCCAGAACCGGACCGACAAGGTCGGCATCGGGTTCGGCGCGGACGTGCGCAGCGGCAAGGATCGCGAGGCGAGCAACGAATTGCTGCGCGACGTGGAGCCCGAGGACCTGATCAAGTACGGGCTGATTCCGGAGTTTGTCGGTCGCCTCCCGGTGGTTGCAACCCTTGAGGAACTCGATGAGAAGGCCCTCGTCCGCATCCTGACTGAACCGAAGAACGCCCTCACCAAGCAGTACGATCGGCTGTTCGCCATGGAAGGCGTGGCTTTGGAATTCCGCGAAACCGCGCTCAATGCCATCGCCAAGCGCGCCTTGGAGCGCAAGACCGGGGCCCGTGGCCTGCGTTCGATCATCGAGCATGCTTTGCTGGATGTGATGTTCGAGCTGCCTTCGCTCGCCAATGTAGAGAAGGCTGTCGTGGACGAGGGAACGATCAACGGGGACCAGAAACCCCTGTTGATCTACTCCGACCAACCCAAGGTGGCTGGCGCGCAGTCTTGATCCTTGCGGCCGTGATTCATGCGCGTCGCATCGCGTTGCCGGTGCCCAAGGCGCCTGAGCATTGAAAATCTCCGAATCGGCACCACGTGCCTCCATGCCCGGCCCCGATTGCCGGGCCAATGAGCTTGAATACAGGAATCGCCATGAGCATGTCTGAACCAACCGTCCTGCCCTTGTTGCCCCTGCGCGACGTGGTGGTGTTTCCCCACATGGTGATCCCGCTGTTCGTGGGCCGCCCGAAGTCGATCAAGGCGCTCGAGGCCGCGATGGAGGAAGGCAAGAACGTCGTGTTGGTCGCGCAAAAGTCGGCGGCCAATGACGACCCGACGCCGGATGACCTGTACGACGTGGGTTCCGTGGCGTCGATCCTGCAAATGCTGAAACTGCCCGACGGCACGGTCAAGGTCCTGGTGGAAGGCGCGCACCGCGCCCGCATTCACGAGGTGATGGGCGACAAGGAGCATTACGAGGCGTCGATCACGCCGATCGCGCAGGATGGCGGGGACAACAACGAGGTCGAGGCGATGCGGCGCAGCCTGTTCGCGCAGTTCGACCAGTACGTGAAGCTCAACAAGAAGATCCCGCCGGAAGTGCTGACGTCCCTGTCGGGCATCGAGAATGCGAGCCGGTTGTCGGATACGATCGCCGCCCATTTGCCGCTGAAGCTCGAACAGAAGCAGCAGATCCTCGAGAACTTCGATGTGCCCTCGCGCCTGGAGCAGTTGCTCGGGCTGCTGGAAACGGAGATCGACATCCTCCAGGTGGAAAAGCGCATTCGCGGTCGCGTGAAGCGCCAGATGGAAAAGTCCCAGCGCGAGTACTACCTCAACGAGCAGGTCAAGGCGATCCAGAAGGAACTGGGTGAATCCGAGGATGGCGCCGAGGTTGACGAACTGGAGAAGAAAATCAAGGCGGCGCACATGCCGAAGGATGCGCGCGCCAAGGTCGAGGCCGAACTCAAGAAGCTGCGCATGATGTCGCCGATGTCGGCAGAGGCGACCGTGGTGCGCAATTTCATCGACACGCTGGTTTCGCTGCCCTGGAAGAAGAAGACCAAGGTCAGCATCGACCTGGCCAAGGCGGAAAAGGTGCTTGACGCGGACCATTTCGGCCTCGAAAAGGTCAAGGAACGCATCGTCGAATACCTGGCCGTGCAGAGTCGCGTCGACAAGCTGAAGGCCCCCATTCTTTGCCTGGTGGGGCCGCCCGGCGTGGGCAAGACCTCCCTCGGGCAGTCGATCGCCAAGGCCACCAACCGCAAGTTCGTGCGCATGTCGCTGGGCGGCGTGCGCGACGAATCGGAAATTCGCGGCCATCGCCGGACGTACATCGGTTCCATGCCGGGCAAGATCCTGCAGAACATGAGCAAGGTGGGGGTGCGCAATCCGCTGTTCCTGCTCGACGAAGTCGACAAGATGGGCATGGATTTCCGCGGGGATCCCGCCAGCGCGCTCCTTGAGGTGCTGGACCCGGAGCAGAACCACACGTTCCAGGATCACTACGTCGAGGTCGATTTCGACCTTTCAGACGTCATGTTTGTCGCCACGTCCAATTCCTTCAACATCCCGCCCGCCCTGCTGGACCGGATGGAGGTCATCCGCCTGGCCGGCTATACGGAGGACGAAAAGGTGCACATCTCGCGCCAATACCTGCTGCCCAAGCAGATGAAGGCCAATGGCGTGAAGGCTGACGAACTCAAGGTGGCGGACCAAGCCCTGCGGGACATTACCCGCTACTTCACGCGCGAGGCCGGGGTGCGGGGACTTGAGCGCGAGATCGCCAAGATCTGCCGCAAGGTGGTCAAGTCGCAGATGACGGCCAACAAGAAAGGCACGGTGCAGGTCACCGCCAAGAACCTCGACAAGTTCCTCGGTGTGCGCCGATACACGTACGGAATTGCGGAGAAAACGAATCAGATCGGCCAGGTCACCGGCCTGGCCTGGACCGAAGTGGGCGGCGAGCTGCTCACCGTCGAGGCGGCCAAGCTGCCCGGCAAGGGCAAGGTCGACACCACCGGCAAACTCGGCGAGGTGATGCAGGAGTCGATCAAGGCGGCCATTTCCGTGGTGCGCTCGCGCGCCAAGTCGCTGGGCATTCCTGCCGACTTCTACGAGAAGAACGACTTGCACATCCACCTGCCGGAGGGCGCCACGCCGAAGGATGGGCCGAGCGCCGGGATTGCAATCACGACGGCCCTGGTGTCCGTTCTGAGCAGCAATCCGGTGCGGTGCGATGTCGCCATGACGGGCGAGATCACCTTGCGCGGCGAAGTGTTGCCGATCGGCGGCCTCAAGGAAAAGCTGCTGGCGGCGGCGCGCGGCGGGATCAAGAAAGTGCTGATCCCCGAGGAGAACCGCAAGGACCTGGCGGAAATTCCGACCGAGATTACGCGCGACCTGGAAATCATCCCGGTAAAGTGGATCGACGCGGTGCTGGAAACCGCACTGGAGCGCACGCCGGAACCCCTGGACGAGACGGTCGAAGTCGCACCTGCAATTGCGGCGCCTGCAGAGAAATCCACCATCACGAAGCATTGACTTGCATCGACGCGTGATCGCGGAACGCGCCTGACGCAGCGAATCGGGATGTATTAGAATTCCCGTTCGAATTTGCCGTGCGCGTTCGGTCCGTACCGGCACCAAAGCCAGCTCCGCATTCAAACAAGAAGGATGACCCCGTGAACAAGACAGAACTGATCGAGTCGATTGCCAAGTCCGCCGACATCTCCAAGGCTGCCGCGCAGCGCGCCGTCGACGGCATGTTTTCCGCCATTCGCGTGTCGTTGAAGCGGGGCCAAATGGTGACCCTGGTGGGATTCGGCACGTTTTACGTGGGTCGCCGCAAGGCACGCCCGGGCCGCAATCCGCGTACCGGCGCATCGATCAAGATCGCTGCAGCAAAAGTACCGAAGTTCCGCGCTGGCAAAGCACTCAAGGATGCGCTAAACTAGCGGGCTTCGGGTGCTTAGCTCAGCTGGTAGAGCGTCGCCCTTACAAGGCGAATGTCGGGGGTTCGATCCCCTCAGCACCCACCATGAGGATTTCCGCCGTTTCGCGCCGCTGAAACGGGCATTGCAGCGAATGGAGTGGTAGTTCAGTTGGTTAGAATACCGGCCTGTCACGCCGGGGGTCGCGGGTTCGAGTCCCGTCCACTCCGCCAATTCCAAATGCCCCGCACTTGCGGGGCGTTTCGTTTCTGCGGAGTGGAGCAAGCCAACAGTTTGGCTTGCGGCGGGACGCGAAGGGTTCGGCCTGCAGGCCGAACCGCGGCCCGCGACACGTGGGCGAGTCCCGTCCACTCCGCCAAATCCAAATGCCCCGCACTTGCGGGGCGTTTCATTTCTGCGCCGTGCAGCAGGGTCAAACCTGCTGAAATCAGGCGCGCGGGAATGCCACCACGTGATCGATTTCCATCCGGATGCCAATGCGCTGGCCGATCTCGTGGTTGTGGTGCGAAGGCACCAGCGAGAGGATCTTTGCGCCGCTCGGCAGGCGCAACGCGTAGAGGAATTCGGCGCCGCGAAACGCCTTGTGGAGCACCTCGGCGACTTGCGGACTGTCGTCGTCATGCACGATGTCGTCCGGCCTCAGCAGCAGGTCAACGGCGTCGCCTGCCGCGAACTGGCCGGCATGACCGCAGCCCAAGTGGCCCAGTTCGGTTTCCATGCATCCCATGCCATCCACGGTGGCGGGAAGCAGCACGCCTTCGCCCACGAAATCGGCCACGAACCGGCTTGCAGGCCGATGGTACAAGTTGTAGGGCGTGTCCCATTGCACGATACGGCCCTCGTGCATGACGCCGACCTTGTCCGCGATGGCGAACGCCTCGTGCTGGTCATGCGTCACCAGCAGGGCGGGCACGCGCAGGTGCTGAAGCAGGGCGCGGACTTCCGTGCCGAGCTTCTCGCGCAGTTCCACGTCCAGGTTGGAAAACGGCTCATCGAGCAGCATGAGTGCAGGCTGCGGCGCCAATGCGCGTGCCAATGCCACGCGCTGGCGCTGGCCCCCGGACAGCTCGTGCGGAAACCTGCGTTCCAACCCGCTCAACCGAACCAAATCCAGCATTTCCGCGGCGCGCCGCTGCGCATCCCTTGGCGATAGTTTTCCCAGCCCGAACTGCACGTTGTCCTGGACATTCAAGTGCGGAAACAGCGCGAAATCCTGGAAGACGTATCCGATGCGCCGTTGTTCGGGTGGACGCGTTTCGCTCGCATCCGAGAGGAGCTGTCCGGCCAGGTTGATCGTCCCGCGATGCACCGACTCAAAGCCTGCGATGAGCCGCAGGACAGTTGTCTTGCCGCAACCGCTGGGTCCCAGCAGGCAGCCAATATCGTTGGGATTGATGCTGAACGAAATGTCTTTGCAAACGGGAACGCCGGCGGGGTAGGCGAAGGACACGCCCTCGAGGTCAAGAAAGGAATCCATGTCCTGAGTATAGCGAGCGTATTCGTGACCGCCAAATAAATGGGAGGCATTGACAAATACGAATGATTCCTATTAAGATCACAAGGCGGTCAAGTCGCCGGACACCAACGACGCCACCCGCAGATCGTACTTGTCTCTGCTCAAGGCAAGACCCGATTGACCTCCACGTTCTGGAAACCCGACATGTACCGCCTTTCGCCATCGACGTATACCGCAATCCTTGCCCTCTCAATCTTCACTGGTGGTGCACACGCTGCCGGTGTCCTGAATCTCTATTCTTCGCGGCACTACCAGACCGACGAGGCGCTGTACAAGACCTTTGAGTCGCAAACCGGCATCAAGATCAATCGCATCGAGGCCGCCGAGGATCCGCTGATCGAGCGCATGAAAGGGGAAGGCGACAAAAGCCCTGCAGACGTGCTGATCACCGTGGACATGGGCCGCTTGCTGAAAGCGCAGCAACTGGGCCTGTTCCAGCCCATCCAGTCCGAGCTGCTCAAAGCGCGGATCCCGCGCGAGTTGCGCGCCGCCGACGGCACCTGGTTTGGCTTCTCGCTGCGCGCCCGGCCGATCTACTATGCAAAAGCCCGCATCGACCCCAAAACCATTCCGGACTACGAGTCCCTGGTCCAGCCCTCACTGAAAGGCAAGATTTGCGTCCGCTCGGGGAGCCACCCTTACAACATTTCCCTGATGTCGTCGATCATCGCCGCCAATGGCCCCGACCGTGCGGAGCAGTGGGCCCGGGGAATGGTCGCCAATTTTGCGCGAGCGCCGAAGGGCGGCGATACCGACCAGATCCGTGCCGTAGCGGCAGGGGAATGCGACATCGCCCTGGGCAATACCTACTACTTTGCACGCCTGTTGCGTTCCGGCACACCGGAGGACAAGGCCGTTGCGGACAGGGTGGGGGTGGTGTTCCCGAACCAGTCGGGCGCCCATGGCCGCGGCACGCATGTCAATGTGTCGGGTGCGGGCGTGGCCCGGCATGCGCCAAATCGTGCAAACGCCATCAAGTTCCTTGAGTATCTCGCCGGCGAAAGTGCGCAGCGGTTCTTTTCCGATGGGAACAACGAGTATCCGGTCGCCGGCAAGAGCGGCAATCCGGCGCTGCGGCAAATGGGGGATTTCAAGCGCGACACCCTGCCCATGGACATGGTGGGCAAGAACTACGCAGCCGCATCGCAGCTTTTCGACCGCGCCGGGTGGAAATGAACGTCGCTTAGCCGTGCAGGCGCCTGACCATGGCGCGTGAGGTGATGTACACCGGGATGGCAGCCACCAGCACAATCAACAGGGCCGGTGCGGCCGCCTCTCCCAGCCGCTCATCCATGGCCAGGGTGTAGACGCGAACGGCGAGCGTGTCGAAGTTGAACGGACGCAACACGAAGGTGGCAGGCAGCTCCTTCAACACGTCGACGAACACCAGGAGGGTCGCCATGGCGAGTGTGCCGCGCAACATCGGCAGGTGCACGCGCCGCAGCGTTTCCCCGCCCGTCGCGCCCAACGAACGCGCCGCGTCCTCGATGCCCGGCGTGATCTTGGCCAGCCCGGATTCCACCGATTGCAGGCCCACGCCCAAAAACCGCACCAGGTAGGCGTACACCAGCAAGGCCACGCCGCCGGACAGCATCAGCGGCCAGGCGTGCCCGGTCCACGCCTCTAGCAGGTTGACCAGCGCGCGATCGAGCAACAAGGCCGGCAGGGTGATGCCTACCGCCAGCACCAGGCCCGGAATCGCGTACCCGGTCCCGCAGGTGCGATTCAACCATCGAAGCGGCGCGCTGCCCTTGCGTGCGGCATAGGCCATCAGCGTTGCACAAAACACGGTGAGCATCGCGGCGGCCAGCGCCAACAGGAAACTGTGGATCGACAACGAGAGAAACGCCAGATCCGGCTGAACCTGCGCGCGCAATGCCAAGCGCAGGAGCAGCAATACCGGGACCAGGAATCCCATCGCGCAGGGCAGGGCGCATAGCGCCAGTGCAACCCATCGCTTGCGCGAGTGGATCGTCGCGCGCGGGTGTGCCTTGGACAGGCCCTGGTGGTATTTCGCACGAGACCGCGACGCCTGTTCGATCAACAAGCAGATCACGGCGGCCGCCAGCAGGGCCAGGCCCAGTTGCGCGGCAAGGGGCAAGTTGCCTTGGCCAAACCAGGCCTTGAAGATGCCCGTGGTCAGGGTCATCACGCCAAAATAGGACACCGTCCCGAAATCAGCCAATGCCTCCATCACGGCCAGCGCGGCGCCCGCGACAATGGCGGGCCTGGCGACCGGGATGGCGACGCGCCACAGAACCGCCAGCCGGCCCAGTCCGGCAATGCGGCCCGCCTCCATCAATGCCGCCGGTTGTTCAAGGAACGACACGCGTGCCAGGACATAGACGTACGGGTAGAGGGCCAGGATCAGGATGCCGGCCGCACCGCCGAGCGTACGGATATCCGGGAACCAATAGTCGGATCGAACCTGCCACCCGAACCACTCGCGCAACGTGGACTGGAAAGGCCCCGCGTACTGGAAGAAATCCGCATAAGCGTAGGCCATGACATAGGCAGGCATCGCCAGCGGCAGGACCAGCAGCCATTCGAGCACCCTGCGGCCCGGAAACTCGAACTGTGCCACCAGCCAAGCAGGGAGCGTGCCGATGACCGCCACCCCCAGCGCTACGCAGACTGCAAGCAGGACGCTGTTGCCGACCAGCTCTGGAATGATGGTCGTGACAAGGGCCGGTGCATCGGCTGCCGACGACTGGAAGGCGTTCCAGGCCAGGCCGAGGACCGGGGCCAGGATGATGAGCGCCAGGAGAATGGCCAAAAGGCGAAGATCGATCCACCCCGCGCGTCGGCTGTCGCGACGATTTGTCGCCTGGACTTGATCGGCAGGTGCAGGGCAGAACGTCATCCCCTGGAGTGTAACAAGAATCATTCTTGTTTGAGTGGCGGCGCAGGACAGTTTCTTGGAATCGGATTGCCAACGCGTAGGAGTAGTGGAATGCGCCAAGTCGCCGCACGTCGCTTCGTTTGCCAATCGGTCCCTATTGGGGGTGATCTGGTAGTAAACTCCCGCCCGGTTCCATGTGCCCGGACTCGGGTGGACGTTGTCGGAGAATTCTTTTGGCCACTGCAAAATCAAAGATCAAGACCCCGCCGAAGAAGGCGAAACCCACCCCCAAGAAGCCGGTCCCCAAGACGGCCTCGAAATCCAAGGTGGCCAAAAAGCCGGCACCGAAATCCGCAAAGGTGACGGCAAAGGTGGCCAAAAAGCCGGTGGCCAAACCTGTACCGAAGACGGCCAAGAAGCCTGCTCCCAAAGTCGTTTCAAGTCCCAAGGCCAAGGCGACGCCCCCGAAGGCCGCCAAGCCGCCCGCCAAGGGCAAGCCCGCATCGAAAACGGCGGCAGCACCCGCCAAGCTTCCGGCCAAGGGCCCGGCCAAGCCCGCATTGAAGGTGCCTGCAAAGCCCGTGATCAAGGCGCCCGGCAAGGCGCCGGCCAGTGCAATCGACGCCAAAGGGGCTGGAAAGTCGGCGGCGAAAGACGTCGCGGTGGGCAAGCCGTCGGAACCGCCCATCGGGCGGGGTGTGGCCGCCGTGGTCCCGGCTTCGCCGATGCATTCGATGCCGCGGGTGACGCTGGCCAAGCCGGTGCCGAAGCCGGCCTATGTGGAAAAAACGCCCATCGTCAAGTTCACACCGTCCACCGTCCGTGAAGGCGGCATGCTGTCCGAAGCGGAAATCATGCGCCAGCCCAAGGGCGAATACATGTCCAAGCAGCAGCTGGCATTTTTCAAGCATCGCCTGCTGAACCTGCAGAACCAGCTGCGTGAAAATGCCGGAGCGACCACGGAGCACCTGCGCGAGATTTCCGTTGCGCCGGACCCGGCCGACCGCGCCACGCTGGAAGAGGAACACGCGCTGGAACTGCGCACGCGCGATCGCGAGCGCAAGCTGCTCAAGAAGGTCGAATCCGCGCTCGAGCGCATCGAGGATGGTTCCTACGGGTATTGCGAGGAGACCGGTGAGCCGATCGGCATTCCGCGCCTGCTGGCCCGGCCCACCGCCACCCTGACCATTGAAGCGCAGGAGCGCCGCGAGCTCAAGCAGCGCATGTACGGGGAGTAGACCCCATCCGTGCAGTGTTCCAAGGCGGCCGCGTTTGCGGCCGCTTTGCCGTGGGATTGCCGGTTCCCGTGCGGGCGCACCGGGTGCGTGTAGGGATTCGCACCGTTCGCGGGGGGTTTCGTCGCACGCGCTTTGACGCCGGTGCCGGCCGCACCGTAGCCTTGCGCGCATTCATCGGGAGCTTCGCATGACCAAGGTGTACATCCTGCCGGCCCTCTTGTTGTTGACGGCCTGCAATCCCACCGGCGCGCTGGTGCCGTCACTGGCGTTGCACGAGTGCCGCGTGACGGGCGTGGAATCCGCCGTCCGCTGCGCGACCCTGCAGGTGCCGGAGGACCGGTCGAAGTCCGGTGGCCGGCAGATCCCTGTCAATGTCGTTGTGCTCCCGGCCACGGCGCGCAACAAGCACCCGGATCCGATCTTCCTGTTTGCCGGCGGACCGAGCCAGGCCGCGACCGATTTTGCCCGGCAGGCGTTGGGGATGTTCTCCGGCTTGCGCGCCAAGCGCGACATCGTCCTTGTCGATCAGCGCGGCACCGGCAAGTCCAATGGGCTGTTCTGCAACTTGGGGGACATGTGGGAAGCCGCCGCAAAGGAGGTGGCGGTTCGCGAGGCGCAAGCGCGCGCGGATTGGCGCAAGTGCCGCGATGAACTCTCGGCCAAGGCCGACCTGACCCTCTACACCACGACGCGCGCCATGGCGGACATCGATGCCGTGCGCGAGGCGCTTGGCTACGCGCGCATCAATCTCTGGGGGGGGTCGTACGGCACGCGCGCCGCCCAGGAATACCTGCGTCGCTACCCGGACAAGGTCCGCACCGTGGTGCTGGACGGGGTGGTGCCTCCCGCGCTGGCCCTGCCGGCGCAATTCTCGCGCGACGCCTCGGCGGCGTTGGGCAAGGGCATCCACGCCTGCGAGCAGGATGCCGCCTGCGCAAGCCACCACGGCGCGTTTCGCGCAGACCTCCAGGCCTTGATGGCGGAATTGAAGGCCCGGCCCGCGCGCGTGATCCTCGCGG
Source organism: Betaproteobacteria bacterium (assembly GCA_016790765.1). Taxonomy (GTDB): domain Bacteria; phylum Pseudomonadota; class Gammaproteobacteria; order Burkholderiales; family Usitatibacteraceae; genus UKL13-2. The sequence continues at coordinate 70,381 of JAEUMZ010000134.1, forward strand.
ATCCCGCCGACGGCCGCTCTCGCAAGGTGATCGTGGACGCAAACATGGTGGCCGGCGCGGTATTCACGACGCTTTATGCACCGGAAGCCCTCGCCCTGTTGCCGCAAGTGCTTCAGCGTGCGCGGCAAGGCGACTATGCACCGCTGTTCACGCTGTCGGGAATGATGTCGCTCGAGTTGGACGACAAGAACGCGATGGGCATGCGCCTGTCGGTCATGTGCGCCGAGGACATCCCCCGCCTGTCCGATGCGACCGTCCTGCAGGGCGAACCGTTTGGCGACTTGTTTGTGCGCGAATTCACGCGCAGTTGCGAGGGCTGGCCGCGGGGACAGGTGCCGGCGGACTTCCACACGCCGGTCCAATCGGCGGTGCCGGTCCTGATCCTTTCCGGCGGGCTGGATCCGGTCACGCCGCCGGCGCTTGGGGAGGAGGTCCGGAAATCCTTCACAAACGCCGTGCACGGCATCGCCCCCCAGGTCGGCCATGGCGTGAGCGCCAAGGGATGCGCACCCAAACTCGTCAAGCAATTCATCGATTCCGCACAGGTGACGGGGCTGGACCTGAAGTGCCTCGAGCGCATTCCCAGGCCGTTGTTTTTCGAGCCGATGGTGCCGCGCACGCGCGGTGCGTCCGCGGCGGGAGGTGAGCGATGATCGAGGCACTGGCACTGGGCAAGTCGTTCGGCGCCGTGAAGGCCGTCGACGGCGTCTCCTTCACCGCGCACGACGGACAGATCACCGGGCTCCTGGGACCCAACGGCGCCGGCAAGACCACGACGCTGCGCATGATCGGCACCCTGGTGTCGATTGGTGCCGGCCAGGCGAGGGTGGATGGCATCGACGTGTCGGCGCGGCCCAAGGATGCACTTCAGGCCTGCGGGTTCCTCAGCGACGCGCGTGGCCTCTACACGCGCATGACGGCGCGCGAAAACATCCGCTACTACGCGGAGCTGCGCGGCATCGACCCGGCGCGCAGCGAGTCGGCGATCAATCGCTATGCCGACTGGCTGGACATGCGCGCGCTGCTCGACCGGCGCACCGACGGCTTCTCGCAAGGCGAGCGGATGAAGGTCGCCATCACCCGCGCGCTGGTGCACGAACCGCCGAACGTGATCCTCGACGAGCCGACCAACGGGCTCGATGTGATGAGCACGCGCGCCCTGCGCGAACTGATCCGTCGCCTGCGCGCGGAAGGCCGGACGGTGCTGTTCTCCAGCCACGTCATGCAGGAAGTGGCCGCCCTGTGCGACCGCATCGTGATCATCGCGCAGGGCCGCGTCACGGCGGCGGGAACCCCGGCGGACATCCTTTCGGCCGGCGGCAAGGACAACCTGGAGGACGCGTTCGTGTCGCTGGCCGGCATCGACGCAGCCCACGGCGGGGAGGCCGTCGCATGAGTGCCTGGAACACTTTCCTGGTCGTGGTTCGCAAAGAACTCAGGGACCACCTGCGCGACAAGCGCACCGCCACCATGATCATCCTGCTTTCGGTGTTGATGGGGCCGGTGATCCTGATCGGTTTCGCGATGTTCCTGTCCTCGGTGGAAAAGAAGGCGGAGGCGCGCGAAGTGTTCGTTGCCGGCGCGCAGCATGCCCGGGCACTGACCAACTTCCTCGCCCGCCAGGACATCACCATCAAGGAACCCAAGCCGGACTACCGGGAACTGATCAAGACCGGCAAGCACGAACCGGTGCTGGAGGTGCCGCGCACCTTTGCCGCGGACTTTGCCAGCGGCAAGGTCACCCTGAACCTGGTGTACGACGACACGCGCCAGGACACCGGCAACGTGGCCATCGGCGTGCTGCGCCGCCTGGTGCGCGACTTCAATGCGGAGGCGGCATCCCAGCGGCTCATCGTGCGCGGCGTCTCGCCCACGGTGCTGCGCGCGGTGGACCTGCAGGAGGTCAACATGGGCACGCCGGCACAGCGCGCGGCGCAGATGCTGTTCATGATCCCGTTCGTCGCCCTGATCGTCTGCGTGACCGGCTGCACCGCGATGTCCATCGATGTCACGGCGGGCGAGCGCGAGCGCGGTTCACTGGAGCCGCTGTTGCTCAATCCGGTGGACCGCATCGGCCTGGTGGCGGGCAAATGGGCCGCGGTGGCGGTGTACGGCATCGGGGTGGTGGGGCTGACCCTGGCCGGCTATGCCGCGGCGCTGCAGGGCATGCCACTGTTCAAGCTGCAAAGCGTGGTGGCGATCACCCCGGGGCAGTTCGCCGGCTTCGGCCTGACGATGCTGAGCTTCGCCCCGGCCATGGGGGCGTTGCAGATGCTCATCGCCACCTACGGCCGCACCTACAAGGAGGCGCAGACCTACGTGAGCTACCTCATCACGGTGGTGTCGATGGTGCCGATGATCGTGATCTTCGGGCAAATCAAGGACGCGGCCTGGCAGCTGTTCGTGCCGATGCTCGGCCAGTTGATGGTCATCACGCGCGTGCTGCGCGGCGACACCATCGACTGGACGCATTTCGTCGTGCCGCTCGGCGTCAACGCCCTGATTTCGGCCGCCGCCGTGGTGCTGGTCGCGCGTCTGCTGGCGCGCGAGGAGATCGTGTTCGGCCGCGCATGACGGCGCTGACTGCGCGTCTCGCGGCGCATGCGCCGACCACGTATGATCGCGCGTGATGCAAAAACTCGCCACGATCTTCGCCGCCGACGGCCCGCTCGCCCGGCACATCCCGCAGTTCCGCCAGCGTGACAGCCAGCGCGACATGGCGCGCCAGGTGGAGCAGGCGATCGCGCAGGCCGGCGTCCTGATCGCCGAGGCCGGCACCGGCACCGGCAAGACGTTTGCCTACTTGGTGCCGGCGCTGCTGTCCGGCGGCAAGACCATCATTTCCACCGGCACCAAGACCCTGCAGGACCAGCTCTACCACCGCGACCTGCCGACCGTGCGCGAGGCCTTGCAGGTGCCGGTGACCACGGCCCTGCTGAAGGGCCGGGCAAACTATGTCTGCCTGCACCATCTGGATCGCGCGCTGGACGAAGGGCGCTTTCCGTCCCGGGAGGAAAGCCGGCACATCCACGTGATCCGCCGCTTTGCCGACCGGGCGCTGAACGGGTTTGGCAGCGGCGACAAGGCCGAGTTGTCCGACGTGCCGGAGCGTTCCAACGCCTGGAACCAGGCCACCTCCACGCGCGAAAACTGCCTGGGGGCGCAATGCACCCGCCATGCCGAGTGCTTCCTGATGAAGGCGCGCAAGGCGGCCATGGACGCCGAAGTGGTGGTGGTCAACCACCACCTGTTCTTTGCCGACCTGGTGCTGAAGGACGACGGCGCGCAGGACTTGCTGCCGGCCTCCAACACCGTGATCTTCGACGAAGCGCACCAGTTGCCGGAAACCGCCACGATGTTTTTCGGCCAGTCGGTGTCCAGTGCGCAGTTTCTCGACCTGGCGCGCGACAGCCGCCTGGCCGGCGTGGCGCATGCGCCGGATTTCCCGGGCATCGCGGAGGCCACTGCCGGCCTGGACAAGGCCGCGCGCGATTTGCGGCTGGCCTTCCTGGCCCAGACGGCGCGACTGTCGGGCGATGCCATCCGCGCCACCGATGGGTTTGCGTCCGCCGTCGGCGAGTGCCATGGCGCGTTGTCCGAGTTGCGTGCGGCGCTTGAAAGCCAGATGGACCGGCACGCGGAAATCGCGCAGTGCCTGGCGCGGGCCGATGAGTTGTCCGCCCGGCTCTCGGCCTGGGATGCCCAGCCGCTGGACGCCGGCGTGTCGCAGCAAGAGGCGGTCATTCGCTGGGGCGAGGTGTTCCCGCAGTCGGTCGCCCTGCACGTCTCGCCCCTCTCGGTGGCCGAACCGTTCCGCGCCACGGTATTCGCACAGAAGCGGGCATGGATTTTCACGTCCGCAACGCTGGCCGTGAAGGGAGACTTTTCGCATTACCAGAACGAACTGGGGCTCACGGCCGTGGCAGACGAGTTCGATCCCGAGCCCGGGGCGCAGAAACCGGTAGTCACCGCACAGTGGCTGTCGCCGTTCGATTTTCCGAATCGCGCGGTGTTGTATGTGCCCGAATCGCTGCCGTTGCCCAACACCCCGGAACACACCACGGCGGTGGTGGACGCCGCCCTGCCGCTGATTGCGGCCGCCGGCGGGCGGACCTTTCTCCTGTTCACATCGCTGCGCGCCATGAACGATGCCCATGCGCAACTGAAGGCGCATTGGGAGCGCGCGGGCTGGAACTTTCCGCTGATGGTGCAGGGCGAAGGCACCCGCACCGAATTGCTGGAGCGCTTTCGCATGCTCGGCAACGCGGTGCTGGTGGCGAGTCATTCGTTTTGGGAAGGCGTGGATGTCAAGGGACAGGCACTGTCCGTCGTGGTGATCGACAAGCTGCCGTTTGCCCCGCCCGATGACCCCATCCTCGCGGCGCGCCTGTCCGCGATCGAGAAATCCGGCGGCAATCCGTTCATGGAGTATCAGGTGCCGCACACAGCGATCGTGTTGAAGCAGGGCGCCGGACGCCTGATCCGCGATGAGACGGACGCGGGCGTGCTGATGATCGGCGACCGGCGGCTGATCGAGAAATCGTACGGTCGGCGCATCTGGCAATCGCTGCCGCCGATGCGCCGCACGCGCGACCGTGCAGAGGCGGTGCAGTTCTTGGTGCAAACTGTCGCCTTCCGGGAAGAGGCCGCGACGCACACTGCGGCGGCATAGGGACAGCATGAGAACAGCAAACCCCAGGCAGGACGGGCTCTTTGGGCGCTTTTTGGCCTGCAAGGCGCGCCAGTGCTTGGGTTTGATGCTTTGCCTCTGGGTAGGCGGCGTTGCGGCACTGCCGCAGGATCGTCCGTTCAGCGAATTCATCCATCGCAGCTGGTCGGTCGATGAAGGCCTGCCCCACAGTACCGTGCGCGCGCTGGCGCAATCGGCCGACGGCTACGTGTGGCTCGGCACGCCGGAAGGCATCTCGCGTTTCGACGGCCTGCGCTTCGATATCCACGACAGCCCGGTGTTTGCACCCTTGCGCGGTGCCGGCGTCTACAGCCTGCTGGCGACGCGCAGCGGCGCGCTGATCATCGGCACGCGCGACCAGGGGGTCTGGCGCTATGCACAGGACCAGCTGGTGCGCATCGCGCCGGCGATGCTCGGCAGTGCCGGCAATGTTGCGTTGGAAAACGCGGCCGGCGACATCTGGATCAGCCTCGACACCGACGGGCTGGCCCGCATCAGCGGCGACAAGGTGCGCACCCTCAGCGTCGCCGATGGCTTGCCGTCCAACGTGGTGCGCTCGTTGTGGCTGGGCAAAGACGGCGACGTGTGGGTGGGCACCGCGCGCGGGCTGGCCGTGGTGCGCGGAGAGCGCATCGAGATGCCGCTGGCCGGCACCGCCATTGCCACTGCCCACATTGCCGGCATTGCCGCGCGGCGCGACGGCGGCATGTGGATCGCAACCGCCAACCAGGGCGTGTTCATGTTCGACAACGGCGCGCTCAAGCGCATGCCCTGGCAGGACATCCTCCGCGAGGCCACACTGACCAGCCTGCGCGAGGACCGGGACGGCACGCTGTGGGCGGGTTCTGTCGAAGGCCTGTTCCGGTTTGTCGCCGGGCGCGGCGAGCGGCTCACCACGGCAGACGGCCTCAGTTCCAACACCGTGCGCGATTTGTACGAGGATGCCGAGGGCGGGTTGTGGGTGGGCACCGATCGTGGCGTCAACCGCTACCGCTCCGGCGTCGTGCGCGTCATCGGCCCGCGCCAGGGATTGACCGATGAGTTCACGCGCGCGGTGCTCGAGGACCCGCGCGGCCAGTTGTGGATTGCCACCTCGGACGGCCTGTTCATGCAGCAGAAGGATTCGCGCCTGCGCAGGTTTGGCCGCGAGCAGGGCCTGATCAACAGCGCGGTGCTTTCGCTCGGTCTCGATCGCAACGGCACGCTGTGGGCCGGCACGTATGGCGGGGGGCTGCATCGCCTCGCCGGCGGCCGCTTCAGCGTCGTGGCGCCCGAACTGCGCAAGACCGGGTCCAGCGTGCGCAGCATCGCCGCCGGGCGCGAGGGCGAATTGTGGGTCGGTTCGTCGAGCGGGCTGTTCCAGGTGGATACCGCCAATGGCGAGGTGGTTTCGCATTGGGACATGACCGGCGGCCTGCCCAGCGAGCATGTCAACGCGCTGTACTTCGATTCCTCGCGCCGCCTCTGGATCGGCACGCGCGGCGGCCTGGCCGTGCGCGATGGCGCCGGCCGATTGATTGCGGTGCCGGAAATCGGCGCGGGCGCCAACGTGCTGTCGCTGAGTCCCGGCGAACAGAACCGGTTGTGGGTCAGCACCTCGCGCGGCCTGGCGCTGATCCACCTCGAGCAGGACTCCTTTCGCGCCTCGCCGGTGGCCGAGCGTGCGGCCCTGCCGGAACAAAGCTTTTTCTCGGTGTTGGAAGATGGCGTCGGGAACATCTGGATCTGTGCCAATCGCGGCCTCATTCGCGCCCCGGTCGATGCGGTGGTGCGGCCCACGCGGGCCGCGCCCGGCGAGGGCATCGGCGTGATCCTCGGGCGCGGCGATGGCATGCCGACGGCACAATGCAACGGCGCCACGCAGCCCTCGGGTTGGAAGACTGCCGCCGGGCACCTGCTGTTCGCAACGGCGCGCGGCGTGGCCGTGCTGCAACCGGCAGACCGGCAGGAGATGGCGGTCAAGGCGCCGGATCCGCTGATCAAGTCGGTGCGCGTCGATGGCGCACCGGTGCGCCCGATCGCGGGCATGCCCCTGACCTTGAGCGCCGGCTCCCATCGCATCGACATCGAATTCATCGGCGTGACCCTGTCCGCACCGGAGCGGCTGCGCTACGAATACCGGCTGACCGGCCAGGACGACAACTGGTCCGATGCCAAGGGCGACACCAAGGCGGTGTATGCCAACCTGCCGAGCGGCGAGTACCGCTTCGAAGTGCGCACGCGCATGGCCGGCGGCACGTTGTCGGCCACGACGGCGACCCTGGCGATCGTCCAGCAGCCCAGGCTCATCGAGACCTGGTGGTTCAGGATCACGCTGGCGATGGGCCTCGTCGGCCTGATCGTCACCGTCATCGCGCTGCGCGTGCGGCACCTGGAAACGCAACGGACGCTGCTGCGCGAAACGGTCGAGGCGCGAACCGCCGAGTTGCAGGTGGAAAAGCGCAAGCTCGAGTCCGTCAACGAGGAACGCACCCAACTCCTGGAGAAAGTGGCCGAGGCTGCGCGGGCATACGAGAAACTGTCCAAGGAAGATTCGCTGACCGGCATCGCCAACCGCCGCGAGCTGGACCGCATCCTGGTGGCTGAGTTCGCCCGCGCCGTGCGCACCGGGCGCCCCTTGTCCGTGGTACTGGCCGACCTCGACCATTTCAAGCGCGTCAACGACCAGCATTCGCATGCCACCGGCGATGCGGTGTTGAAGGTGGTTGCCCAGCAGCTCAAACATGCCTGCCGCAAGATCGACGCCGTGGGGCGCTATGGCGGGGAGGAATTCCTGCTCATCCTGCCGGAGACCGCGCTGGAGGAAGCGCTGCAGATCTGCGAGCGCCTGCGCCGCACCATCGCCGGTGAGCTGGCGGACGGCCATGCCCCCGGGAGCGTGGACCTGCCGCCGGTCACCATGAGCTTCGGCGTCGCCAGCCTGGCCGACGACACCACGCACGACCGCTTGATTGCGCGCGCGGACGCCAAGCTCTACGAGGCCAAGCACGCCGGCCGCAACCAGGTCAAGGGCTGAGCCCACCCACCCCAAAGGACGAAGGAGCACCATTCATGGCCGGCAGCAGCTTGTTCCTGTTGATCGACGACATCGCCACCATCCTCGACGATGTTGCGGTGATGACCAAGGTCGCCACCAAGAAGACCGCCGGCGTGCTGGGGGACGATTTGGCCCTCAACGCCCAGCAGGTCTCCGGCGTCACGGCGGACCGCGAGTTGCCGGTGGTCTGGGCGGTGGCCAAGGGGTCGGCGGTCAACAAGGCGATCCTGGTGCCGGCGGCGCTGGCCATCAGTGCACTCCTGCCCATCCTGATCACGCCGCTGCTGATGATCGGCGGTGCGTACCTGTGCTTTGAAGGCGTCGAGAAACTGGCGCACAAGTTCCTGCACAGCAAGGCCGAGGACGACGCACACCACAAGGAACTGGTCGAGGCCATCGCCGACCCGGCGGTGGACATGGTGGCCGTGGAAAAGGAGAAGATCAAGGGCGCCATACGCACCGATTTCATCCTCTCGGCCGAAATCATCGTCATCGCGCTGGGCACCGTGGCCGCGGCCAGCTTCGGCAAGCAGGTTGCCGTGCTGGTCAGCATCGCGGTGTTGATGACGGTTGGTGTCTATGGTCTGGTGGCGGGCATCGTCAAGTTGGACGACCTCGGGCTGCACTTGGCGAACAAGTCCTCGTCCGTGGCGCAGGCGGTGGGCCGCGGCCTGCTGGCTGCGGCGCCGTTCCTGATGAAATTCCTCTCCATCGCCGGCACCGCGGCCATGTTCCTGGTCGGCGGCGGCATCCTGGTGCACGGCGTCCCGGCAATTCACCATGCCTTCGAAGGCATCTCCAAGGCCACCGGCGCGGTTTCGGGCGTCACCTCGATGATGCTCGATGGGGTGCTGGGAATTGTGGCCGGCGCGATCGTGCTGGCGGTGGTGCTAGGGTTCCAGAAGTTGCGCGGGGCAAAGGTGGGGTGAGGGCGCGCGCCCACTGCAGCCGCGAAGCCGTTGCGGTCGCCTGCAGGCTGCATCGCCCGGGCTACCGGTCTGAGGAGGATGCGCTGCGCGCATTGAAGCGCCGCTGCCCCGGGCTCGGTGCCGAAGCCGTCAATCTGTTGGCCACCGCACGCCAGGTGCTGAGCGCTGCGCTCGAGCTGGTCGAGGAGGAGTTGACGACGCTTCGAAAGTATCCGTACATGCCCGGCGGATACACCAGGGCGCAACAACTGGTGCAGTCGCGCGCCAAGCTTGCGGCGCGCTTTCCGGCGTTCCCGGCGACCGCGCGTAACGTCGCCCTTGCGCATGCATTCATCTACCAAGTGCTTTGAGCGTTGGGTACTGCGGCGAAGCGAAGTCGAGCCGCGTTAGCGCGGACGGGTGGATGTGCGTGACTCCTTGCCTCTTGCCAGCGGTGCCCACTGAAACACCTTCAGATTGACCTTCCCCTCCAAGGAAAACCGCACCCCTTCCGCCTCCAGCAGGATGCGCTGCATCTCGTCGCTGCCCGAGTCCCAGTGCCGCAGCCTGAGGCTGATGCGACCGGCGG
>JAEUMZ010000204.1 GCA_016790765.1 Betaproteobacteria bacterium
CATCGAGCAGCTGTTTGCGGCAGGACTGTCCAACGATGAGGTGCTCCTGCGCCTGCACATCAATTGGAAGTGGCCGCTCGATGAGTCGCGCGTCCGTCAGTTGCGCGGCCAGTTCGCCGGCAAGGCGGGAAAACCGGGCAAAAAATCACGTCGCCACCGGCACCAAAAATAGATAAGGTGAACCGTGGACCGTCGCCGCACCGCCATCATCTACGCCCGCGTCTCGTCGGCCAAGCAGGCCAAGGAGGAGCTGCCGATCGCCAGCCAAATCGAGGTGACGATGCAGCGCGCCCTGGAGCTGGGGGCAACCGTGTTGGAAGTTTTCCGCGATGATGGCGTGTCCGGGCAAAAATCGACGCGCAACGGCATGCGGCGCGCAATCGATTTTTGCGGCATGCACCAGGTCGATCTTTTCCTGTGCTGGAACAGCGCCCGCTTTGCGCGCGACCACCTGGCCGATGGCAATTTTCGTGGCGAGCTCAAGCGCTTGGGCACCGAGGTGGTCGAGGTCGTGGACTACATCGACCCCAAGAATCACGATGCGTGGTTCTTCCGTGGCATGCGGGCGTTGATCAATGAAAAGTACGCCAAGGACGTGGCGCGCGACACTACCCGCAGCCTGATCAAGAACGCGAAGGATGGATTTTTCAACGGTGGCCGTCCGCCCCTTGGCTATTGCGCCGAGCAGGCCGGCAAGCGCCGCCGCCTGGTCATCGTCGAGGAGGAGGCTGTGATCGTGCGGCGCGTGTTCCGCTTGTACCTCGATGGCAAAGGCTGCAAATCGATCGCCACCATGCTCAACGCTGAGGGCGTCACCAAGCGCGGCGCGCCGTGGTCCAAGGGCAATGTGGCCCTGATGCTTGCCAACGAGCGATACATCGGCACGACAGTATTCAACCGGCGCAATCGCGCCGATCGCGCCGATCACCCCGAATCCGAGTGGATCCGCACCCAGTCGCACGCGCCGATCATCGATGTCGAGACATTTGAAAGGGCACAGGCCATGCTGCAAACACGCGCACCCAAGTCAGAATGCGGCTCCCACCGGAGCCAGCATGTATTCACCGGCCTCATGAGATGCGCGGCGTGCGATGGCGCAATGACCACCGAGTCCGCTACCGGCCGCACCCAGACCTATCACTACTACAACTGCGCCAGGTTCATGAAGCGCGGCGGGTGCGCGACTCGCCGCATGCGCGCGGACGTGTTCGACAACTGGCTGGTGGGCGAGTTGGTCGAGCAGCTGTTCACCGAGGAGCGCATCCGGGCCATCATGGCCAGCATCACCGAGGGCGCGCGCGAGTGGGCGACACACCGAGAGACCGAGCGCACGCGCATCGTCGCCGCGATGCGCAAGATCGAGGCAGCCCAGGGGCGGCTTTTCGATGTCCTGGAGCAGGGGGAGAAGGTTGAGGCGTCGGTGATCGCGCCAAGGCTCAAACAGCATCGCGCGACGCTGGCGTCATTGGAGCGGGAGCTGGTCGAGCTGGAGGCCGTGCCAGAGGTGCGGCCGCTCAAGATGGGGTTGGCGGAAGCGGCGGCGTTCTTGAAGGGGATGATCTACAACGCCAAGTCGCCAACACAGGTGCGGACATTCATGGCAGGATTCATCCGTGAAGTCCGGGTCGATGGCCAAAAGGTCATCATCGACTTCCAACCGGAGCAAATCGTCAACCAGCCCGGCCTGCAACTGGTTCACAGTCCAAAATCTTGGCTCCCCGACCTGGGCTCGAACCAGGGACCTGCGGATTAACAGTCCGTCGCTCTACCGACTGAGCTATCAGGGAATGGCACCGTGTTTTCAGACCAACAAACCGTCAGGAGCCACAGTGGATTGCCATTTTAGCCAAAATTTGGCGGTGCAGCAAATCCCGGTCAATCGGGGATTCGACCTTGCGCGTAAACTGGGCTGATGGGTACCCCGCACGCCATCCTGATGACTGCGACCGCCATGGCGATCGGCGCCGCATTCGCCGCCGATTCCGGTGCTGGCTCTTCGCAAGACTCGCACGCGGCGGCCAGAAAACTCATCGCCGAATCGAAGTGCGAGGCCTGCCATGCCCGGAAGGTGGGCGGCGACGGCACCGGCATCTACACGCGGCCGGATCGCAAGGTGAAAACCAAGGCGCGCGTGGCGGGCCAGGTGGCGCTGTGCAACACCGAACTCAACTTGGGATTGTTTCCCGACGACGAGGCCGCCATCACCGCATTCCTGAACGACACGTACTACAAGTACAAGTGACGTTACGGGGCCCGCAGCGCGGCGCGTGCGTCGGCCAGCCCCTTGTCCAGATAGGCGCCGTAGAAATCCGCAATCGATGCGCCCACCAGCGGTTCGGCCGCACGTCCGCCTTTCGCGTCGAAGAATAGCACCACCGGCGCCACGCGGGCTCCCTGCGCGCGCGCGAACTCCGCGTGCGTCGTGCGGCGGCCGTCAAAGCCAATAAGCGGCGCCGTCGAGGTGAGTTCCACTTGCCGGATGACTGCTGCAGCAGGCTTTGAACGTTGCAGCGGCAGGAGGTGCGACGCGCGAATCGTGTCGCAGTGGCCGCACCCTTCGAGGCTCACCAGCACGACGAGGGGCAGCCGCTGCTGTGCGGCGATGCGGGCATCGGCGGCAAGGTTGGTTGCGGCCGGCAGGTTCGGCACGCCGGCCCGCGCGCCTGCAATGCCCAACACGGTCAAGGTCACGACGAACACTACGCGCGCCGCAACCGGCCATGCGACGGGGTTCATGCGATTCCCGCGTTTCCTGCCACCCCAAAGAGCTTTGGCGTGTTGGCCCAACGCGGAGAGATGACCTTCTTCGCGCGCAGCCACGGTGCGATCACGTCCCAGATCGGCTCGCCCTGCGCCCCCTCGGCCACCGGCGCCCAGCCGGCCACCTTGTACTTCCTGCCGGCGTCGATGGGCTTGCCGTTGAGCTTCATGTCGCTGATGCGCGATCCGGCCTTTGCACCGGGCGTGCAGGTGTACTTGAGGCCGCCCACGCGCACCATGTCGCCGCCTTGCTGGTAGTACGGGTCGGGATTGAACAGGTTGTCGGCGATATCTTCGAGGATGGTCTTGATCATTTCGCCGGTTAGGTCGTTCACGGTGGTCATCGGATAGGTGATGGCAGTCTGGTCCATCAGGTGCTCGAAGGTGATGGACTCTCCGGGCAGGATACTGGTGCCCCAGCGGAAGCCGGGCGAGAACGCGATCTCCGCGCCCTTGACTTCCATGAGGCCGTCCAGCAGGAGCTGGTCGAAGGTGCCGTTGAAATTGCCGCGCCTGAACAGCAGCCCTTCGGTCACCGCCAGTTTCTCGGACAGCTTCTGCGCATACGGCGCGCGGATCTTGTCGATCAGCGCATGCATGGCCGGATCGGCCGGCAGCAGATTGGAGAACACCGGCAACAACCGGTAGCGGAAATCGCTCACCATGCCGCCCTTCACGTCGAAGTCCAGCACGCCGAGGAACTTGCCGTTCGAGCCGGCGTTGGTGACCAGCGTCTTGCCCGACTTGTTGGCCACGATCGTCGGCACCGGCACGCCGTCGTGCGTGTGCCCACCGAGAATGGCGTCGAGTCCGGTCACGCGCGAGGCCAGCTTCAGGTCCACGTCCATGCCGTTGTGCGACAGCAGCACCACCGCCTGCGCGCCCTTGCCGCGCACTTCGTCGATGACCTTTTGCATTTCCGCTTCCTTGATCCCGAAACTCCATTCGGGCGTGAAGTGGCGCGGGTTGGCGATCGGCGTGTAGGGAAACGCCTGGCCGATGATGGCCACCGGCACGCCGTTCATCTCCTTCAGCGTGTAGGGCGCGAACACCGGGTCGCCGAAATCCGCGGTCTGCACGTTCTGCGCGACGAAATCGACCTTGCCCTTGAAATCCTTGTCGACGATTTCCTTCACGCGCTTGTCGCCCAGCGTGAACTCCCAGTGCGCGGTCATCACGTCCACGCCGAGCGCGAGGCAGGCATCGACCATGTCCTGGCCCTGGGTCCACAGCGCGGTGGCCGAACCCTGCCAGGTGTCGCCGCCGTCGAGCAGCAGCGCCCCCGGGCGGCTTGCCTTGAGCCGTTTCACCAGCGTGGCCAGGTGCGCGAAGCCGCCGACCTTGCCGTACTTGCGCGCACCCTCGTGGAAATTGAGGAACGTGAACGCATGCGCTTCCGCCGAGCCGGGCTTGAGCTTGAAATGCCGGAGCAGCTTCTCGCCCACCAGGTGCGGCGCCTTCCCGCTCGATGAACCCACACCCAGGTTGGCGTTGGGCTCGCGAAAGTAAATGGGTTTGAGCTGTGCATGGCAATCGGTCATGTGCAGGAAGTGCACGTTGCCGAAGCGCGGCAGGTCGTACAGGGCCGCCTGCGCGGGGCCACCCCGCGAAGACAGCGGCAGTCCGGCTGCGCTCGCTGCAGCCAGCAAATGGAGGAATTCCCGGCGCGTCAGGTCGGACATGTCGGTCTTTCAGAATTCAAGGTCGTCGGCGATGGCCTTGATGCCTGCCGCGGCACACGCGTCATCCGCTTCCCCGCCCGGAGCGCCGGACACACCGATGCCGCCCAGCGTGTTCCCGCCCGCCTCGATCGGCAATCCGCCGCCGGCCGCTGCCACGCGCGGCAGCTGCCGCACGCCGCTCATGGGCTTGCCCGGTTGCGTCTCGCGCGCAAAGTCGGTGGTCGGCTGGCGAAAGCTCACTGCCGTCCACGCCTTGTTGGCGGCCATCTCCGGCGTGTGCGCGCCGGCATAGCGATCGCGCAGCAGCACCTGCGTGACGCCTGCGCGATCGACCACGGCGACGGCAACCTGGTACCCGGTCTTCCGGCACGACGCCAGTGCCGCCTGCGCAGCCTTCAAGGCCGACTCGGGCGTGAGCTGCTTGATGGTGAACGTGGCCTGCGCCTGCGCGGACAAGGCCCAGGCCGTGCACAGGATTGCCAGCCACCGCATCGGCAGCCGTGGTGTCGCATCGTCGGGCAACTTCATAAGCAACCTCTAATATAGAAAAGCGAAAAAAAGCCCGGCGCGCGCCGGGCCTGGGCCGGCCTATTTGTTGACCGGCGAGTCCGGATCCATCAGCAGCGCGGTGACATGCTTCATCTGCTGTTCGGTGAGGATCTGGTTGTGCCCGAAGCGCGGCATGTTCGAGCACGCCGAGTAGGCCTGCGCGTTGTACACCTTGCCGTAGGCGTACTTCTGCATCGCCTCCGTGAAGCCGCGCAATTTGCCGAAGTTGTACAGGCTGGGACCGATGGTGCCGAAGGAAATCTCCGCCTTCGAAAGCTGGTGGCAGGCGTAGCAATTGCCGCCGGCCGGATTGGCCGGATTGTCGGAAAACTGCTTGCCGACGCCGGACTGTGCGATGCGCTCGCCTTCCTTCCAATCGCCCATCACCTTGCCGTCGGCCGGGTATTTGATGGTCTTGAGGTTGGCGGCTTCGATTTTCTTCGCCACGTCCTTGGGCACGGCGGCAAAGTACTTCGAGCAGGCGGCCTGGGTCTCATCCTGGTTCAACCGGTCGACCTTGGCCTGCCCGCGGTCCTTGAACGAGGCCTTCATGACCTCCTCTGCGTTCGGTGTTGCCAGCACGGCGAGCGGAACCATCCATGCAGCTGCGAGAATCGTCATCTTCATGGCAGGCTCCTAGCGCTTGATCGACGGCGCATTGAACACGCCGCCATTGGCATTCTTGGCCAGGTACAGGGTCAACGCGACCGAGCCCTGCGAGGTAAACACCAGTTCCGGAAAGCGCTGCTGCCGGAAGCAATCGAACAGCCGCCACTGGAACGAACGCAACTCCCCCTGCGACACACGGTATGCGGGCCACGATGTGTAAGCCCGTTGCGCCGGCTCCTGCTTGGTCAGGTTGGGCAGGTCCTGCAGGCGGATGCGCTGCTTGTCCGACGCGTGGCACGTGGCGCAGGCAAAATCGTGCGGACCGCCACGGTGGAAGAACATCTTCTTGCCGATCTCAAAGGCTTCCTTTTCCTTCGGGTGCTTGAGCGCGACATTCATCTTGATGCCGCGCGACGCCGAGGTCACGTAAGCCACCAGCGCCTCCATGTCCGATTTCACGTCCGGTCCGCCGAAGGGGTTTTTCCTCGCCTGGTCGTAGCTGAATCCTTGCAGCATGACCATGCAGGTGACCAGGCGCGATTCCAGATCCTCGACCTTGTCGGTGTCCTCGAAATACCTGGGCAATGCGGCATAGGCGCCCTTGACCTTGCCGGCACCCATGCCCAGGTCGCATTGCTCCAGCGAGGCATTTTTCGGCCCGCGCTTCTTTTTCCACAGGTCCTCGCCGCGCGCTTCCCACAACTCGGCAGGATTGCCATCAGCCAGCGCCTGGCGGTACTTCTCGATCTCCTTCACCGTCGCGTCGCCGTCCTGCGCGAACGCAGGCATGGCGGCCATCAACGGCAGGAACAGCGCAATCAGCCACCTCTTCATGCTCGTCCTCCTGGTTGTTTTCTTGTCGGTTGCTCAGGGCTTCAAGTACACAAACCCTTCCTTCGCCTGCAAACGGCCGATTTCCACCACGCCGGAAGGAACCAGCCGGGATTGAGCCAACAGCTTCTTTGGGTCGATCTTGTTCGATTTCAGGGTGATCTCGCACACGCGAAACTCCACGCCGCGCGCCTCGAGTTCCTCGACATTGACATTGAACGGATTCCCGGTCGCATTCACGGCACCGTCGAGCAGGAATTGCACGCCCTGTGCATGTGCCACCGCCACGATCTTCGTCTTCGGTGCGACGTCGAGGTGGTTCTTGATGTTGCGCAGCCCTTTGGCCGCCTGCTCGAGGCCCGCATCAAAGTGGTAGACCACCTTGATCGGGTCGTCCTTGGGCGAAGGCTGGGCGAGCGCGGGCGCGGCACCCAGGGTCAACGCCATGGCAAATGCGGCGAGGGTCTTCATCGCGCTTCAGCCCACCGTTGCTTCGTCGGTGCGCTTCTCGCCCTTGTTGTCGGTCCACGTGACCTGGACCTTGTCGCCGGCCTTGCCGCCCGAAAAGCGGAATTCCAGGAACGGGTTCTTCGACACCGCCGGCCCCCACTGCGCATTGAGGACGGTCTTGCCGTTGTGGGTCGCGGACACCTGCTGGATGAACCACGCGGGGATGGTCTTGCCGGCGGAATCCTTGCGCTGGCCGGTTTCCATTTCGTGGGACATGAGCACTTTCACGATCACCTTGTCGCCCATTGCATTGGCGCGGATTTTCATTGGGTCTGCCATTTGATTTCCTTTCAAGACATTGATTGCGCAGGGTTTTGCAGGTCATTCGCCCGCCAGGGCGAATGCCGTTCGACAGCGGAATTCACACGCAGGTGTGAATTCCGAAACCCTGTCTCACTACCCCCCACACCCGCCCAGGGTGACTTTGACTTCCTTGGTCGCGTAGTAGTACTTGCCGTCGGCCTTTACCAGCGCGTGGACATTGGACGACTGGCCCATCTTCACGCGCGTCGAGGCGAACGCCTCGGTGCCGGCCGGGAACTCGAAGGACGCCGCCAGCGCGTTCGGGTTCTTTTCCACCAGGATGGCGATCGCCTCGGTCTTGGCGATCTTGCTCTGGATGGCGATCGGCACCACGGCGCCATTCTCGGCAATGTCCGGCGCCGTGACGAAGGTGATGTCCTTCGACTCCGTGGCATTCGCGCCACCGAGCGCCTTGACCACATCGTTGAGGTTCTTCGCCTCGAAGGCGTTCTTGTTCCAGTCGGCGGCAAAGGCCGACCCCGGCACGAACAGGCCGGCCGCCGCCGCCAACCCCAGGACGGATGCGCCGCCGGTTGCCTTCAAAGCGTTTCTGCGAGATGCGTTCATCGATTTCTCCTCAACGTGACTGCGTTTTTCCATTGGTACATCTTAACTGAATTGCCCTTCGGGACTATGAGCCGCCGGACAGGATCCATTTGACCAGCACGGCCAAGTCCTGGTCGCTCAGGCCGGTGTTGGGCGGCATGGGAATCTGGCCCCAGTTGCCTGCGCCGCCGGACTTGACCTTGGCGGCCAACACCGCCGCGGCGTCCGGTTTCCCGGCGTAGCGCGCCGCCACGTCCTTGAATGCCGGGCCGACGTGCTTGCCCTCCATCCGGTGGCAGGCCATGCAGCTGTGCCGGTTGGCCAGGGCCAGCGCCGGGTCGGTGGGCGGCGGGGGTGGCGCATTCAGCGACGGCGCACTGGTGTCCACGCCGCGCGTCGGCCCGACGGCGCGCGTCTGCAAGGCGAGGTTGCCGTGCGCATCGCGCGCATAGTCGGGCAGGTAGGAGGCCAGGATCGCGCCCACCGGGCAATCCTTCATGCACGCCACGTTGGTCACGTCGCCCTTGCCCTTCAGGTTCCACAACGGCTCGTACTTCACCTTGCCATTGCGGTTTGGCAGGCGCTGCTCGGCCTGGCGGATCGTGGCGTCGGACAGCACGAAATCGCCCGGCAGGATGTCCCCCAGGTGCAGGATGTAGGCCACGACTGCATAGACTTCATCGGTCGAGAGCGATTTCGGACGGTCCCAGGGCATGGCCCGGTTGATGTAGTCCCACAGCGCAGAAAGGCTCGACAGTTTCATCAGTGTGGTGCGGCCCACCGGCTCGGTGAGCGCTTTCACCCGCCCGCGCTGGATGTCCTCGGCCGTGGTGCCGCCCACGATCGGCGGAAACACTTCGTTCGATTCGCCGAACGTGCCGTGGCAGGAGGCGCACTTCTCATCCCAGACCTTCTGCCCCCGGGCCACCGTGCCGCTTCCCTTCGGCAACCCCTTGAAATCCGGGCGCACGTCGATGTCCCATGCGGCGATCTCGGCCGGCGTCGCAGCACGGCCAATGCCGGGAAACGACTGTTGGGCAGCGGCCGGAGCGGCCAGTGTCAGGCACAGCGCGGTCGCGCCCAGGCAGGCGCTGGCCAGTTCAATACACCTGGACATTGCTTACCTCCCCGCCCTCAGCCACTCTCCACGACTGGATGGCATTGTTGTGATAGATCGACCGCGTGCCGCGCACTGCACGCAGCTGGTTGATCTTCGGCTGCACGTAGCCGGTGTCGTCGATGGCGCGGCTTTGCAGGATTGCCGGGCCGCCGTCCCACACCCAGCCGAAATTGAATCGCGTCAGGCACTTGGACAGGATCGGAGACTCCAGCTTCGCGGTGCGCCAGTTGCGCCCGCCGTCGGTGGAGACATCCACGCGGCGGATCTTGCCGCGTCCGGACCAGGCCAGCCCGGTGATGTTGTGGAAACCCTTGTCGAGCAGCGTCTGGCCGCCTGACGGGCTGGTGATGACCGACTTGCACTCCTGGATCGAGGTGTATTGCCGGTGCAGGCCATCGGGCATCAGGTCCACGTAATGCAGGGTCTCGTCCTTGGTGCCGTAGGGCATGTCGCCGACTTCGATGCGCCGCAGCCACTTCACCCACGAAACGCCCTGGATGCCGGGCGCCACCATGCGCAGCGGGTAGCCGTTCTCGGGGCGCAGCATCTCGCCGTTCATGGCATAGGCCACCATGCAATCGTCCAGCGCACGCTCCATGGCGACGGTGCGCGTCATCGACGAACCATCCGCCCCCTCGACCAGGATGTACTTGCCGGCCTTCTTGTCATAGCCCGCCATGTCCAGCAGCGTGGACAGCGCCACGCCGGTGAATTCGCAGCAGCTCAACATGCCGTGCGTGTATTGCACCGTCGGCACGGCCACGTTGCCCCATTCCATGCCGGTGTTGGCGCCGCACTCGATGAAGTGCATGCGCGACACCGAGGGCAGGCGCATCAGGTCGTCCATGGTGAACACCAGCGGGTTCTTCACCAGGCCGTTGATCATCAGGCGATGCTTGGACGGGTCGATGTCCCACCAGCCCTGGTGATGGCGCTCGAAGTGCAGGCCATTGGGGGTGATGATGCCGAACATCCCTTGCAGGGGCGCGAAGGACACGGAGGCCGCCGAGACGCGCGTCAATCCCGGGCTTTCGCGCCGCTGCAGGTTGCGTTCGTATTGGGACGGCTGGCCGTAGCCGTGGGTGGCTACCGGCTGGCCGAGGCCCTTGGTGTGGGCCGGAAGTTCGAGGATGTTGGCGTCACCCGTGCCCTGCGCCGCGGCAACGCCGCCGGTTCCGGCCAGGGCGGCGGCAAAGGCACCACGCAGGAAGCCGCGCCGGCCCGCCGTCACTTCAGCGATCTGCGCCGGTGACAAGAAGTGTTCCGGCGCGCGCAGCAACCGGCCGCTGGGCCTGACGGGCATTCCGGGGTTCTCGGCCATCACCGCTCCTCCGCCTGCCGCACATTCCGGGCAGGTGCCTTGACGTGCATTAGGACTTCCTTATATTAGCCAAGTCTAATGGACAGTTTTCCGGGCCGTCAAGTAACCTAGCGCTTTGCATGCGTGGAAACCCCATCGATGGGCGCCCGGAAACGATCCAGTACGAACGAGGACATCTTTGCCCTGATCGGCAAGGCCGAGAACATCGAGGAGGCGGCCGTGGCGCTGCAGGCCATGGCCCACCCGATCCGCATCAAGGTGCTGTGCCTGCTCTCGTCCGGCGCCATGCCGGTGCAGGAAATCACCGAGGCGATCGGCACCACGCAGAGCAACATCTCCCAGCACCTGGGCATCCTGAAAGCGAGCGGCATGATCGAGTCGCGCCGCGAGGGCACGCGCGTGTTCTACTTCGTCGAGGATCCGCGCATCCTCAAGCTCATCGCGTTGACGCGCGATGTTTTCTGCACGATTTGAGTCGCCCATGACCTCCAGCATCGATTTCCGTTCCGACACCGTCACCCGCCCCACGCCCGCCATGCGCGAGGCGATGATGGCGGCCCCGGTGGGCGACGACGTGTACGGCGAGGACCCGACCGTCAACGCGCTGGAGGAGTTCGCCGCGGACGCGTTGGGATACGACGCCGCGTTGTACGGCGTGTCCGGCACGCAGACCAACCTGCTCGGCCTGATGGCGCATTGCCAGCGCGGCGAGGAGGTCATCGTCGGGCAGATGGCGCACACCTATCGCTGGGAGGCCGGCGGCATGGCGGTGTTGGGATCGATCCAGCCGCAGCCGCTGGAAAACAACCCCGACGGCACCATCGACCTCGCCCGCATCGAGGCGGCCATCAAGCCGGATGATGCGCACCACGCCGTCACCCGTCTGATTGCACTGGAAAATACCTTTGGCGGCCGCGTGATCCCGGAGGCTTATGTGGCGGAGGTGCGCCAACTGGCCAATGCACGCGGACTGCACATGCACCTGGATGGCGCACGGCTGTTCAATGCCGCGGCGGCGAGCGCCTCGCCGGGTGAGCCGACATTGAAGGCCGCACGCCGCCTGCTGGAGCCCTTCGACAGCGTGTCGATCTGTCTCTCCAAGGGTCTGGGCGCGCCGGTCGGCTCCCTGCTGCTGGGCGGGCGGGCCTTTGTGGCGCGCGCGCGGCGCCTGCGCAAGATGATCGGCGGCGGCATGCGCCAGGCGGGCATCGTCGCCGCGGCCGGGCGCTTCGCCCTGGAGCAGCACGTGGAGCGCCTGCGGGACGACCATGACCTGGCGCGCGTGCTGGCCGAGGGACTGGCACAGGCCAGCCGCGGCGCATTGGTGATCGAGGCGCCGCAGACCAACATGGTCTGGGTCGATGTCCCGCACGAGCATGCCGCGCCGTTTGCCGCGCACCTGAAACACCAAGGCATCCTGGTTCACGGCACGGCGCGCCAACGCTGGGTCACGCATTTGGACATCGATCGCGCCGCGCTCGACCGCGCTTTGGCCGCCGTTGCCGGCTATTTCGGCGACAAACCCTTGACCTGACGGGCGTTTCCAGCCATTTGCGCCCCAAACGCCGCGCCCGTACTCGACTTTGCCACTTGAAGTTGACCGGTTTCATCCCGGCTACGATGCACGCATGTCCGCGCGCCTGACCTTTCCCATGATCGTGGCCGAGCTCGAGGGCGAGTTCGGCGTGGCGGCGATCGCGAAGGCGGCGCACCTCCATGCGCAACGCGACACCGAAGAGGATCCGATCCGCGACCTCACCGCCACCATTGAATCGCCCGCCACCTGGCGCGTGACCGGCCGCGTGCAAGGCTCGGCGCCCGCACCGTATGCGTCGAGCCTGGAAGTCCGCGCCGAGCCGCACCTTGGGCGCTTCGAGGTGATCGATGCCGAGTGCAGTTGCCCGGTCGAATCGTTTTGCAAGCACGGCGCCGCGCTGCTGTTGCGCTGGGTGTCGCGCTGGGACCTGGCCCCCGACGGACGCAGCCTGGCCGCGCCCCTGGCCATCGGCTCGGCGCCTGGCGTGGACCGGGAGGCGCTGCGACGTGCGCGCGCACCGAATCCTCCTGCTGACCCTACACCGCAGCCGCCGCTGGTCCGCCGCATGCCGCTGGCCCCAGAGTTGCAGGCGTGGCTGCAGGCGGACCTCGAGCCGCCGCGCTCGCAGCGCGTTGCGGCACACGATGCGCCCGGCAAGCCGGGCGAGGGCAGGCACGAATCGATCATCGCCTGGGTGGCAAGCGACGCGGGCCACCTGCATGCGTTGCGCGCGCGCCGCCTGCGCAGCGCGCCGGCCGGCACCGGCGTGGAACTGACCGGCGAACGCGCCAGCGGCCTGTGGGTGCGCCACGACAGGGAGCTGCCCTCGCACGCGCGCGAAGCGGACCGTGCGATCTTTGTATTGTGCGAATCCTGCAAGCGCGGCAACGCGTTTTACGGCGCCAGCGTTGCCACGCTGGAGGGCGCGACCGGTTTCCAGTTGCTCGACCTGGCGCGCGCCACCGGCCGCCTGCATGCCCTGCGCGAGGCGGATCTGACCGCGGCGCTGGGCAAGCGGGCGCCTCTTGAGCGGCGGCAACTGCCCCCGGCGCTGGCCACGGCCGCGCGCGAGGCCGCCACGCTCCTCTGGCAAGTGCATGGGGAGGATGACGCACGCCAGCTTCGGCTCGGTGCATCGATCCGCGGCCGCGCGGTGACGCTGTTGCCCATCGATCCGCCGCACGCGATCGACATCGAGAATGCGCGCCTGATCCCGGTCGACATCGCATTGTCCGTCCCGAGCCTGGTGCGCCTGTCCACGCTGCCCGCCCTGCCAAAGGCGGATGCCGTCGGTTGGGCGTACGTGCGCGATGCCCTCGAGGCGCTGCCGGATGCGCGCCATGTGCCGCCGCTGCCGCTCGACACACCGGTGGCGCTGCCGCTGCCGCGCGCCATCCTGCAATTCGCGTGGGTCGAGCACCAGTACCAGCATGGCTGGGGCCGCAACGCGCACACCGAGTCGCTCACCTTCCCCGGCGTGCACCTGTGGTTCGATTACGCGGGGCGGCGCGTGCCGGTGAACGCGTATGCATACAGCCAGGCAGTGGAGGCGGAAATCGACCATGGCGTGGCGCGCGCGACGCACCTGCGCAACGTACGGGCCGAGGCCGGGTGGCTGCATCGCCTGCCGGCGCAGCTGTTGCCGGCGGTGCAGGTGGAGCGCACCCTGTCGCAGGCTGCCCTCGATGGCCCCTTGAAGATCAAGTCCCTGTGGGCACTGCCGCAGCACGACTGGGCGGCGCACGGGGCCGCGGTGCTGGCCGACGCGCAGGCCGCCGGGTTCGAGCTCGAAGTCGACCCGGCGTTTCCGCTGTCGATGCAGGACGTCCCGGAGGCCGACCTGGAATTGTCCCCGGCCAACGAGCGCGGCTGGTTCCGCCTGTCGCTGGGCGTGATGGTGGAGGGCGAGCGCGTCGACATCGCCCCCGCGCTGGCTAAGCTGATCGGCGCGCAGGCCGATCCGGAAGCCTGGCTCGCGGCGCTTCCTTCGGTGCCGACTTTGCTGCTCACCGCAAAATCCAGCCAGCCGGCGAAAGCGCTGCAGGGCCGTGCGCTGGTGGTGCGCCTGCCCGGCGAGCGGGTGCATGCGATCCTGGCCCCGGTGTTTGACTGGTTTCGCGGCGGCGCTGTGGACGACATGTCCGCCCTGCAAGCCGCGCTGCATGCCGGCCTGCCGCCGTCTGCCGTGCGCTACCTGGGCCGCGAAGATCCGCGTTGGATTGCGCTGCGCGACGCGGTCGGCCGCGGTGCCGTCCCGGCGCCGGTCGATCCGGCACCCGGATTCGCCGCGACGCTGCGCCCCTATCAGCGCCATGGGCTGATCTGGCTCGAGCATCTGCACACGCTGGGCATGTCCGGCGTGCTGGCCGACGACATGGGCCTGGGCAAGACGGTGCAGACGCTGGCGTTCCTGCATCGCCGGCGGCGCGTTGCAGGCGCTCAAGCCCCGAGCCTCATCGTGGCGCCGACTTCGGTGGCGGTGAACTGGTTGGCCGAGGCGAAACGCTTCACGCCGGACCTCAAGGTGCTGGTGCACCACGGGCAGGCGCGGTCGCTGTCGGCGAAAAAACTGGCCGGCGCGGACCTGGTCCTCACTAGCTACCCGATCCTGCAGCGCGACGAGAAGGCCCTGGCCGCGGCGGCATGGGACGTAGTGGTGTTCGACGAGGCGCAGTCGATCAAGAACCCGAAGGCCAAGACTTACCAGGCGGCGCAATCGTTGAAGGCCGGAATGCGGCTGGCGCTGACCGGCACGCCGATGGAAAACCACCTGGGCGACCTGTGGACCCTGTACAACCTGCTGCTGCCGGGCCTGTTGGGCGACCTCGACGGGTTCAACCGCGTGTTCCGCCACCCGATCGAGCAGCGCGCCGTGACGCAACAGATGACCAAGCTGCGCGAGCGCATCCGGCCGTTCCTGTTGCGCCGCACGCGCGAGGCGGTGCTGGGCGAACTGCCGGAAAAAACCGAGTACACGCGCTGGATCGAACTCCACCCGCAGCAAGCGGACCTGTACGAGAGCCTGCGCACGGCGGTGCACGAGGACATCCGCCGCGTGATCGACCAGAAGGGATTGAAGCAGAGCACCATCCACATCCTCGATGCGCTGTTGAAGCTGCGCCAGGTGTGTTGCGATCCGCGCCTGGTGAAACTGCCGGACGCGCAGGCGCGCTTCAGCGACGCCGGTTCAGCCAAGCTCGACTGGCTAATGACGCACCTCGCGGAGCTGGTCGAGGAAGGCCGCCGCGTGCTGGTGTTCTCGCAATTCACCAGCATGTTGACGCTGATCGCCGATGGGCTCCATGCGCGGGGCATCGCGTTCGAATCCCTCACCGGCGACACGCGCGACCGCGAAACGCCGATCGCGCGCTTCCAGGGCGGTGCAGTGCAGGTGTTCCTGCTGAGCCTCAAGGCCGGCGGCGTGGGCTTGAACCTCACGGCGGCCGACACCGTCATCCACTACGACCCGTGGTGGAACCCGGCCGTGGAAGCGCAGGCCACGGCACGTGCACACCGCATCGGGCAGACACAACCGGTGTTCGTGACCCGGCTGGTGTGCCGCGGCACGCTCGAGGAACGCATGCTGACGCTGCTGGCGCGCAAGCGGGAACTGGCCAGCGCCCTGCTGGAGGGCGAGGGACAGGCGCTGAGCGGGTTGACGTTGGCGGATGTCGAGTCACTGCTGGCGCCGATCGATAGCTTGCGCGAACGGAGTGAAGCGAGCACGAAACCCTAGCACTGGCGCGGCGTCCATGGCATTTTGTCGCCAAATGCCGCGCCAGTGCTAGGGTTTGTTGCTCCAGCCCGCTGGACGCATGCGGCGCGAAGGTGAGACAATCGACTATCGATAGCTTGCCGCGACCGGCAGGGATTTCCGCCATGTCCGCCCCCGACCGCAACAACCTGTTCCTCGCCACGATCAGCGCTTTCATCCTGCAGCTGGTCGCCACGACCGTCTCGGCGGCCACCCTGTACGTCGCCACCACGGGCAGCAACACCACCGGCAACGGCACCCAGGGCAATCCCTGGGCCACCATCCAGTTCGCCATCAACCATGCGAGCTTCACGCCCGGCAGCGAGATCCTGGTCCAGAACGGCGACTACGC
Source organism: Betaproteobacteria bacterium (assembly GCA_016790765.1). Classification (GTDB taxonomy): domain Bacteria; phylum Pseudomonadota; class Gammaproteobacteria; order Burkholderiales; family Usitatibacteraceae; genus UKL13-2. The sequence continues at coordinate 15,875 of JAEUMZ010000204.1, forward strand.
GCCGTTCTATGTCGACAAGTCCGGCTCCACGGCCGCCCTGCGCTACACGGTTCGGGCAAACGGCAGCAACGTGCGCATCCTCGGCACCGTCACCTACGACGGCCGTCCGGCCGGCATCCACGTGCAGCGCAGCTACGTCACCATCGACGGCTTCGTGGTCGATGTGCAAAAGACCAGCGGCGACTCCAACGGCATCCGCTCGCGCGGCATCCGCGTCAGCGGCTTGCCGACCGCGCACGTGTTCGATGTGCACATCCTCAACAACCGCGTCAGCAATGCCGGTTGGGTCGGCATCTCCACCTCTTACGCCGAAAACGTGCTGCTCGAGGGCAACGAGGTGTCGCACTCCAAGGGCCAGCACGGCATCTACGTGGCCAACAGCGCCGACGGGCCGATCATCCGCCGCAACATCTCGCACCACAACGCCTGGGGCGGCATCCAGATCAACGCCGACCCCGAGGCCGAGGGCGACGGCATCGTCAGCAATGCCATCGTCGAGCGCAACATCTCCTACAACAACGGCATCGGCGGCACCGATGGGGCCGGCGGCGCCTCGTTCGACTTCGCCTCGATCCGCAA
>JAEUMZ010000214.1 GCA_016790765.1 Betaproteobacteria bacterium
GCGCAGATCGTCAACCTGTCGCGCGACCTGGCGCGCGCCTTGTCGGTGACCTCGATCCGCGTGGTCGAAACCATTCCCGGCACGTCGTACATGGGCCTCGAGATTCCGAACCCGAAGCGCGAGATCGTGCGCCTGTCGGAGATCCTCGGCTCGGAGGTGTACGCGGCCACCGCCTCGAAACTCACCATGGCGATGGGCAAGGACATCGCCGGGCGGCCGGTAGTGGCGGATCTGGCCAAGATGCCGCACGTGCTGGTGGCCGGTACCACCGGTTCGGGCAAGTCGGTGGCGATCAACGCGATGATCCTGTCGCTGGTCTACAAGGCGATGGCCTCGGAAGTGCGCCTGATCATGATCGACCCGAAGATGCTGGAGCTCTCGGTGTACGAGGGCATTCCACACCTGCTGGCGCCGGTGGTCACGGACATGAAGCACGCCGGCTACGCCCTGCAGTGGTGCGTGGCCGAGATGGACCGCCGCTACAAGATCATGAGTGCGGTGGGCGTGCGCAACCTGGCCGGTTACAACACCAAGCTCAAGGATGCGAAAGACAAGGGCAAACCGCTGACCAATCCGTTCTCGCTCACGCCGGACAACCCGGAGCCCCTCGAATCCCTGCCGCTCATCGTGGTGGTGATCGACGAACTGGCGGACTTGATGATGGTGGTGGGCAAGAAGGTCGAGGAACTCATCGCGCGCCTGGCGCAAAAGGCGCGCGCCTCGGGCATCCACCTGGTGCTGGCCACCCAGCGGCCGAGCGTGGACGTGATCACCGGGCTCATCAAGGCCAACGTGCCAACGCGCGTGGCGTTCCAGGTGTCGTCGAAGATCGATTCGCGCACCATCCTCGACCAGCAAGGCGCGGAAGCCTTGCTCGGGCAGGGCGACATGCTGTACCTGCCGCCCGGCACCGGGTTGCCGCAGCGCGTGCACGGCGCCTTCGTGGGCGATGCGGAAGTGCATCGCGTGGTGGAATGGCTCAAGAAGCAGGGTGAGCCGCAGTACATCGAGGGCATCCTCGACGCACCGGAGGAAACCATCGACCTCAATGGTGCGGCCGGCGGTGCGGGAGGCGAGAGCGACCCGCTGTACGACCAGGCCGTGCAGGTGGTGCTGCAGAACAAGCGTGCCTCCATCTCCTTGGTGCAGCGCCACCTGCGGATCGGCTACAACCGCGCGGCCCGCCTGCTGGAAGACATGGAAAAGGCCGGGCTGGTGTCGTCGATGCAATCGAACGGCAACCGGGAGATCATCGCGCCGAACAGGAATGAAACGTGACGGGTGACGGGAGACGGGTGACGGGGTTCGGCTGGCATTGGTTGCGAGTTGCGCGCGGCTGTGCAGTTGTCGTTGCACTCACGGCCATCCCGGCGTTCGCCAATGCGCTGGCGGATTTCGATGCCTTCGTGTCCCAAACGCAGACCGGGCGCGCCACGTTCGAGCAGACGGTCACCGATGCGCGCGGCAAGGTGACGCAGAGATCCAACGGGCAGTTTTCCTTCGTGCGGCCCGGCAAGTTTCGCTGGAGCTACGACAAACCCGCGCAGTTGATCGTCGGCGACGCGGGCCGCGTGACGTTTTTCGATCCGGACTTGAACCAGGTGACGATCCGCAAGCTCGAACAGGCGTTCTCGTCCACGCCCGCCGCGCTGCTGTCGGGCAAGAACGACATCGCCACGGCATTCACCTTGGTCGCGCAACCGGATGCGGACGGACTGCGCTGGCTGGAGGCGATCCCGCGCAGCAAGGATGCCGGCATCGAGAAGATCCGCATGGGCTTCGCCAAGGGCGAACTGACGACGATGGAACTGGGCGACGCGTTCGGCAACAAGACGCGGTTGGCGTTCGCGCGATTCGAGAAGAACGCCAGGATCCCCGCCAGCGACTTCGCGTTCACACCGCCCAAGGGGGCGGATGTCATCGGGCCGTGACCCCAAGGTGAAAGTCAAGAACCGGCGCGCCTCCCAGGCCCAAAGCGGCCCGGGTGCCGCGCCAGTGCTGGAGTTTTACTTGCGGTAGCCCTGAGCGCCGATCACGGTGAGTTCCACCAGCGATGAACCGTTGCGGTTCTGCGGCGAGAGTTTCACGCGATAGCCTTGCAGGTCGAAGTTGGCGGTCCTGTCGAGCGAATCGATGAGGGATTCGCGCGTCGGTGTCTTGCCGGCTTTCTTCAGGCCTTCCACCAGGATGCGCGCGGCGATGTAGCCCTCGAGCGAGGCATAGCTTGCATTGGCCTCGCCGCCGATGGCCTTGACGTATTCCTTGCCCAGCGGTTCGGATTGCGAGGTCGGCACCGGCACCACCTGCGAGACGCCCACGCCGCGGCCGTCGTCGCCCAGCAGTGTGAGGAAGGTCTTGGCGCCCACCAGGCTCA
>JAEUMZ010000015.1 GCA_016790765.1 Betaproteobacteria bacterium
TCGCCGAAGTCGGGGTGGAAGATTTTCTTTTTGGTGTGCGGGATCTTGTTGGTGCTGTTTGTTGTGTTGGCGGTGTTTGGGGGGCGGGGGCGGTAGCGAGTGTGTTCGCTTGCGCGTATGCCGGCGTCAATACGCGCCTGAACCAAGCCGGGGGTTGCCCGGCGGCAACTCCCTTTTCTTGCTCCGCCAAGAAAAGGAAGCAAAAGAAGGCGGCCCCAGCGTCCCCGCCCCGACGATGAAACCGTCGGGGTTCCCTGCGCTACTCGCGAGCGAAGGCGGCTGCGGAACTCGCGGCTCGTAGGATCAGCGATTCGGAAGCCGTTGGATCGCGCTCGCCGCTCAGACAGTCCTCGCCGACATCCCCTTCGCCCGCTCCGTTGCTCGGCGGTGCCAATGGGGGAAAGTCAAAACAAGCGACGCACGACGGGTGTCGCCCCGGACCTGTTCCGGGGCCCAAGTTCGCAAACTTCAAATTCGGCCCCGGCCTGCGCCGGGGCGACAGTGTTTGAGCAGCAGGCCCTTGGGGTCCCCATTGCTGGCGCTGAGCAACGGAGCGGTCGAAGGGGCAGTCCGACCGCTATGTTTGAGCGGCGAGCGTCACTTGCTCGCTTTCGCCAAGCCCTCATTCGAGCCGCGAGTTTAGCGGGCGGCCTTCGGCCGCGAGTAGCGGAAGGAACCCCGGCAGCTTCATCGCCGGGGCGCCGGCGCTGGGGTCGCCTTTCTTTGCTTACTTTCTTTGGCGAAGCAAAGAAAGTAAGTTGCCGCCGGGCAACTCCCGGCTTGACGATCAAAGCGCAAGCGCCTTCGCCATCGCACTTTCTGAACGAATGGCCGAGGCAAAGTTAGAGGTCCCCGTCTTCACGGGGACGACATCTTTTGGTGGATCGCAAAGCGGTGCTTTGCGAAACCTCCGTCGCACCCCGCGCAGGGACGACTGAAGGGAAAAACCTACCCCCGCCGAAACCCCGCCAACATCCCCCCCGCCACCACAAACAAACTCCCAATCCCCCGATTTGTCCACCGGATGTGCCCCGGATCCTTCAGCATCGTCAGCACCTTCGCGGCAAAGGCGGTGTAACAGCCCATGGCGATGATGTCGACGACAACCAGTGTCGCGGTCAGGATGACGTACTGCATCGCCGTCGGGTGCGCCGGGTCGATGAACTGCGGCAGGACGGCGAGCAGGAACAACAGGCCCTTGGGGTTGGTCTGGCTGACCAGGAAGCCCTGCAGGAAGATGCCGCGCGTGGTGGTGTCATTGAACTCGGTTCGCGCGGCGACTTCCTCGAAGGGCACGGGCGGTTCGCGGAATTTCTGGATGCCCAGCCACACGAGGTAGAGCGCGCCGCACCACTTCATCACCTCGAACGCGGTCGAGGACGCCATGAGGATCGCGCCCAGCCCAAGCGCGATGATGGTGCTGTTGACGATGATCGAGGCCTGCATGCCTAGGCAATTCCACATGCCGCGCCGCCAGCCGTACTTCATGCCCGCCGACATCGACGACAGCGCGCCGGGGCCGGGCGAGAAGCACAGCAGGATCACCGCGAGCAGGAAGGTGAACCAGGTGGCGAGGGACATGGTAAGGGGATGCTCGACGAACACAAGGACTGGCGCGGTGTTTCAGGCATTTCTGCCATGAACACCGCGCCAGTCCTTGACTTTTACTGCCCCAACTTGGCCGGCGCGGGCGGGACCTTGCGTTGGATCGGCTTCTCGGTCTTCAGACGCTCCATCACGTTGGCGATGGCGGCCTCGAGCTGCGTGTCGCGCCCCTGGTTGTAGGCCACCGGGTCGAGTTCGACGTCGATGTCCGGCGCCACGCCTTCGTTCTCGATGCGCCATTCGCGCTCCGGCGTGAAGAAGCGGAAGAACGGCACCGTGAGTCCGCCGCCGTCGATCAACGGCGGGTTGGCCGAAATGCCGATCAACCCGCCCCAGGTGCGCTTGCCGATCAACGGTCCCAGGCCATGGCGCTTGAACGAATACGGCAAGAAGTCTCCGCCGGAGCCGGCGTCCTGGTCGATCAGCATCGCCTTCGGGCCATAGATGGCGCCGCCGGGGGTCTCGAACGTGAGGCCGTCGCGGTCCTTCCAGCCGGCGAGGTACATGCGCGACAGCACGTCGGTGACGTAGTTGGCCGCCTGGCCGCCGCTGTTGCGGCGGTCGTCGACGATGACCGCGTCCTTTTCCACTTGGGCAAAGAACATGCGGTTGAAGTGCTTGTAGCCGTCGCCGGCGGTGTCCGGCAGGTACACATAGGCCACGCGCCCGCCGGTCCTGTCCTGCACGATCTGGCGGTTTTTCTCGATCCAGTGCCATTGCCGCAGCGCCTGGTCATTGGCCACCGGCTGCACCACGATGTTCTTCGCGCCCTTGCCCGTGGCGTCGCTGCCCACCGAGAGCGTCACCTGCTTGTTGACGGTGTTTTCCAGGAACGCATACAGGTTTTCGTTTGCCGTCACGTTGCGGCCGTTGATGGCCAGGATGTAGTCGCCCTCCTTCACGCCCAATCCGGCAACGCCCAGCGGCGCCTTCATGAACGGGTTCCAGCGATCGGCACGGTAGATGGTCTTGATGCGGTAGCGGTTGTTCTCCACCGTGAAGTCCGCGCCCAGCACACCGGTGTTGGAGGGCCGCTCGCGATGCTCGTCGCCGCCGCCGACATTGTTGTGCGCCACCTGCAGCTCGCCGATCATTTCACGCAGCAACTCGTTCAGGTCCTCGCGGCGCTGCACGTGCGCCACCAGCGGTTCATACCGTTTCTTGACCGCATCCCAGTCGAGGCCGTGCAGGTTGGCATCGTAGAAGAACTCCTTCTGCATCCACCAGGTCTCGTTGAAGATGTGCTTCCACTCTTCGCGCGGGTCGATCAAGGCGGTGACGCCGCTCACGTCGACCGACTTGGCGTCGAGCTTCTCGTTGGCGTCGGCAATCTCGAGCTTGCCGCGGTTATAGCGCAGCAGCAGTTTCTTGCCATCGGCACTCAAATCGAAACCCTGCACGCCGGCCTTGATGGACTTGGGCTTGCGTTCCTCGAAGTTGAAGCGCACCAGTTCGCCATTGCCCGACGATTCCGCTTCCGGGGGTTCGTTCGAGGCCGACGCGAGCCGGCGCTCCAGCCAGAACAGCGCACCGTCGGATGCCACCTTGAGACTATCGTAATTGCGCTCGGCCACCGGCAGTGCGACCACGCGGTCCTGCAGGCCGGCGAAGTCGATCTTCACCGGCTTCGGTGCCTTGGGCGCAGCGGCGGCCGGCTTGCCGTCCGCAGCCTTGGCCGCGTCGGGCTTGGCGGCATCCTTGCCCACATCGCCCTTGGGCGCATCCGGTTTCGCCTCGTCCTTGGGCGCATCCTTCTTTTCTTCCTCGTCCGCCGTGCGCGGCGCCATCGGCGACTTGCCGTCCGCGGCCAGCACCAGCGCGTAGATGCCGTCGCGCACCGGGCGCTCCTGCGAGGACATGTCCAGGCCCACGGCCGCCGGGCCGGTGTTGATCGAGGCGGTGAAATAGAGGTAATCGCTGCCCGCGAACGCCGGATTGTCGGCGCTCGACAGGCCATCGGTCACCGGCGTGTTCTTGCCCGTGGCGAACTCGTGGATGCGCACTTGCGACAGGTAGTTGTCGATGATTACGTTGTAGGCCAGCCAGCGGCTGTCCTGCGAAATCGACACGTTGAACTGCCCGCGGCGTTTCGAGGTGTCGATCTTCCTGATCGTCCCCTTGGCCGCGCCGTCGAGCGCGATCGAATACAGCGACAGGTGGTTGTCCTGGAACACGATGAGCTTGCCGTCCGGCGACCACGCCAGCAGCGTGTAGTACGAGGCCCCAAGCGGAAACGACTGCGGCTTGTCCAGACCCGACTGGTCGGCCAGCACCAGCGAATGCTTGAGTTGCCCGCCGTCGGAAATGTACGCCACGCGCTTGCCGTCCGGGCTCCACATTCCGTCCTTCTCGCGCACGCCCGCGCTGGCCGTGAGGTTCCTCACCGACCCATCCTTCACCGGCACGGTGAACACGTCGCCGCGCGCGGAGACGACCACGCGCTTGCCCGTGGCCGAGAGCCGCGCGGCCGTGGTGGTTTGCGATGCGTCCTTCCACTGCGGCCGCGCCTGGATCGCCTGCGGCGCGATCGAGACGGCGATTTCGCGCACGCCGCCGGTGGCGAGGTCGATCTCCTTGATGCGGCCGCCGGCGTCGTACACCGCGTGGTTGCCGTGCACGCTGACGCCCTTGGCATCCCACACCGTTTCCTTGGTCAACTGGGTGACGGTCTTGCTGGCGCTGCCATAGCGGAACACGTTGGCCGCGCCGTCGTTGCGGTCGGAAACGAAGATCACGTCCGCGCCGGCCCACTGCGGGCTGTAGTCGCTGGCGTTCACGTGCGGCACCTTCTCCCAGCCGCCCGCGACCGGGTCGATGATCCAGATCGGCGGCGTGCTGCCGCCGCGGTTCTGCCGCCAGCCCGCCCCACCCTGGTGACCCTTGCGATAGGGACGGTACGCCAGGCGCTTGCCATCCGGCGACCAGGCGCCTTCCGCAGCGTGCGCTTCCATCACCTTTTTCTCGAACCCGCCGTCGACGGCGACTTCATAGAGCTGGTTGCTGCGGCCGAGGTTGACTTCGCGCGGCGAGGCGAACAGCACGCGCTTGCCGTCCACGCTCCAGCCACTCACCAGGTCCACGCGCGGGTGCCAGGTCAGTCGCTTGGGCTGGCCGCCATTGACCGACACGACGTACACATCCACGTTGCCGTCGTAGGCCGCCGAAAAGGCGATCCACTGGCCGTCGGGCGAGAACTGCGGATTGAATTCGCTGGCCGGATGCGAGGTGAGGCGCTGGGGATTGCGCCCTGCGCGATCCGCCACCCACAGGTCGCCCGCGTACACGAACGCGAGACGGTCCTTCGAGATCGCCGGCTGGCTCAACAGCAATGTTTGCTGTGCGTGCGCGAATGCAGCGCCGCCGGCCATCACCAGGCCCAATGCAACACGCATCGCGCGCGCCGCCCAAATCGTCTTGTCCATCGTCCCGCTCCCTGCCGCAATGTGGAAAGCGGCTATTCTGCCGAGGAACGCGGTGGAACGCGTAACGAAATGTACGGGGCCGCATTCGCGGATTCAAAGGCCAAACCCAAGCACTGGTGCGGCGCCCGCCGCCTTTTCGCCCCAAACGCCGCACCAGCGCTTGCGTTTGGGCCAGTAATGGTCCCAATCGACCCAAAAAAAGGGCCGCCAAGTCGGCGGCCCAAAGCACTCACCTTCGGAGGGGTGGTACTACGCGTCCAGATTAGTGAAATCGCGCCGAAGAATCCCCACCCGGCCGGGTGGGAGATGCGCGGATGGGTGAGAATCGGCGGATTGCATCCACCTTTCCCGATTGCCCGGAGACCCCATGTCCGATACCCATGCCTTTGAGACCACGTTGCGCTGGCCCGCAGACGCCGCGCAGGCCTTGCCTCCCGATCCGGCGTTTTCGCGCAACAACGTGCTGGGCAGCCCCGGAAAGCCCGAGGTCCCCGGCTCGGCACCGACGGTGTATGGCGGCGAGGCTTCGCGCTACAACCCGGAGGAGTTGCAACTGCTGGCGCTGTCCCAGTGCCACATGCTCACCTTCCTCGCCATCGCAGCACGCAAGCGCATGACCGTCCTGGCCTACGAGGACCGCGCCACCGGCACCCTCGCCGTCGGCGCGCACGGCACGCCGGGCAAGATGTCGATGCAGGAGGTGGTACTGCATCCGGTCGTCACGTTTCCACCCGGCGTCACCGATGAGGATGCGCGCGCGCTGCACGAAAAAGCGCACGCGAACTGCTTCATCGCCAACTCGGTGAATTTTCCGGTGCGGGTGGAGGGCGTTGTAAAGGTGGGGTGAAGCTGTGGAGACGCGAAGCCGTCCATCCGATCCCCGATA
>JAEUMZ010000017.1 GCA_016790765.1 Betaproteobacteria bacterium
CGGCCCCCGCCACCTGACCGTGGTGCCGGACAACCTGCCGTTGCCGTACCAGATCGCCGGCGAGGGACGCCAAAGCGTGGAAGTCAGGACCCGCACGAATTCGCAGGTTTCCTTTGCGGCCGTGCGGATGAAATGACCGGCGGGCGCGAGCGCCTTATTGAAGCGTCATCCCCGATCGGCCGCGCACGATCGTCAGGTCCGAGGAATCGAGCGCTCCGCTGCGATTCAAGTCGAAACGCGCGTTGGTGGGCGTAAGTGCGATGCCCACTTGTTGCTTGACGGCGACGATGTCGGCCGCGCTCACCAGCCCCGTGGCGCCGACATCGCCCTGCAGGTAGCCCACCGGCACGGCCAGCGAGCCGCCGGTGCCGTTGAGGCCGTCGATTTCGAGGAGCCAGCGCGTTCCATCGGAGAAAGCGGGCACGTTCACGGTCAGTACCGCGCCATTGATGCCGAAAGAAAGGTCCGACACGAATTGCCCGGCGGCGTTGCGCAGCCGCACGCTGGCGGCGCTGGCGATTGCCGCGTTGAACGTGATTTGCACGGATTGCGCATCGCCCTGGACGCGCGGCTCGATCGGGACGTCCTCCGGGAACAGGCCGCCGCGTGCCAGAGTCAAGTCGAAACTGCCCGCACCAGCGTGGCTCATGCGGGATGCGGCGGCGTTGACGGCCAACGGCGGTCCGTCGAGCGCCATCAGGCGGCCATTGCCGTAGTCGAGCACGTACATTTCGCCGGCTTCGTCTTCGCCGAAGCTCGACAGCGCCGTGACCGAGTTGGCCTGGTCGATCAGCAGTTCGGTGGCCCAGGTGTCGTTGGCATTGCGCCGCGCGGCCCAGATGCGCCGCGAGCCGTAGTCGCCGTACAGGTAGTGGCCTTCGAGTTCGGCGTGGCGGGTGCCGCGGTAGCGGTAGCCGCCGGTGATGGAGACTCCGCCGCTCGCACCGTGGTCATAGGTGATGATGGGCAGGCGATGGTTGGTTTGGGCGGCGCAGGCACCCGCTGGGCCGAAGTAATTGTTGTTGTAGCAAAGTTCGCCTTCAAAAGCGCCCCAGCCGAAGTTGACCGGCCCTGGCGTGCCACGAGGCAGCCAATTCACTTCCTCGCGGCTGCCTTGGCCGACATCGCCGATGAAAAGGTCACCCGTCACACGATCGAACGAGAACTTCCACGGGTTGCGCAATCCGTAGGCCCAGATTTCCGGGCACGCCGTGGCGCAAGTCTGCGCAGCATATGGATTGGAAGGGGGAATCGAATATCCCGTTCCGCCATCGACGGAAATGCGCAGCAGTTTTCCCAGTTGCACAGCCAGATTCAAGCCCGTGCGTTGAGGATCGCCCCCTCCGCCACCGTCGCCGGTTCCCATGTACAGGTATCCATCCGGCCCGAATGCAAGGTGGCCGCCGTTGTGGTTCGCTTGTGCGGGTGGCCGGTCAATGACAAGGACTTCAGTACGGGATGCGGCGTTTGCAAGGTTTGCATTGGTGGAATTGCGCAAGACCCGGGCAAGGACCAGCTTTCTGTCCGGTTGACGCGTGTAGTAAATGTAAAACGCTCCATTGTTTGCATAGTCCGGATGGAAGGCCAACCCGAGCAATCCGAGTTCGCCACCCGTCGCAACGATTCCGATGCCCTGGATGTCGAGAAACGGAGTAGCCAGAAGGACGCCGTTTTCCACGATGCGAATGCGGCCCAATTGCTCGACGATGAACAGGCGATTGCTGCCATCCCCCGCATTTACCACCTCCACCGGCGCGCTCAAACCCGTCACCACCTGTCGCAGGCTGACGACAGGGACGGCGGCGGGGGCGAGGGCGGGCCAGAGGGCAAAGAACAGGCCACCCGCAAAAAGGGCACGAAGCAGCATTTGGGTCATGTCACGTGGGAAAACTGTGAATGGTAGGGCCTAGCAGCAATGATGCCAGCCCCCGGCCTGCCTTCATGCAACCGCAGACGTCAAGGCAACCGCGTCCCAGACCGCGATTTCACGATGGCAATGTCCGCGTTGTTGATCGTGCCGTTGAGATTCACGTCGAAGCGGAAGTTCTGCGCATTGACAGCCACGCTGCCCTGCGCCTTCACTGCGGCGATGTCGGCGGCGGAGACGGCGGTGGTGGCGTTCATGTCGCCGGGCAGGAATCCAACGAATAACTCGTAAGGCGCCCCGCTGCCGTTGACGCCTGACCCGCCGATCTGCAGGGTCTTGCCGGCGGCCGATGTGCCAAGTGTCAACACGATTTCCTTGCCCGCAGGGGCGGACGTGAAATCGGTGAATGCGGTGCTGCCATTCAATCCATAGCCGATGCCCACAAAGCCCGCGTCGGTCACGGTGGCGGCAAAGCGCAGCACCACCTGGTAGGCCGTGGTCGGAATGCGGGGCTCGACGCCGGCGCCCGCGACCGCCGGTGTTACTGGCAGGGGGAGGTCGTGCACTCCCGCCATCCCGTGGTTGAGGCGCGAACTGGCGGAAACGAAAGTCACGTCCGGTGAGGCCGTGGGCGTGACCATGATGGTGGCCGATGGCGCGCTGTTGCCCGCAGCATTGGTTGCCGTGATCGTGCAGGAATAAGTCGTCCCGTTGGTCAGGCCGGTGAGAGCTGCCGGGGAGGCCGCCACGTTGACGGTAATCGACCCGGCATTGCAGCTGACAACGTAACCGGTGACCGGCGAATTGCCGTCGGAGGCCGGCGGATTGAACGGCAGGAACGCTTCGCCATCGCCCGCGATCGGGGTTCCGGCCACTGGTGCGTCCGGCACGGTCCGCCCGACGCCGCTCAACGCAACACTGCCCGGGCTGCCCTGTGCGTTGTGCGCAATCGACAAGATTGCATTGCGGGTGCCGATGGCGAGCGGGGTGAACGTGAAGCTCACGCTGCAGGTTTGCATGGGCGTGAGCACGGTGCCGTCCATGCAGGTGCCGGCGCGGGCAAAGTCACCGGGCTGCGCGCCGCCCAGCGTGAGTGTGGTCAGGCCAAGGTTGCCGGATCCGGTGTTCTGCACCGTGAAGGACTGCGCGCCGCTGGTCGCGCCGAGGTTGGTGGCGGCGAAGTTCACGCTGGAGACGCCGATGGTGATGGCGGGAAGACCGGTGGTGACCGTGACGACATTCGAGGGCGGGCTGCTGAACACCAGGTTCCTTGCGGTTGCGCTGCACATCGTGGCCACGCCATTGACCAGCCCCGTGACCACGATGGGCGAAGATACGCCGGTGGCGGTAGCTGCGCCGCAGGTCACCGTGTAATCGAGGATCGGTTTGCCGCCGGTGTCGGCGGGAGCTTGGAATGCGAAGCTCGCCTGGCCGTTGCCGGGGGTGGCGACGAGGTTGAGTGGTGGGGAGGGCGGTTGGACGGATTGCTCCGAGTTGGGGTCGATTTGCAGCGGCAAGGTGTCGACCACTTCGAAATCTCCACCCTTGATCAAGCTGGCGTTGTTCAACTGGGAGATCACGATGCTGGGCCAATTGGTGCTGGAAACGCCCGAGAAATACCAGGAGCTGCCGCCATCGGCCAGGACCATGCCGTACTTCTTCATCGCGCGCAGGATGACTTGGGTGCGCGAATCGAATCCGGAGATGTTGAACGAAGCCTTGAGCCGCACGCGCACACCCATTGGCGGGTTGTTGGGGTTGGTGCCGTTGCCGGACCAGTGCCGTGCCGGCCAGATGTACTGGCGCGCACCAGTTGATGAGTTCAGGCCGTAGATGTTCGGCGCAGTAAAGCGAATCGCGTGGTTGATCTCGCCGGCCTGCACCTCTTCCCACTTGACGAGGCCCGGAAGTATCGCCAAGCCGGCGGCGTCGGCCGAAGTCCAGCGATCCGGCCGGGACGCATTGGAATTCAACGGCCATCGCGCGCCGGAATCCGCGGTCCAGGCGTTTCCGTTCGGAAACGCGCGATACAGCTCGTAAAGAACGCAGTTGACCGTATCGATGGCGAGCACGTGCCGGTCGCCGTTGGACGCCGGGCCGCCTTCCACCGGCGCTGAGGTGGGAATGGGATACGGGCCCGGGTCGGATTCGTCGTCATAAAGAAACGAAACCGGCGAGGAGGGCAACGGTGCACCCACGGTGATGAACGGAATGCCGTACTCGACGATTTCGTTGATGCCGTCTGCGTTCGGATTGTTGCCCCAATCCGCGTGCAGCCCGCGGTTGACGCCCTGCGCCCCGCCAATGCTTGCGATCCACGTCGCCGACATCGCATGCACCGGCAGCGTATCCACCGGCGTGTTCCAGTAATTGTTTGCCGGGAGGATTTGGCACCCCCCAATCGACGGCGGCGCCGCATGGACAAGTGGACTGCCGGCCAGCAATCCGATGGCTAGGGCGAGGGCGGTACAGCCCCGCAATTGTTGACGATTTTGCATGGTGCAAGTATGCGAGCAATTCGTGTGCCGCGCGATTGCTCCCCACCGCGCGATCAGGGGACGCTTGGGAGGAGTTGCAGGACGAACTCCAATACCGGTGCGGCGTTTGGTCAGAAAAGGCCTGAAACGCCGCACCAGTGCTGGACTTTTCCGTTTGCATTCTCCCGTTTCCCGCACCGGCTGCGCGTTTTCCCCACCGTGCGCTGCCACGAAACGGCACACCGTCCTACAATCCCCGGCAACCCCAGGAGCGCACATGTCCGCATTCAACGCCGTCTTCCTCAGCAAAGACAACGACACCTTCAACGCCCGTGTCGAGTCGATCGACGCATCGCGCCTGCCGGAGGCCGGCGATGTCACTGTCGCCCTCGACTATTCGACCCTCAACTTCAAGGACGGCCTGGCGATTTGCAACAAATCCCCCGTGGTGCGGGCCTGGCCCATGGTGGCGGGCATCGATGGGGCGGGCACGGTGGTTGAAAGCGCGCATCCGAAGTGGAAGCCGGGCGACAAAGTGGTGCTGAACGGCTTCGGCGTGGGCGAAACGCACTGGGGGTGCCTGGCGCAGCGCGCGAAGTTGAAGGGCGACTGGCTGGTGCCGCTGCCACCCGCCTTCACCGCGCGCCAGGCGATGGCCATCGGCACCGCTGGCTACACGGCGGCGCTGGCGGTGCTGGCGCTGGCAAAGCAGGGCGTCGAGCCGGTCCAGGGGGAAATCCTCGTCACCGGCGCGGCCGGGGGGGTGGGCAGCGTGGCCATCGCCCTGCTGGCGCGGCGCGGCTACACGGTGGTGGCCTCGACAGGGCGCGTGAACGAGGCTGGATATCTCAAATCCTTGGGGGCGGCCGAGGTGATTGACCGTGCCGCGCTTGGCGCGCCGGGCAAGCCGATGCAGCGCGAGCGCTGGGCCGGGGTGGTGGATTCGGCCGGTTCGCATACGCTGGCCAATGCGCTGGCGCAATGCAAGTACAACGCGGTGGTGGCGGCCTGTGGGCTGGCGCAGGGCATGGACCTTGCCACCTCGGTGGCGCCGTTCATCCTGCGCGGCGTGCTGCTGGCCGGCATCGACAGCGTGTATGCCAGCCACGCCCGGCGCGAAGCCGCATGGGCCTGCCTGGCGGCCGAACTGGACCCCGCGCTGCTCGAATCCATGACTGCCGAGGTGCCGCTGGCCGGCGCGCTGGAGGCTGCGCCACGCATCCTGGCCGGCCAGGTGCGCGGGCGGATCGTGGTGAATGTGAATTCGTGAGTCGCCGCGCCCTCGAAGTGAACTTGTTCACCCTGCGGCGTCCAACGGGTCCCGGCCCGACAGTACAATCGCGGGTCAGCCTGTGCCGCTCCTTTCTCCGTTCCCCATGACCACCCCGCAAGAAGAAGAATTTTTCGACCTCGATTTCACCAAGGCCTTCGCCGAGGAAACCCCGGTGCCTGCACCGGTGACCACGCCGGCGCAGGAGAAGAAGTTCGAGGAAGAGGCCATCATCGGCGAATCGAACCTGACCAGCAACGGCTACTTCGTGCGGCTGAACGAATCCGCGCCCAAGCGCCCCGCGCGCAACACCCCCGCGCAGGTGCTGGTGGTGGAGGACGACATGGTGACCGCCACGTTGTTGTTGCGCATCCTGTCCGCCCACGGGTTCAAGGTGCGCCATGCGGCCAACCGCGAGGCCATCGTCAGCGGCCTCAAGCTGTTGCCGGACCTGGTGCTGCTCGATGTGCTGTTGCCGGACGCCAACGGCTTCGACATCCTGAGCCGCATCCGCACCCATCCCACGTTGAAAGACCTGCCGGTGCTGATGCTGACCAGCCTCGGCTCGTTGGATGACATCCTGAAGGGCCTCAAGCACGGCGCCAACGGCTACCTGACCAAGCCGGCCAAGTCCAATGCGCTGGTCGAGGCAATCCGGAAGTTGCTGGCTTAGCAAGCCACGCCCGCGAGTTGTGCCAGCGCGTGCGGTGGCGTTAATCCAGGTCAAACGCACGGGCGTGGCCGCCCGTAAGCTTCCGTTCAGCCTTGCATGCCATCATCGTTGAAAAGGGGAAGCCGATGACGACGTATCGTGACCACTACCGCCGCTCCATCGACGAGCGCGACGCCTTCTGGACCGAACAGGCCGCACTGGTCGATTGGGTCAAGCCGTTCAAGAAGGTCTGCGACTTTTCGAAACCGCCGTTCGCCAAGTGGTTCGTCGGCGGGGAGACCAACCTCTGCTACAACGCCGTGGACCGCCACCTGGCCACGCGCGCGGACCAGCCGGCCCTGGTGTGGATTTCCTCGGAAGTGGAACAGACGCGCTCCTTCACCTATGCGCAGTTGTTCGAGGAGGTGAACACCTTCGCGGCCACGCTGAAGTCGCTCGGCGTCGGCAAGGGTGACCGCGTGCTGATTTACATGCCGATGATCCCGGAGGCAGTGTTTGCCATGCTCGCCACGGTGCGCATCGGCGCCATCCACTCGGTGGTGTTCGGCGGGTTTGCGGCTGCGTCACTGGCGGCGCGCATCGACGATGCCAAGCCGAAGGTGATGGTCACCTCGGACGCCGGCTCGCGCATGGGCAAGGTGATTCCCCTGAAGCCCCTCACGGACGAGTCGATCAAGCTCTCCGAGCATCCGCCCAAGCACGTGATCATCGTCAACCGCGGGCTGGACAAGGGCATGCAGGTCATTCCCGGCCGCGACATGGACTACGCCGCCTTGAAGCCCCGGCACGACAAGGACACCGTGCCCTGCGAGTGGGTGGAATCCTCGCACCCGAGCTATATCCTCTACACCAGCGGCACCACCGGCAAGCCCAAGGGCGTGCAGCGCGACACCGGCGGTTACGCCGTGGCCCTGGCCTCCTCCATGCGCCATATCTATGCCACGCAGCCGGGCGAATGCTACTTTTCCACCTCCGACATCGGCTGGGTGGTGGGCCACTCGTACATCGTCTATGGCCCACTGATCAACGGCTCCACCACGCTCATGTACGAAGGCGTGCCGATCAAGCCCGATGCCGGCATCTGGTGGAAGATCGTCGAGCAGTACAAGGTGGTGGCGATGTTCTCCTCGCCCACCGCGGTGCGGGTGCTGAAAAAGCAGGATCCGTCCTTCCTCACCAAGTACGACACGTCATCGCT
>JAEUMZ010000119.1 GCA_016790765.1 Betaproteobacteria bacterium
GGGGAGCGGGCCGCCAGTACCCGGCATACCAACGCGCTCAATCCACGGGACGCACGAGCGCAGCGTCCTCGCCGTCCAAGGCCGATTCCAGCGTTCAGCCCTCGCCCGGTGCCTCGAACGGGATGCTCACCGCACGGGCGGGCACCACGGTCGAGATGGCGTGCTTGTAGACCATCTGCGTCACGGTGTTCTTCAACAGCACGACGTATTGGTCGAACGACTCGATCTGGCCCTGCAGCTTGATGCCGTTGACCAGGTAGATCGAGACGGGGATGTGTTCCTTGCGCAACGTGTTCAGGAACGGGTCTTGTAACAATTGCCCTTTGCCACTCATGTTCTTCTTCTCCGGTTGCTGGATGCAGGACTCCGCGAAATCGTTCCGGCCGGGCCGCACTGCCCTGGGAAAGGTGACATCCGCGAAGAAAGACTCTAGCCTAAATGCGGAAAACGCGCCAAAGCGGCCGTTTTCAGGGCCTGTCGGGCATAGACCAGCATTTGGCGGCGAGGTTCGGGCTTTTCAAGGGGCGTGGGCCGCCCCGGCTCAGGATTTGCCGAACAGGCGCTTGGAGCGAATCTTGTCGCGCCGCTTCTGGCGCTCCTGGCTGACCGTGAGCGGCGCCTGCTTCTTGCCCTCGAACGGATTGCTGCCCTGGCGCAATTCCACGCGCAGCGGCGTGCCCTTGAGCTTGAAGGCGTCGCGAAACGCATTTTCCAGGTAGCGCTTGTAATCGTCCGAGACCTTGGCCACGCCGGACCCGTGCACCACCACCACCGGCGGGTTGTGGCCGCCCTGGTGGGCGTATCTGAGTTTCGGGCGGCTCATCTTGACGATCGGCGGCTGGTGCGCGGCGGTGACGGCCATGAGCGTGCGCGTCAGCTTCGGCGTGGAAAGCTTGGCCATGGCGGCCGCGTAGGCGCGGTCGATGGCGCCCATCAGGGGGTTCACGCCCATGCCGTCCTTGGCCGAGATCATGTGGCACTCCGCGAACGCGAGGAAGTGGAGCTTGCGGTCATACTCGGTCTTGATGCGATCACGGATATCGGAGTCGAGGTTGTCCCATTTGTTGATGGCCACCACCAGCGCGCGGCCGGATTCCAGCACAAAGCCGGCGATGTGCGCGTCCTGGTCGGAAATCTCGGCGCGCGCATCGAGGATCAGCAGCACCACGTTGCTGTCCTCGATCGACTGCAGGGTCTTGACCACCGAGAATTTCTCCACCGCCTCGAACACCTTGCCGCGCCGCCGCAGGCCTGCGGTGTCGATGAGCGTGTAGGGCTTGCCGCCCTTCTCGAACGGCACGTAGATCGAGTCGCGCGTGGTGCCCGGCTGGTCGAAGGCGATGACGCGCTCTTCGCCGATCAGCCGGTTGACCAGGGTGGACTTGCCGACGTTGGGGCGGCCGACCATGGCGATCTTCGGCCCGCCTTCGTGGGGCTCGTCTTCCTTCGGTTCCGGAAAGGGTGCCAGCACATCCTCGATCAACTGGCGGATGCCCTCGCCATGCGCGGCGGAGATCGCCACCGGGTCGCCCAGGCCCAGTTCATGGAACTCGGCGACCACGACCTCCTCGTTCATGCCCTCGGTCTTGTTGACCGCCAGCGTGATGGGAATGCCGCGCGAGGCGGCATCGCGCCGCAACGTGCCGGCGATGACCTTGTCCTGCGGCGTGAGCCCGTCGCGGCCGTCGGTGACAAAGACGATGGCGTCGGCCTCGGCAATGGCCTGCAGGGTCTGCTTGGCCATTTCGCGCATGATGCCGTCGGCATTCACCGGCTCGAAGCCGCCGGTGTCCACCACCAGGAACGGCTTGGTGGCGCCGCGCCCGTGCCCATAGTGCCGGTCGCGCGTGAGCCCGGGCAGGTCGGCCACCAGCGCGTCGCGCGACTTGGTCAGCCGGTTGAACAGCATCGATTTGCCGACATTGGGGCGGCCGACAATCACCACGGTGGGTTTCATGGCCGCCTGTTTGCCGGGTGCTGGGTACGATTGGGCCGGCGGTTCAGCGCACGGCGATGGAAAAGAGGCTGCCCTTCTCCGTCTGCGCGATGGCCCGGTCCCCGAGTGCGGAGAGCGAGATGATGCGGCTGCCGTCGGTGGCGAAGCGACCGGCAAAGTCGCCCTTGTCGTTCGACAGGGCGTGCACCAGGCCTTCGTTGTCGCCGACCAGCACCCTGCCGTTCACCACCACCGGGGTGCCCAAGTCGCGGCGCAGCAGCTTGTCCTGCTTCCAGACGGTGGCACCGGTCGCCTTGTCGAGGGCGTGCACGTTGCCGTCGGAATCGGCCACGTACAGGTTCTTCGCATCGAGCGCCACCCCTCCGGAGCTGCCGATATCGCGCGCCCAGCCGACATTGCCGGACAGCGCATCGACGCAACCGGTACGGCCCTGGTACACGGCGGCGCAGATGCGCGCGTCGTCGATCACCGGATTGCCGGCCACGTCGGCGATGCGCTCCAGTTCGGTCGAGCCGCGCGGTTGCGACAGCGTCGATTCCCACACCGGCTTGCCGCTGTCGACTTCGATCGCCAGCAGCTTGCCGCCGGGCAGACCCAGGTAGGCCACGCCGCGGTTGACCACCAGGTTGGCGTTGGTGCGCAGGGTCAGCGGCGGCGTGGGCCGCTGGAACACCCACTTGCGCTTGCCGTCGAGCCGGTTGTACGCCACCAGGCGGCCGTCGCTGGTGCGCACCAGCACAGTGCCCTGTGCGATGACTGGCGGGGCCACCACATCGCCAGCGACCGGGACTTTCCACAGTTGACGCCCGCCACCGTCGAACACCATCAGGTCGCCCTTGTCGTTGGCCAGGGCCACGACGTTTTCGCCGGTTCCCACGCCGGCGCGCAACTTCGACTTGGCGTCGAAGCGCAACACCGTCTTGCCGCTTTCGTCGGCCAATTCCTGCACGGTGCCGTCGGCGCTGACCACGTACATGCCACGGTAGGTGTAGGCAGGCACGAACAGGTTGCCGGCCGATTTTCCGACGGCAGCCGACCAGCCCGGCGCCAGGACATTGGCGGTGAGCGCCGGCAACGGTGCCTTCTTTTCACCCAGGCCGAACCAGCTGCAACCAGACGCGAGCGACGCGGCGAGCCCGGCCAGGACGATGCTGCGCATGCGGAACGTGGACATCACGATTTGCCGCCCTTCGCAGGTTCGGCGGGCTTGGTGCTGCCCCCCAGCGCATCGAGCTTGGACTGGGACACGAACTTCACCGGGCTGCGCTCGTCGGCCTTGTCCACGGCCAGTTGGTAGGCTTCGCGCGCCTCGGCCTTCTTGCCCTGGGCGCTCAGCACGTCGCCGCGCACATCGGCCACCAGCGCGATGTAGCCGGTGTCCTTGACCCGCTCCAACTGCTGCAGCGCCTCGTCGAACTTCTTCTGGTCGAGCAGCACCTGTGCCAGGCGCACGCGCGCGATGGGGCGGAACGCGTCGCGGCCATGGTCCACGACCCATTGCAGGTGCTTCGCCGCCTCATCGAGCTTGCCGGCCTCGAACTCGCTCTTGGCCGCCATCAGGCGGGCCTCGGTGGCCTGGAAGCTCTTCGGGTACTTGTCGGCCATCAGTGCGGCCGCTTCGGTCAGCTTTTTCGGGTCGCGCGAAGCGATCGACTCCTGCGAGGCCTTGGTCACGCTCTTGAACAGCACCTCGGCTTCCTCGTGCTGCTTGCCCTGGTAGTTCTTCCACAACTGCGTGCCGGCCACGCCGGCGAAGAACATGGCCACCGCCGCGTACACCCAGTTGCCCCACTTGTCCCACCAATCCTTGAGCGCGTCGATGCGTTCCTGTTCTTCCAAATCGTATGCAGCCATTGCTGTGTTTCCTGTTCAAAAAAGTCGGGGCTAGGGGCTCGGGGTCGGGGGCTGGGGGCGGAGCAGCGCAATCGCGTCCGCGAGCGGGACGGTGACCTGTTCGGCGGCATCGCGCAGCGGCTTGACTGTCACTTTGCCGGCCGCCGCCTCATCCGGGCCGAGAATGATAGCAAAGCGCGCCCCGCTGCCGTCGGCCTTCTTCATTTGCGACTTGAAGCTGGCCGCCTTTCCGTCCGGCGTGGCGTGCACGGCCAGGGCCAGTCCGGCGTCGCGCAAGGCTTCGGCCAGTTTCAAAGCGGCAAGTTCCTGCCCTTCGCCGGAGATGAGGTAGGCATCGAGGGCCTTGGGCGCGGCGGTCCGTGTTTCGGCAAGCAGCATCATCACGCGCTCGACGCCAACACCGAATCCGCAGGCCGGCGCCGGCTTGCCGCCCAGTTCGGCGATCAGCCCGTCGTAGCGTCCACCGCCAGCGAGGGTGAGCTGCCAATCGCTGCCCCGGGCCACGAACTCGAACACGGTGCGGTTGTAGTAATCGAACCCGCGCACCAGGCGCGGATTCACGGTGTAGGCGAGGCCGGCCGCATCGAGGCGCGCGGTCAAGCCCGCGAAATGCTCCCTTTCCGCCGTGCCGAGGTACTCGGCCAGGCGCGGGGCGCCGTCGATCAGTGCCTGCATCGCCGGGTTCTTGGAATCGAGCGTGCGCAACGGATTGGTGTGCAGGCGGCGCTTGGCGTCGGCGTCGAGCTGATCCTGGTGCGCCTCGAAATACGCCACCAGCGCGGCGCGGTGCGCCTTGCGGGCCTCCGCATCGCCGATCGAATTGACCTGCAATTGCACGTCTTTGAAGCCGAGCCGCTGCCACAGGCGCGCGAGCAGGATGATCTGCTCGGCATCCACATCCGGGCCGGCAAAGCCCATCGCCTCGACATCGAACTGGTGGAACTGGCGGTAGCGGCCCTTTTGCGGCCGCTCATGGCGGAACATCGGGCCCCAGGTCCAGATGCGCTTGGGGCCGTCGTAGAGCAGGTTGTGCTCGATGGCCGCGCGCACCAGGCCGGCGGTGGCCTCGGGCCGCAGCGTGAGCGGGTCGCCGTTCATCGCGTCCGTGAACGAATACATTTCTTTTTCGACGATGTCGGTCACCTCGCCGATCGAGCGCACGAACAGCGCCGTCGGCTCGACCACGGGCGTGCGCATCAGGCGGTAGCCGTACTGCTCGAAGACGTCGCGCGTGGTGTCCTCGAAGAACTGCCACAGGGCGGAATCCTGCGGCAGCAGGTCGTTCATGCCGCGGACGGCTTGGAGGGTGGAAGGCATTTCTTGGGGGCTGGGGATTCGGGGCTTGGGGCTGGGGAAGGCATCACGCAATTCGCCGTCATTCGCGTGAACCACCCACTCGGATGGCAATGAGAGTACGAAACTCAAGGACTGGCGCGGCGACTGGGCGATTATTGCCTCAAGATGCTCGCCGGTGCTGGGGTTTGGCTCTTCTATGCAACGGCCTTGATGGGGATTTCCTTTTTTCGGGAGCGCACGCGCGGGGCGGCGCCGGGTGCGAAGTTCTTCTTCACGTAGTCATCGACCAGCGCCTGGAACTCCTCGGCGATGCGGTCGCCCTTCAGGGTCACGGCCTTTTCGCCATCGACGTACACCGGGGCCACGGGCCGCTCGCCGGAACCGGGCAGCGAAATGCCGATGTCGGCCAGCTTCGATTCCCCGGGGCCATTGACCACGCAGCCCATCACCGCCACATGCATGTCCTCCACGCCGGGGTACGCGCTGCGCCATACCGGCATCTGCGCGCGCAGGTACGACTGGATCTTTTCGGCGAGTTCCTGGAAGTAGGTGCTCGTGGTGCGCCCGCAGCCGGGACACGCCGCCACCATCGGCGTGAAGGACCGCAAGCCCATGGTCTGCAGGATTTCCTGCGCCACGACGACTTCGCGCGTGCGGTCGCCATTGGGCTCCGGCGTCAATGAAATGCGGATGGTGTCACCGATGCCTTCCTGCAGCAGCACGGCGAGCGCGGCGGTGGAGGCCACGATGCCCTTCGAGCCCATGCCGGCCTCGGTCAGTCCCAGGTGCAACGGGTAATCGCAACGCGCGGCGAGGCTGCGGTAGACGGCGATCAGGTCCTGCACGGCGGAGACCTTGCACGAGAGCACGATCTTGTCGCCGGCCAGCCCCAGCGCCTCGGCCTTGGCGGCGCTGTCGAGGGCCGAGACGATCAGCGCCTCGCGCATCACCAGGTCCGCATCCAGCGGCTGTGGGCGCGCGGCGTTCTCGTCCATCATGCGCGCGATCAATTCCGGGTCGAGCGAACCCCAGTTGACGCCGATGCGTACCGGCTTGTCGAAGCGGATGGCGGCCTCGATCATGGCGCCGAACTGGTCGTCGCGCTTGGCGCCATGCCCGACGTTGCCCGGGTTGATGCGCAGCTTGGCCAGTGCCGCGGCGCAATCGGGCACTTCGGTCAGGAGCTTGTGGCCGTTGAAGTGGAAATCGCCGACCAGCGGCACGGCGACCCCCTGGGCGTCCAACGCCGCGCGGATCACGGGCACCGCACGCGCGGCGGCCAGCGTGTTGACGGTGATGCGCACCACCTCCGACCCGGCGCGCGCCAGGGCGGCAACCTGCGCCACCGTGGCGGCCACATCCTCGGTATCGGTGTTAGTCATCGATTGCACCATCACCGGCGCGCCGCCGCCGATGCGAACGGTGCCGACTTTCACTTGCCGCGACGAGCGGCGGGGGAGCGTGTCGAACATGCGTGTGCTTTCCGGTTCCTTCAGGCGCCTGCCATCGCGGGCCTACTTGGCGTTGACGCGCGCCACCGCGCCGCGCGTATGGGGCACGAGGTCGAATTCAAGCCCGTTCAGGGCCATGCGGGTGTTCGCGGCATTGCCCACCACGACGGCAAGGGGTCCGCGGCCGCTGACTTCCTCGGCATCCCCGGCGCGGAACTTCTTGGACAGCACCACGCGGCCATTGGCATCGGTCACCTCGACCCACGACTCCCCCGTAAAGGTGAAGCCCAGCACGCTGCTGCCGGCGGCACGCGGCTTGCGTTCCTGCTCCACGGGCTTGGCGGCCGGCGTCGCCGGCGGTGACGGAGGCGGTGCGGGGATTGCGACTTCCCCTGCTTGCGGCTGCGCGGCCGGGGAATCCGGCGCCTTGGCCCCCGCAACCGCCGCCGGCGCCGGTTCATCCTTGGTGGGCGCCTTTTCGTTTCCGGCCTCTGGTTGCGGCGCGACCACGCCCGCGCCTGCCGGCATCGACACGCTGGTGGTCGTGGTGCGCGGGACGCCGCCGCGCACCTGCGTCCACCAATACGCGAATGCGGCTGCCAGCAACAGGATCACCACCGCGATCACGATGCCCTGCGCCTGCGGAGTGGCCAGCAGCTTGGCCGGCTCGCGCACCGGCATTTTTTGCCGCGCCGGCTCGACCACCGGGGTGGCCAGCACCGCGCGCGCGGGCGCGTGGCTGCGTTCGAGGCTGGCCAGCAGGTCCGTCGCATCGAGGCCGACCGCCTTGGCATAGTTGCGCACGAAGCCGCGCAGGAAGGTGCCGGTCGGCAACGCGCCGTAGTCGTCGTTCTCCAGCGCCTGGATCTGTTTGACGCCCATGCGCAGCCGCGCCGCAAGGTCGGCCACGCTCAAGCCTTGCGCTTCGCGCGCCTGGCGCAGGCGCGGGCCCGGCGTCGGAGACGGGGGCACAACAGTCGGCACGGCCTGCGCGGGGGCGGGGGCAGCGTCGTCGCGCGCCGCGTCGGTCATGGCCGGGGCCGCAGCCTGGGTCTGGCTCGCGCTCATCGTCCCTCGATGGCTTCTTTCGTGCGCGGATCCTGCGGGAATCGGCGGCGCATTTGCTGGATGTAGCTCGCCTCCAGCGACTTGTCGCCGGTCACGCGCGCCAGCTTCACGGCGAGGGACAAGCCCTCCACCGGCGGCGCGGGCGCCACCTGCAGGTAGCGCGCCATGAGCGCCTCGGCGTCCTTCATGCGCCCGAGTTCATAGAGCAGGTCGGCCAGCTCGAGCAGCGACGGCGCGTACTGCGGCGACTTGGCCAGCGCGGCACGCAGGTTGACCTCGGCTGCGCCGAGATTCCCCGACTTGCGCGCGCAGTGCCCGGCATTGTGAAAGGCGCGCTCCGGGCTCACGTACAGCGGGTTGCGCAGGGCCTTCTCGAAATACGCCATCGAGTCCCGGGGGTTGCGCCGCTCGCAGATGAACCAGCCGTAATTGTTGAGCACTTCCGGGTCATTGGGCGCGAAGCGCATGGCCTGGTCGAACGCCTGTTGAGCCTTGTCGTCCTGTCCCAACTGCATCTGGATGATGCCCAGCATGTTGAAGGCCGGCGCATATCCCGGCACATGCTGGATCGCCGTCTGCGCCGCCTCGATGGCGATGCCGTAGCTGCCCACCTTGAAGTACTCGGCGGCGCGCTCGGTGTGCAGCTTGGCGCGAAAGGCGGGTTCGCCGACCACATTCTGGTCCGGGAGCTTGCTCTCGACCGTGGTTTGCGACACACAGCCGGCCAGCAACACGGGGGCCAGCGCGGACAGGATCTTCGGGGCATGCGTCACGTCAACTCCTTGGTCGTTGTTCGGGTCATGCGCCCGTTTGCATCACGGGAATGATTTTGCGCCGCTGCGACTTGTCCACCACCTGCCCGGCCAATTGCCCGCAAGCGGCATCGATGTCGTCACCGCGCGTCTTCCGCACGGTCACCACGTGGCCGGCTTCCTGGAGCACTTCCCGAAAGCGGTGGATGGCGTTGTTCGACGACCGCTGGTACGGCGCTCCCGGGAACGGATTCCAGGGAATCAGGTTGAACTTGCAGGGCGTGCCTTCGACCAGCGCGACCAGCTCGCGCGCCTGGGCCACCGAGTCGTTGACGCCGTCGAGCATCACGTACTCGAAGGTCACGAAGTCGCGCGGGGCGGCTTCCAGGTAATCGCGGATGCCGGCCAGGAGTTCGGCCAGCGGATATTTCTGGTTGATCGGCACCAGCACGTCGCGCAACGCGTCGTTGGGCGCGTGCAGCGACACCGCCAGCGCCACGGGGCAGCGCGCCTTCAGGCGCGCGAGCGCCGGCACGATGCCGCTCGTGGACAAGGTGACGCGGCGCCGCGAGAGGCCATAGCCGTGGTCATCGAGCATGATGTCCATCGCGGCGGTGACGTTGTCGAAATTGGCCAGCGGCTCGCCCATGCCCATCATGACCACGTTGGACACGATGCGCTCACCCTTCGGGTCGCGGCCCATGGCCTTGTTGGCCCACCACAGCTGCCCGATGATCTCAGCGGCCGTGAGGTTGCGGTTGAAGCCCTGCTTGCCGGTGGAACAGAAGGTGCAATCGAGCGCGCAACCGACCTGCGAGGAAACGCACAACGTGCCGCGGTCCGCTTCCGGAATGAACACCACCTCGATGCCGTTGCCGGTGCCCACATCCAGCAGCCACTTGCGCGTGCCGTCCTGCGAGGCCTGTTCGGTCATCAGCGTCGGCGCCACGATGGCGGCGACCTCCGGCAGCTTCTCGCGCAGCGACTTGGCCAGATCCGTCATCGCCGAAAAGTCGTCCACGCCCGCCTGGTGCATCCAGCGGAACACCTGCTTTGCGCGGAACGGCTTCTCCCCCAGCGAGGCGAAAAACGCCGTCAACTCGGGCAGGGTCATGCCGAGCAGGTTGGGTTTCTCGCCTTTGGCGTGGGTGGGGACGGCCATGTCCGGTAACGGGTGACGGGTGACGGGTGACGGGTGACGGTTCGAGCGTTATCGCGAGACGACGTTCATGCCCGGGAAAAAGAACGCGATCTCCTGCTTCGCGGTGTCCGGGCCGTCGGAGCCATGCACGGCATTGGCGTCGATGGAGTCGGCAAAGTCGGCGCGGATGGTGCCGGGCGCAGCCTTCTTCGGATCGGTGGCGCCCATGATGTCGCGGTTCTTGGCAATCGCGTTCTCGCCTTCCAGCACCTGCACCATCACCGGGCCGGAAGTCATAAAGGCTACCAGGTCCTTGAAAAATGGCCGCTCGCGATGCACGCCGTAGAAGTCCTCGGCGTTCTTCTGCGACAGGTGCAGCATGCGCGCGGCAATGATCTTCAAGCCCGCGCCTTCGAAGCGCGAGTAGATCTGGCCGATCACGTTCTTGGCGACCGCGTCGGGTTTGATGATGGAAATGGTGCGTTCGACTGCCATGGAAAACTCCGTAAGGAAAGTGAGCAAAAAAGGAAAGGAAACTGCGCTAAGTTTTTGATTGTGCGAGAAATTTCACCTACGCACGCAACCGCGAATTATAGCACGAAGGCACCGCCTCCTGGGCTGCTGCCCGGTCGCAAATCCGGCCGCAGATCAGTGGTGGTCGGGGCCCGGACCGGCGATCACCAGCCTCAGCGTCCCCTCCTTGCGCACGATCCGGAATTCGTGGCCCCCCGCCTGGTGCGGGCGATCCGTGGGGGTGGGCCGGAACAGCTGGCGCGCCCATTCGATGAGCTGCGCATGGGAAGGGGGCGGAATGCCCAGCCAGCGCAGCCAGTGGTACAACGCGTTGACCTGGCGCGCCGGCGGCAGCGCATCGAGCGCGTCCGCGTGCGCAACGCCGTCCTGCCATGCCAGGTCGATCCGCGCCAGCGCTTCGAGCAATTCATCCGCTTCCGCCGCGTGCCGCGCAGCACGCGACAGCGACGCACGAAAGTGCGGAAATCGCTCGGCGATCGCTGGAAGGACACGGTGGCGGAGGTAATTGCGCGTGTACGCCACATCGTCGTTGGACTCGTCCTCGATCCACGCCAGGCCCTGCGCGCGGGCGTACTGCTCGAGGACGCCACGCTCCAATCCCAGGAACGGCCGCACCAGCACCGTGTGCGGCGCCAACACGCGCGTTTCGCCCATGCCGGCCAGCCCCGCCCATCCGGTGCCGCGCAACAACTGGTGCAACACCGTTTCCGCCTGGTCGTCCGCATGCTGCGCCGCCAGGATGAAGTGCGCGCCGCTGTCGACGAAGGCGCGGTAGCGCGCCGCGCGCGCCGCCGCTTCCACGCCCTGCCCTCCGGTATCGGCGCGGTCGATGGCGACCCGCACCACCTTGAGCGGCACCGCGCGCGCTGCGCACTCGCGTTCGCAGAACGCTGCCCATGCATCGGCATTCGGGCTCAGGCCGTGGTGAACGTGCAGTGCCTCCAGGTGCACCCCATGGTGCGACCGCGCCCACGCCGCGGCAATCTCGAGCAGCACCATCGAGTCGATGCCGCCGGACAACGCAACGACGGTGGGCCCCGTGACCTGCTGGCGTTCGAGAACTTCCGCAAACCGGGCGGCGATGGCGTCCATGCTGCAAGTATCCCTGAACGCAGCAAACGTTGGCCCGCAGCCCTACGCGTTGCGCATCGTCAGCACCCGCACGGGAGACTCCATGAACTCGGTGAACCCCATGCGCCGGTAGAGCGAACGCGCCCCGGCGTTGTCGCGCATCACGTGCAGGAAGGGCGTCAGGCCGCGGCGCATCTGGCGCGCGATGAGCTTCAGCATGAGCCGTTTGGCCAGCCCCTTGCCCTGGTGCGCCGGGTGGGTGCAGACGCCGCTGATTTCGCGCAAGGTGCCGGCCTCGGTGCGCTCGCCGGCCATGGCGACGAGCCGCCCCGCCTCGAACAGGCCAAAGTATTCGCCCAACTCGATGGTGCGCGGGCCGAAGGGGCCGGGATGCGTCAATTCGGCGAGCGCCAGGGCTCGCGCGACGTGCTGAAGGCCCAGGGGCAGCGCCTCAGGCGCCGCATCCTCGGCGGGCATCGCGCCTTCCCAGACCATCTTGAACATGGCCGACTCCGCCTCCAGCGTCCATCCTTCGGGCACCGGTCCGGCCCAGCCGTCCACGTAGAAACGCTCGCCTGGATCGCAATGCGGGAGTAGCGCCGCAAAGTCAGGCGCGCGCTGGTCGGCAAAGGCGAGGATCGGCGAGAAGCCGCGCGCAAAACGCCGCGCACCGCGCGCTCCAGCCGCAAAGCGCGCCTGCGGGCCTGTCAAGGCATGCCAGAAGATGTTCGGGAGAAGGTCCTTCATGTGCGGGGAATCGGGAGTGTGGTGACGCGCGCGGCGCATCCGCCGCGCGTTCGACGGACGCCGGTCGCGCCGATGGTGTTCAAGGTGTCAAGATCGATTCTCAATTGCCCCCCGCACGCTCATCCCAGTTTGACACGCTCATCAGTGGACGGATTCCCAGTGCGCGATTTTCGCCCGTGGTTTCGGTTGCAAGGCCGCTCGCCAAGCCGGGATCCCGCCCCGCGGCATGCATGCCACCCGGATTCGCAATGCGGCACGCTCGGGCTTGATACGCCGGAGCGGGTGCGGTGCATGGCCTATCATCAGGACATTGATGCCTGTGCGTCGTCAGGAGAGCTTCTTGTTTTGGCGCTTCTGCTTGCAGTACCTGCTGCCGGTTGCCGCCTTCCTGGTCCTTCCGGGTTGGGCTGCGGCCTCCACACCAGAAGCCGGCCGTCCGGGCCGGCAACTCACCTGTTACAACGACAGGCTGGTGCCGTACTTCATGCGCGAAGGCGGCCAGTTCGTGGGGATCAATGCCGACCTGATGCGCGAAGCGGCCCGGCGGGTGGGCATTACCCTCGTGTTCCGCGACATGCCCTGGAAACGCCTGGAAGCGGAGATCGCGAAAGGCGCCCACAGCCAGGTGGACTGCGCCTTTGCTTTCAGCCGCACCCCTGCGCGCGAAAAATACATGGAGTTCGGCCGCGAAGTGCTGCAGCGGACCGAGTACGTGCTGTTCGTGCACGAGTCCACCCGCTATGGAAGTCTGGACGACCTGCGGGGCAGGCGCATCGGTGTTCGCCGGGGCTTTCGATTGCCCGACAAGCTGGAGGAAGGCGCTCGGCGCGGCCAATTCGTGTTGGAGGAGATCGGCGACGATGCGGCCAATTTCCGCAAGCTGGCTGCCGGCCGCCTCGACGCCGTGATGATCAACTTGGATGTGGGCCGCTATGTTTCCAGGGAACTCGGCATGACCCGCCTCCGGGTGCTGCTGCCGCCGTTGGGCTACCTCGACAACCACCTGGTGTTCACCAAAGGCAAGGGGCACACGTCACTCCTGGGGGCCTTCGACAAAGCCCTAGCCGCCATGCGCCAGGATGGCAGTGTCGAACGCATCCGGGCACGCTATATGGACCGATGAACGAGATCCGCCCGGCCGCGTGATGAGGACCGTTGCACCGCCCGCAGCGCCTCAATAGGCAGAAACGGCGAGCCCGCTGTCCCTCGAACCATTCGCCGGCCTGCGCTGCCGATGCCGCACGCGGCACCAGCGTTGAACGGGGTCCGCCCCATTGGCATTCTGTTCGACCTTCACACCCAGGTTACCGGTGCTGGTGGTGGGGACGTGCCTGGCGCGGGCGCACATCGGCCTGCCGGTACCGGTCGGCACGCCGGGCCGGCAACCGCCTAGGTCTCCAGCTCCTTGAACCGCCCGAGTTGAAGGATCTTCTTTTGCCGCTCCTGCACCAATTTGTCGGGGGATTTTTCCGCCAGGGTCTTGATGGCGTCGGCCAGCGCCTTCTTGAGCGTCAGCGCCATGGCCTTGGGGTCGCGATGCGCGCCGCCCAGCGGTTCGTTGAGGACCTTGTCGATCAGGCCCAGCGCTTTCAGCTTGGGCGCCGTGATGTTGAGCGCCTCGGCCGCCTCCGAGGCGCGCGCGGCGTCCTTCCAGAGGATGGCGGCACAGCCTTCCGGCGAGATCACCGAATAGGTCGAGTACTGCAGCATGAACGTCACGTCACCCACCGCGATGGCCAACGCGCCGCCGGAACCGCCCTCGCCGATGATGGTGCAGATCACCGGCACCTTGAGGCCCGCCAACTCGTAGAGGTTGTAGCCGATCGCCTCCGATTGGCCCCGCTCCTCGGCGCCCACGCCGGGATACGCACCGGGCGTGTCGATGAAGGTGAGGATGGGGATGGCGAACTTTTCCGCCGTGCGCATCAGGCGCAAAGCCTTGCGGTAGCCCTCCGGGCGCGGCATGCCGAAGTTGCGGAACTGGCGTTCCTTGGTGTCGCGGCCCTTCTGGTGGCCGATGACCATCACGCTCTGGCCGTTGAAGCGCGCCAGCCCGCCGACGATGGCGGGGTCGTCCGCGTAGTGGCGGTCGCCGTGCAGTTCCTCGAAATCGGTGGTCAGCGCGGCGATGTAATCGAGCGTGTACGGCCGTTGCGGATGGCGCGCGACCTGCGAGATCTGCCAGGCGTTGAGCTTGCCGTAGATGTCCTTGGTCAGCGTCTGGCTCTTCTTGGCCAGCTTGTCGATCTCGGTGGAAATGTCGACGGCGGAGCCGTCCTGCACATTCCTGAGTTCCTCGATCTTGGCTTCCAGCTCGGAAATCGGCTGCTCGAAATCGAGGAAATTGAGTTTGGCGACGGCCATTGGGTGAGCAGTTGCTTGGGACGGCGAATGATACCAACTATGCCCGCTATAATTTTTCCATGCGAGCGCCTGGGACTTTCCCCGATCATGGGTAACCGCCTGTCGAAAATTGCCACGCGCACCGGCGACGACGGCAGCACCGGCCTGGGCGACGGCACGCGCGTCAAGAAGTCCACGCTGCGCGTCCACGCGATGGGCGAGATCGACGAGACCAACACCGCGCTGGGTGTGTTGCTCGCCGAGTCCCTGCCCGAATCCCTGCGCGTGCGGCTGACGCGCATCCAGAATCACCTGTTCGACCTCGGCGGCGAGGTCTGCATCCCGGGCCACGCGGCGATGACGGTGGGGCACGTCGCGTTCCTCGATGAGGCGCTCACGCAGGAGAATGCGGACCTTCCACCGCTCAAGGAGTTCATCCTGCCCGGCGGCACGCGCGCAGCAGCAGCGTGCCACGCGGCGCGCGTTGCGTGCCGGCGCGCGGAACGCTCCCTGGTGGCGCTGTCGGACACGGAGGCCGTCTCGGTCGAAGCCCTGCAGTACCTCAATCGGCTCTCCGACCTGCTGTTCGTCGAGGCGCGCGTGCTCAACCGTGCGGCCGGGCACCCGGAACCGCAGTGGCGGCGCGAGACCTTCCCATGAGCGCGGACACCTCCGCGCGCGACACGGAACTGGCAGACCTGCTGGCCCAATGCGGACTGGGCAATCGCGCCGCGTTCAAGGTTCTTTACGAATCGACCAAGTCGAAACTGTTTGCGGTCTCGCTTCGTATAGTCCGGGAACGGCACATCGCCGAGGAAGTGTTGCAGGACGCCTTCGTGAACATCTGGAACAACGCCGCAGGCTACGCCACCCAAAAGTCCGCGCCGCTCACGTGGATGACGGCCATCGTGCGCAATCGCAGCCTCGACATCGTGCGCCGCCCGAAGCTGGAAGTGGCGGACGAGGACGACTGGTTCACGCTGCACCTCGAGGACGAGGCGCCGGGCCCGGAAGGGCTGCTGGCCGAGTCGCGCGACCGGGCGCGCGTCGAACGCTGCATGGAAGCGCTCGATGCGGAGCAGAAGCAGTCGATCGCGCTGGCGTTCTACAAGGGCCTGTCGCATTCCGAGGTTGCGGAGCACCTGAAGCGCCCGCTGGGGACCGTCAAGACCCACATCCGCCGCGGGCTGTTGAAACTCAAGGGTTGCCTGGACGCATGAAGCTCGACTCCCCAAACCTGCAATCGCGTCTCGCCGCCGAGTACGTGCTGGGCACCCTGCACGGTGCGGCGCGGCGGCGGTTCCACGACTACCTGGCGCGCGACGCGGGGCTGCGCGCGGCCGTGACCCATTGGGAGGGCCACCTCACGCCGCTGGCCGGTCGTCTCCGGGAAGTCGCGCCGCCGGACCGGGTGTGGACGCGCATCGAGGCACGCATCGACGGCGCCCGGCGCCCTGCAACCAGCCCGCGCTGGCTGCCGTTCTGGCGCAACCTGGGCTTGGGCGCCAGCGCACTGGCCGTGGCGCTGTTCGCGGTGCTGGTCGCCGGCCCGCAGGCACCCCGCGAACCGATGCTGACCTCCGTGCTGGCCGAGGAGAACAACACCGCGCGCGTGGTGGTCGACCAGCCGAAGAACGACCTCCTGCAAGTGAAGATGGTGAAGCCCTGGAAAGCCATGGGCGGAATGGTGCTGGAACTGTGGGTCATCGGGCCGGACGGCAAGCCGCGCTCGATCGGCGTCATCAACGACACCGGCATGACGCAGATCGTGCTGGTCGGCCTCGACAACAAGTTGAAGGACGGCATGATGTTCGCGCTGTCCAAGGAACCGCCCGGCGGTTCTCCCACCGGCGCCCCCACCGGGCCGGTGATGTGCAAGGGCGTCATCGCACGCATGCCGGCCAAGGCGCCGGCCGACAAACCACAGGCATAGGCAACAAACTCCAGCACTGGTGCGGTGTTCATGGCATTTTTGCCCTGAACGCCGCACCAGTGCTGGGGTTTCACTTGCGATTTGGCTGGGTTCGCGTGCCGTCCAGCGCGGCGCAGACCTCCTGCAGCGCATCGAGCAGGCGCGGCCCGGGACGGAACGCCCAATCGGGCGTGAACGCCCTCACCAGCGTGGCGTCATTGCGCGGAAGGTAATCCGGCCAGTTCGACCCCGCGCCCTGCCGCGGACGCAGCAGCACCTGCGGCGCGCGCGCCAGCAAGGCCTCGCGCGAAGGTTCCGCCACCAGCGTCGGCGCGTCGGCAAACACATTGGCGCCGCCGCAGCGGGTCACGATCTCCGACAATACGTGTTCGCCGTTGACGGTCATCAGCGGCAGGGCGGAGATTTCGATGAACACGCGCACCGGGGCGGCGCCCGGCGGGGCAGGCTTCACGTTGGCAAGCTGCGCGCGAACCTGTGCGGCCCGGCCACGCGCAGTCTCGGCACGGCCGACGGCGGCGCCGATGCGCTCCATTGCATGCGGCACATCGGCGAGCTTGCGAACGGTGAGCGTGAGCGAAGGGATTTTCAAGTCGTGGAGCCGCTGCACGTCCTGCGGCCGGGTGCCGGATTCCCACACCAGCACCAAGTCCGGCTGCAGCGCGATCAGGCGTTCCCAGTGGATGCCATTGGCATCGGACACCTGCGGGAGCTTTCGGGCGGGCGCGGGGAAGTCGCTGAACGCGGAAGCGGCGACGAGGAGGTCGCCGGCCCCTGCGGCGTAGGTGAGTTCGGTCAGCGAGGGCGCCAGCGAAACGATGCGCCTCGGCGACGCCGCATGGCTCGCCACGGCCCACAGGCACAACGCCCCCAGCGCAAGGGCCGCGATGGTGCGCCGCAAGTCGATCGCGCAAGGGCGGCGCACCGAATCCTCAGGGGGCCGGTGCGAACAACGCGCGGCGCCGCTCGAAGGCCGCGCGCGCGATCGCCACATCCTCGAGAAATCGCGGCAGCTCCTCGAGCGACAGCGCCTGCCCGGCGTCCACCAGGGCCTTGTTCGGCACCGGGTGCACGTCCACCAGCAGCATGTTGGCGCCCGCGATGACGCCCTGCGCGGCGGCGTGGTACACGTCCGGGATGCCGTCGGGCGACACCTCGCGGTTGCCCACCGAGTGGGACGGATCGACGCATACCGGCATGCGCGTCAGGCGGTGCACCACCGGAACATGCGCAAAGTCCACCAGGTTGCGGTGCGGGTCCCCCAGGTTGGTCTTCATGCCGCGCAGCCCGAACACGATGCGCGCATTGCCCTCGGACGCGCAGTACTCGGCGGCCATCAGGGATTCGTCGAGCGTGATGCCGAAGCCGCGCTTGAGGAGGATGGGGAATTCCTGCTGGCGCCCCACCGCCTTGAGCAGCTCGAAGTTCTGCGTGTTGCGCGTGCCGATCTGCAGCATCACGCCGGTGGGGTTGCCCGTGGCCCGGAGCGCCTCGAACACTTCCTCCACGTGCGCCTCGCGCGTGACTTCCATCGCCACCACGCGGATGCCGTACTTGCCGGCCAGCTCGAACATCCACGGCAGGCACTCCTTGCCCATCCCCTGGAACGAGTACGGGCTGGTGCGCGGCTTGTAGGCGCCCATGCGCGCCGTGGTCTGTCCCAGCGCCTTGAGGCACGCAAAGGTCTGCTCGACGAACTCGCGGGTATCGACCGAGTTGAGGCCGAGGAACGACACCAGCCGGTCCTGGCGGAACTCGACGCCGTTGTAGCTGAAGCCGACATCGTGCTCGTCGGCCTGGTGGCGGCCGAGGATGCGAAGCTCGATGGCCATGCTATTCCTGCGCCGCGCGGCGCCGCTCGCGCACCGCCTCGGCCAATTGCTTCAACAAGCGCTCGGTGTCGTCCCAGCCGATGCAGGCATCGGTCACCGACACGCCGTACTGCAGCGGCTTGCCCGGCTCGATATCCTGACGGCCGGGATTCAAGTGGCTTTCCACCATCACGCCGACGATGCGCGGGTCGCCCGCCGCGATCTGCGCCGCGATGTCGGTGCCGACCTCCATCTGCTTCTGGTACTGCTTGCTCGAGTTGGCGTGCGAGAAGTCGATCATCACGCGCTGCGCGAGGCCCGCCTTGCCGAGCTCCTCGCAGGCGGCGTCGATGCTCGCCTTGTCGTAGTTCGGCGCCTTGCCGCCGCGCAGGATGATGTGGCAGTCCTCGTTGCCGGCGGTCGAAATGATGGCCGAGTGGCCGCCCTTGGTCACCGACAGAAAGTGATGCGGCGCCGACGCTGCCTTGATGGCATCAACGGCGATCTTGATGTTGCCGTCGGTGCCGTTCTTGAACCCCACCGGGCAGGACAGGCCCGAGGCCAGCTGGCGGTGCGACTGGCTCTCCGTGGTGCGCGCGCCGATGGCGCCCCAGGCGATCAGGTCTGCGAAATACTGCGGCGAAATCAGGTCCAGGTACTCGGTTGCGGCCGCCAGGCCCAGCTCGTTGATGTCGAGCAGGAGCTTGCGTGCCAGTCTGAGGCCCTTGTTGATGTCGTGGCTTTCGTCGAGGTTGGGGTCGTTGATGAAGCCCTTCCAGCCGACCGTGGTGCGCGGCTTTTCAAAGTACACCCGCATGACGATGGTGAGGTCCGGCTCCATGGTCAGGCGCAGCGCCTGCAGGCGCTTGGCGTAATCGATGGCCGCGTCGTAGTCGTGGATCGAGCACGGGCCCACGATGGCCAGGAGGCGGCTGTCGCCCCGGTGCATGATGCGGTGGATCTCCTCGCGCGCCCGGTAGATCGTGGTGGAGGCCTTGTCGGTGCACGGAAACTCGCGGATCAGGTGCGAGGGCGGCGCGAGTTCGCGGATGCCGCGGATTCGAAGGTCATCGGTGTTGAAGGCCATATGCGGCTCCGGCTGGATCAGCTTGAGGGTGTTTTTCGAAGTCATGATGAGGTTCGCATGCCATGGGGGCCGATGGGACAACCGGCAAAAAAAAACCGCCGGTCGATGTCGCCGGCGGTTTTTCGAGGATTCGGTGTTATTTCAACGTGAACACGGGCCGCTCGAAGCCGCTGGCATCGAAAACCACCAAAAGTAATACGCGAAAAAGGCGGGAAGGCGCGTGTTCATGAATTCATCATAGCAGTTTTTGTGCGGCGCGCAAATGTCCCGTCAGGGTCATTCAGGCGCCAGCCGGATCCGGTTTGAAGGTCAGCGCCACGCCGTTGTTGCACCAGCGCTGTCCGGTCGGCTGCGGGCCGTCGTTGAACACGTGGCCGTGGTGGCCGCCGCACTTGGCGCAGTGGTATTCCTTGCGCGGGTAGATCAGCTTGAAATCAGTCTTAGTTTCGAACACACCGGGCAGCGTGGTGAAAAAGCTCGGCCAGCCGGTGCCGGAATCGAACTTCATCTCGCTGGTAAACACCGCCAGGCCACAGCCGGCGCAATGGAACACCCCCTTGCGCTTTTCGTCGTTCAGCGGGCTGGTGAAGGCGCGCTCGGTGCCTTCGTCGCGCAGCACCTTGTAGGCCGCCGGGTTGAGGCGCATGCGCCATTCGGCGTCGGGCAACTTGAGTTTTTCGATCGGGGTCATGGGCTGGTTCGCTTGCTTGAGGGCGTTCCTGACTTGTTCGGGTGTCGGCGGCACCGGGGGGCGCTCGCGCTGCGCCCACGCCGCGGGCGCAGCAAACAGCGCGCCCGCGGCGGGGACACCTTGCAACAGGAAACGTCGGCGGTTCATCGGGTTCATGGGCAAAGGAAACGTGAGTCGAAACGGCGGTTGGAAACTTACGGCGGGCAAAGGTTCACGGCGGGCTCGGGCAGGAT
>JAEUMZ010000142.1 GCA_016790765.1 Betaproteobacteria bacterium
GCTGCCATCCAGTTCCTGGGCGCGCTTCAGGCGCCAGGCCTCGCCCGATTCGGCGTCGTACACGTCCTCGAGCGTGGTGTCGGTTTCCGCGAGGCGGGTGTCGAGCGCGATGCGGTTGTCGAACACGAAGCACTCGCCGGACCAGTCGCGTTCCGCGTCTGGCAGCTCCTTGAAATAGTTGAGGATGCCGCCCTCGAGCTGGTACACGTCGACGCCGAGGTCCTTCATCCACACCGCCGTCTTTTCGCAGCGGATGCCGCCGGTGCAATACATCGCCACGCGCTTGCCTTCGCGCTTCCATTCCTCGACGTGCTCGGTCACGTAGCGCGGAAAGTCGCGGAAATTCTCCACTCCCGGGTCGACGGCATGGCGAAAGCGGCCGAGCCGGTATTCAAAGCTGTTGCGGTTGTCCAGCAGCACCACGTCGGGTTCGTCAATCAGCGCGCGCCATTCGGCCGGCGGGACGCGGATGCCCGCCGGCTGCGTGGCATCGATGCCGTCGATCCCCAAGGGGACGATTTCCTTCTTGCGGCGGATCTTGAGGCGCTTGAACGGCGCGGTCACGCACGCGGTGCGCTTGAACACCTGGTTGGCGAAGCGCGGGTCCGCGGTCAGGGCGGCCTCGAACGCATCGAGCGCCGCGGCCTCGCCCGCCAGCATGCCGTTGACGCCCTCCTCGGCCACCAGCACGCTGCCGGTCAAGTCCATCGACAACGATTCCAGCCACGCGATGGTGGCGGGAACGTCATCGAGGCGGACGAAGCGGTAGAAGGCGATGTGGTGGAGCATGCGTGACGATGTGCAGTTTGCGCAGTGCGGGTCCCGGACTTCCGTGCATCGCTCACCCACTCACTTCCCCCTTTGCAAAAGGGGGATGGAGGGGGATTTCGGGCCGTCGCGAAACGGAAGCATCCTTCAATCCCCCTCATTCCCCCTTTTTCAAAGGGGGAAGTGCCAGGCGGGCATCACACTTCGAGATAGGGCAGCCGGCCGTTTCAAGAGTGGAAAAACCAAAGCGCATTTTCCCACAGCACATCCCCGTATTCACCCTTCATCGCACTTCCCCATCCGCAGGACCTCATCGAGGCAAACGGAGCAACAAAAGGCAAGGTGGCGGAGCATGCGTGGCGTCATGCGGGATGCACAAGGCCGGTCTCCGTCCTCCGTGCATCGCTCACCCACTCACTTCCCCCTTTGCAAAAGGGGGATGGAGGGGGATTTCGGGCCGTCGCGAAACGGAAGCATCCTTGAACCCCCTCTTTCCCCCTTTTTCAAAGGGGGACGTGCCAGGAGGGCATCACACTTCGAGATGGGCAGCCGGCCGTTTCAAGAGTGGAAAAACCAATACGCGTTTTCCCACACACTCTCTTGACAACCTACCGCAACATCTCCCCCACGTGCTCGAAGCGTGCCACCAGGGGCGCGTGACGCTTGGACCATTCGGCCAGGGTGGCCGGGGTGCGGTTGAGGACGCGGTTGGCGAACTGCAGGGCAAGATCCCGCGTGGCGGTCTTCACGATCGGATTCAGGTCCGGGCCGCCGGGCGCCAGGCGGTCGGTGAACATGCTGTGCGCCCCGCCCTTGAACACGGCCAGGAGCTTGGGGGCGCGCGATTGCGCGGCGGTGGATTGGTACACGTCGATGCGGTCATCGATGCCCGAGCGGTAGCCGGGGATGGTGATGTCGTCGTCGGTGGAGGTGATGTGCAGCGTGGGGATGGCGATGTCCTGCAGGATGCCGCGCGAATCGCGCATGCCGTAGAACGGCGGCGCGGAGATGAGGATGGCTGCGCGGATGCGCGGGTCGGCCAGCGCCAGCGCGCGGCCTTCCTTCTCCACCCGGGCGCCGGACACCAGCATGGCGGTGTTGGCGCCGTAGGAATGGCCCGCCATCAGGATGCGCTGGGCATCGATGCGCGGCGCCCATTCGTTGCCTTCCGTGCGGGCCAGCAACTGGTCGAGCACGAAGCGCACGTCCGCCACGCGGTCCAGCGCTTCCGATTCGTTGGCCGCGCCGGACAGCCGCGACAGCAGGCCCAGCGGGTTCCCGGTCCACACCTGGCGGTCGCTGCCGACATGCTGGATATGCACGGCGATGAAGCCATTGGACGCGAAATGGCGCCCCAGGTAGCGATAGCCCTCGCGCGAACCGCCCATGCCGTGCGAGAACACCACCAGCGGCAATGCACCTTCAGAAGCAGCCGGGCGATAAATGCGCACCGGCACCATGCGGTTGCGGGCCGGGTCCTGCCACTCCGCCGTCTGCGTGGTGAATGCGTCGGGCACCGGCGCCAGTGCGGCACTGGCCTCGCGGCTGTTTTGGGCGATGTACGCGGCTGCCTCGGCGTCGCGCTC
The DNA here is from genome assembly GCA_016790765.1 of Betaproteobacteria bacterium. Classification (GTDB taxonomy): domain Bacteria; phylum Pseudomonadota; class Gammaproteobacteria; order Burkholderiales; family Usitatibacteraceae; genus UKL13-2. The sequence continues at coordinate 2,355 of JAEUMZ010000142.1, forward strand.
GGCCAAGGGGGCGGACGACATGCATCCGGCCAGGGGAACGAGGAGCAGCGCACAGGTCAGGCGACGGCGGACAGTCAATTGCATGGGAAGGGCCGGGAATCGAAAAACGGGATGAATTGAAACAAGTCTGGGCCGGGACGCTGAATTCAAGCGCCCGGCCCAGGGAAAGTCAGGGAACGATGGGCAATCACGCCCCCGGCGCCGCTTCGCGGGCCGCTTGCGCACGCGGAGCCGGCTCCTGCGGCACGAAGATCCAGAGGATCATGTAGGCCAGCAGGCCGAGGCCATTGAGGAACACGGTCAGCAGGAACAGGATGCGCCACGCCCAAGCCGGGATGGTGCTGATGTCTTCCAGCCCGCCGCAGACGCCGCCGATCCAGCGCTTGGTCAGCGAGCGTTGGAAACGGTGGATGGGGCCGGGCTCGGCCGCACGAGGGGCAGGTCCTGCTTCGGCGGTCCCGTCGATCAGGCGCTTCTTGGCCGCGGTGAATTCCTCGTCGGTCAGGGCGCCCTGCTCCTTCAGGCGGGCCAGTTTTTCCAGTTGTTCGGTGAATTCCATGTACGTTCTCCTTGGCGGTGGACGGAATCGATGGTTGAAGCATAGACCGTTCGGCCGCCGTGGTGTTCCGCCGGGCGACCAAGTGCGGATTTCGGCCACTGGACCCGTCACCAGGGGGTATGATTCGCGCAGGCCAAGTCCACGGAAAGGGTTGATCCATGCAGCGCATCCTGCTTCGCGCCATCGCAATTTTCGCCACGGCTGTTGCCGGGTCCGCGCTGGCGGCCGGGCTGTCACCAATCCAGGTGCAGTCGGGCCTCGGCCAGCCGTTCAGCGCTGAGGTCGAATTGCAGGGCCTCACGGCCGACGACATGCTCACCGCACAGACACGCATCGCCAGCCGCGAGGAGTATGAAAAGGCCGGCGTGCCGATGATCTCGGTCATCCACTCGATGCGGGTGTCGATCGTGGAGCGCGCCAAGGACAAGTGGTTCCTGAAGCTCACCAGCAGCGCGCCGGTCAACGAGCCGGCCATCACCCTGATGGTGGAGTTTTCCTGGCGCGGCGGGCGCATTCTGCAGAAATACCCGGTGCTGCTCGACCCGCCGAAGGTCTGACCCGCAACCGTCGGCACATTAACCGCCGGGCGGCTTCTCCCCGGCCACGGCCCGGTCGCGACCAGCCTCCTTGGCACGATAGAGTGCCGCGTCCGCACACTGCAGGACGGCCGCCGGATCCGGGCCGGGCACTTCCGCCACGCAATAGCCGAGCGACAGCGTAACGACCTTGGCCGCACGAGAATGCGCATGCGCACGGCCCATCGCGCGCACCGCCGCGACCAGCGCGCCGGCCAGTGTTGCCGCGGCCGCCGGGTCGGGCACCCGCGCCACCACCGCGAACTCTTCCCCGCCGTAACGGGAGACCAGCGCATCGGCACCCTGCAGGGCCGCGCGCAACGCCTGCGCCACGTCGTGCAGGCAGGCATCCCCCGCCGGGTGGCCGTAGTGGTCGTTGTAGGCCTTGAAGTCGTCGATGTCGGCAATCATCACCGCCAGCACGCCGTAGCCGTCGTACTCGCGGCAGCGTTGCGCCAGCCGCTCGCCGAACTCGCGCCGGTTGGCGATGCCGGTGAGCACGTCGGTGCGCGCCATCACATCCAGTTGGCGGTTGACCGCCGCCAGTTCCGCCGTGCGATTGGCCACCTCAGACTCCAAGAGCTTCTTGCGCCGCCGCAGCGTGGCGATGCGGATCCACGGTGCGGCCAGCAGGGCCACGAACAGCACCACCGCGGCGAACGCGCGTGCCCACCAGGTCTGGTACCAGGCGGCGGCCAGCGCGAACTCGCGCGTGGCCACCTCCTGCGGCCAATCGCCGTGCAGGCGCGCGGCCTGCACCTCGAACCGGTAACTGCCGGGCTTCAAGCGCGAGAAATACGCGGTGCGGCGCGCGCCGGCCTCCTGCCACTCCGGCTGGTCCGGCAGGAGGCGGTAGCGGAAACGCACCTGCTTGGGCAGCGTGAGTTCGGGCAGCGTGTAATCGACTTCCACGTCGCGCGTATTCGGTGGCAGGGCGCGGTCGGTTTCGAAATCGACACGGTCCGCGCGCAACGCATTCACCACCACCGCCGGCAGCGGCGTGAGCGGCAGCGCGGCCGCCGGGTCGATGCGCATGATGCCGTTGATGGCCGGTAGCCAGATGCGGCCCGCGCGGTCGCGCACGCCGTTGGGCTGCGCGCCGCCATTGGTCTCCGCGGTGATCAGCCCGTCGCGCTCATCGAGCGCGCGCAGGCGCGGCTTGCATTGCGCATTGTCCAGGCAGCCGAGCAGTTCCTGCTGGGACGCCACCAGGATGCCGCGGTTGGTGCCCATCCAGACGCTGCCGTCGGCGGGCAGGATGAGGTCGTTGCTGTTGCGGTCCGGAAAGCCGTTGGCCGGGCCGATCTTGACCTCGCGCGCCGCGTTGGCCAGGGATTCGCGGATGTAGATGCCGTTGGCGCTGGCCCAAAGCCGCCCGGCCGCGTCACGCTGAAGTGCGTAGACGGCGCCGCCCAGGTTGTCGGCGACGTCAGTGAGCTTGTTGGCGCGCCGGTCCAGGCGCTGGATGCTGCCCTGGCGCGTCCCGGCGATCAGGTCGCCTTCAGGGGTTTCCAGCAGGCTCGAGACGACGGCCTTGAATTCCGGGTGCCCCGCATCCACTACGCCCTCGGTGCGCACTTCAAAGAGCTTGCGGCCCTTGGCCACCAGGAGCTTGCCGTCACGCGTGCGCAGGAACACGCGCGGCGGGTTTTCGCCATCGGCGAGGCGATAGAGCCAAGTCACGCGGTCGTCGCGCTCGATGCGCCCGATGCCCTGCGTGGCGGACACAATGGCGCGGCCGGGGTCCCAGGCGTGCATCGACCAGACCGTATCGAGACCGTTGACCGTGCCCGGGATGCGCCGCACCACGCGCACCTGTCCGGCCACATCGCGCAGCACCGACACCCCGTTGCCGTTGGTGCCCAGCCAGATGTCGCTGGCCGCATCCTCGTGCGCGGTCCAGATCCAGTCGCCGGTGAGGCCGTCCTTCTTGCGGTAGCTCGCGATCGGCGGGTCGGACAATCGCGCCACGCCGCCCCCGGCCATGCCGGCCCAGATGTTGCCGGCGCGGTCGGCGTACACGGTCATCACGCTGTCGCTGTTGAGGCCGTCCTTGGTGGTGAGGGTGTCGAACTCGCCGCGGCCGCCGTTGCCGTTGGCGCGGAAGCGCTGCAGGCCGCCGCCCGGCGTGGCGATCCACAGCGCGCCCGTGCGGTCCTCCGCAATGGCGCGCACGGTGGCCAGCGCCAGCCCCTCGGCCGGCCCGTACACGCGCACGCCCTTGTCGTCGAAACGAATCAGCCCGTTGCGGCCGCCGATCCAATGGACGCCCTGCTTGTCGCGGAACACCGTCCAGGTGATGCGCGGCGGCAGCTTGAACTCCGCCTCCAGGTGGCGCCAGCGCCCATCTGCCTCCCGCAGGTGCGTGCCGGATTCGGACCCGACCCACAGCCGCCGGTCCGCGTCCTCGCGGATGAACCACACCGGGCCCTTGAGCGCGACACCGCTGGCCACCAGGTTCGGCACGCCGTCCGTGACGTCGATCGCCAGCACGCCGCGCTCGCCGCCGATCCAGAAGCCGCCGCTGGCGCGCGGCGCGATAACGCGGACGATGCCGCTGTTGGGCAGCGCAAAGGGAACCCAGCGCCTGTCCACGCGCTTGGCCACGCCGCCTTCGCCGATGGCCGCCCACATGCCCTCGCCGCAGGTGGCGGCCGTCGTGCACCGCTACACCCTCGAAGTTCACGCCATCGAAGCGCGACAGGCCCACCAGCGTGCCCACCCACAGGAAGCCTTGCGCATCCTCGGTGAGCATGTGCACCGAGCCGTGTTCCAGGCCCTC
>JAEUMZ010000148.1 GCA_016790765.1 Betaproteobacteria bacterium
GGTACTGGGATCGAACCAGTGACCCCTGCCGTGTGAAGGCAGTGCTCTACCGCTGAGCTAACCACCCGGATGCAACAGGCACACATTTTCGCATGGCGCGCAGCGGGGGTCAAACGAGGCGTGTGCGGGCGGATGCCTGCCGGGGAGGAGAAACCAAAAACCGCAGCCCGCGGTTTTGCTCGCATAATCGGCGCTCGCCACTCCCATCGCTGGCCGAGGACCCGCCATGAAATTCCGCTTTCCCATCGTCATCATCGACGAGGACTTCCGCTCCGAGAATGCCTCGGGCCTCGGCATCCGCGCGCTCGCGGCGGCGATCGAGAAGGAGGGCATGGAGGTGCTGGGGGCGACCAGCTACGGGGACCTGTCGCAGTTCGCGCAGCAGCAGAGCCGCGCCTCCGCGTTCATCCTGTCGATCGACGACGAGGAATTCACGCCCGGGCCGGAACTGGACCCGGCGGTGCTGAACCTCCGGAAATTCATCGAAGAAATCCGCTTCAAGAATGCGGACATCCCGATCTACATCTACGGCGAGACCAAGACCTCGCGCCACCTGCCCAACGACATCCTGCGCGAGCTGCACGGCTTCCTGCATGCTTTCGAGGACACCCCCGAGTTCGTGGCCAAGCACATCATCCGCGAGGCCAAGAGCTACCTCGACGGCCTGGCGCCGCCGTTTTTCCGCGCGCTGATGCACTACGCGCAGGATGGCTCCTACTCCTGGCACTGTCCCGGGCATTCCGGCGGCGTGGCGTTCCTGAAATCTCCCGTGGGGCAGATGTTCCACCAGTTTTTCGGCGAGAACATGTTGCGCGCCGACGTGTGCAACGCCGTCGAGGAGCTGGGCCAGCTCTTGGACCACACCGGTCCGGTGGCGGCTTCGGAGCGCAATGCGGCGCGCATCTTCAATGCCGACCACTGCTTTTTCGTCACCAACGGCACGTCCACCTCCAACAAGATGGTGTGGCACGCCAACGTGGCGCCGGGGGACATCGTTGTGGTGGATCGCAACTGCCACAAGTCGATCCTGCACGCCATCATGATGACCGGTGCCAACCCGATCTTCCTCACGCCGACGCGCAACCACCTGGGCATCATCGGGCCGATCCCGCTCGACGAGTTCCGCCCGGAGAACATCCGCAAGAAGATCGAGGCCAATCCGTTCATCAAGGACAAGAAGGCCCAGCCGCGCATCCTCACGCTCACCCAGTCGACCTACGACGGCGTGCTCTACAACGTCGAGACCCTGAACCAGCTGCTCGACGGGCAGATCGAGAACCTGCATTTCGACGAGGCCTGGCTGCCGCACGCGGCGTTCCACGATTTCTACCGCAACATGCACGCCATCGGCCGCGACCGGCCGCGCACCAAGCAGGCGGTGACCTACGCCACCCACTCCACGCACAAGCTCCTGGCCGGCATTTCGCAGGCCTCGCAGATCATCGTGCGCGATTCGGAAACCCGCGCGCTGGACAAGCACATCTTCAACGAGGCGTACCTGATGCACACGTCCACCTCGCCGCAGTACGCCATCATCGCCAGTTGCGATGTGGCCGCGGCGATGATGGAGCCGCCCGGCGGCACCGCCCTGGTCGAAGAATCGATCGTCGAGGCACTCGATTTCCGCCGCGCCATGCGCAAGGTGGACGACGAATGGGGCAAGGACTGGTGGTTCAAGGTTTGGGGCCCGGACAAGTTGGCCAACGATGCCGAGGGGCTCGGCTCGCGCGAGGACTGGGTGCTGAAGGCCAACGAGAAATGGCACGGCTTCGGCAATCTTGCCGCCGGCTTCAACATGCTGGACCCGATCAAGTCCACCATCGTCACGCCCGGCCTGGATGTCTCGGGCAAGTTCGCCAAGACCGGCATCCCGGCCTCGATGGTGACCAAGTTCCTCGCCGAGCACGGCGTGATCGTGGAGAAGACCGGTCTCTATTCGTTCTTCATCATGTTCACCATCGGCATCACCAAGGGCCGCTGGAACACGCTGCTGACCGCGCTCCAGCAGTTCAAGGACGATTACGACAAGAACCAGCCGATGTGGCGCATCCTGCCCGAGTTCGTCGCTGCCCAGCCCAGGTACGAACGGGTGGGCCTGAAGGACCTGTGCCAGCAGATCCACGACATGTACAAGGCCAACGACGTGGCGCGCATGACCACCGAGATGTACCTGTCCGACATGCAGCCGGCGATGACGCCGGCCGATGCATTCGCCAAGATGGCGCACCGCGAGATCGAGCGCGTCGAGATCGACCAGCTCGAGGGGCGCATCACCAGCGTGCTGCTGACCCCGTACCCGCCCGGCATCCCGCTCTTGATCCCCGGCGAGCGCTTCAACAAGCGGATCGTCGAGTACCTGAAGTTCGCGCGCGAGTTCAACGCGCTCTTCCCCGGCTTCGAGACCGACATTCACGGACTCGTCGAGACGGAGTCGGACGGCCGGACCGTCTATTACGTCGATTGCGTCAAATAGCGCGCTGGCGCGGCGTCGCCAGCCGGTTCGTCGCCACCGCCTGCAATGCATGTCGCGCGGCGATGCCGTGCGATGCCCGGTTCTGGCTGCATTGGGCGACCAGGCGTAGCGGGCGTTTGTAATCGGAACCACGGGATCGGCGGGATAGACTTCAACTTCGCACCCCGCGTTGCACCCATTGGCCCGATTCATGACCGACCCCGCATCCCCGCCCGCGCGCCGTGCCCTCGTGGTGGACGACGACCCCGTGATCGTCGAGTTCGTTTCCCGCACGCTCGCCAAGGCCGGTTTTGCCGTCGAGGCCTGCGGCGACGGCATGATGGCGCTCACCATGTTCCGTGCCGCCCCCTACGATGCCGTGGTGGCGGACGTGCGCATGCCCAAGCTGTCCGGCCTCGGCTTTCTGCAGAACCTGCGCCTCAGCGCGGGGTCCCCGCATCGCGTGGTGCTGCTCTCGAGCATGGACGACGCGAAGACGCGCCGCGATGCGCTCGCCGCCGGCGCGGTGGCGTACCTGGTCAAGCCGGCCACCTCGCAGGCGATCGTGGAAGCGGCCACCGGCCACCCGGCAGCCTAGACCACGCGCCCCTCCGCCTTAGGTGCCGCGGGTTTCCTGCCTGCTAGACTGCAAGCCATCGGGGTTTGTGGGGAGAAAGCGTGGGGCCCACCTTGCGCGCGCTGGTCGTCGATGACGACGAGGCTTGCATCGAACATGTCACGTCCGTGCTGCGGCGCTTCGGCTGGGCGGTGGAACCGTCCCACGATGGCTTGGACGCCTTGCGGCGTTGCCAGTCCGCGCGCTACGACATCGTCATTTGCGACGTGCGCATGCCGCGCCTGTCGGGCCTGAGCTTCCTGTCCAACCTGGGCCAAACGCTGAATGCCAATACGCGCGTGGTGATGCTCTCCGCGCTCGATGATCGCGCCATCCGCCGGCAGGCCCTGGCGTCCGGCGCCTCGGCCTACCTCGTGAAACCGCTCGCCACGGAAGCGCTCATCGAGGCCATCGCCCTGCCGCCCATCCGCCCTGTGGACGAAAGTCCTTGATGGGCGAGCGTTTTCAGGCAAAAGTGGCCTGATCGCCGCACCAGTCAAGGACTTTGATCGTGCAAGACTTCTGGCCCTCGTCCGGCTTCAAGACGCTGCAGCGCAACGACCGCGGCTGGCTGCGCGCCACGCCGGATTATTGGCGGCACTGGCTCGCGCGCGCTGAACTGGCGCCGCTGCCGGAGTCGGGGCCGCGCGAGCGTGCGTTGCATGCGCGCCTGCTCGAGCAACCGCTGATCGCCGTCGACGAGGCAACGCTCGAAGGCCTGGAGGATGCGGACACGGCGGACAACTTCCGGCACTTCCTGCGCTTCCGCGACCGCGTGGCTGATGCGGTCACGCTGGAGCGGTTTTACCTGGAGCTGTTCCGCCGCAATGCCGCAGGACGCGCCATCGACCTGCCGCCGGCATTCATCGACGGCGTGTGCGAGGCCATCGTGCGCGGGCTGCTCGACGGCTGCGACGACCCGTGGACCGTGCGCGCGGCGGAACTGTTCTTCCGCCGCCAGCGCGTGGCGCATGAGAACGGCCAATGGCTTGCCGCCGATGCCGAGTCGATCCAGGTCTTCGCGGAAACGGGAGGCTTCGGATCCCTGGGCCGCCTGCTGGCGCAACAGGGCACCGCATTGCGCACCCTCAACCTGGACGTGCTCACCCACGAGAGCGCGGCACTCTACTGGCTGTCCGCCGACCGTCATGCCTGGCTACTGGACCTGGCGCCGGGGCGGCCCGGACTGGCCGCGCTTTCGTCGTTGATGTCGGCATGGGTGCGGCACTTCCTGGGCATCGGCGTGGCGATCGAGCCGCTGGCCGGCGTCGAGGATGCGCATTGGCGCTGGCACACCGGGCTGGACAGCGAATCGAGCGCGATCCTCAACGACCTGTACGCGGGCCACGAACTGGCGGACGAGCGGCGTGCGCGGCTGGTGAGCCTGTTCAAGCTCGTGTTCGACGACGCGGACGCCATGCGCGGCGACGTGCGCGGCGTGCCGGTGTACCTGGGCCTTGCGGTCACCGAAGACCGGCAGCTCCGGATGAAGCCGCAAAACCTGCTCCTCAACCTGCCGCTGGCCCATGCGCATTGAGGGCGCGCCGCGCATCGCGTGGCGACAATCGCGGATAGAATCGATCCAACTGTCCCGGGGAACCCATGGTCAAGAAGAACGATGAATTGCCTGACGTGGCGATGCTGCGCAGCGAAATCGAGATGTTGATGGCCGACCGCGAGCGCCTGCTGCGCGCGGCGGGCACGGCGGCCAAGTTCGTGGAAAAGGTCAACATGGCCAAGCTGCCGGTGTCGGCCATCCCGCTGGCCGAGGCGATGGCCTCGGCGGTCAATGCCTTGTCGGAGGACACCCTGCGCGAGGCCCTGCTTGCGGTGAAGAAAAAGTAAGTGTTCGACGTCGTTCCCGCGAGCTATGCGCGCCGCGGTGGCGTGCTCACCAAGGCCCTCGGCCGCCTGCTGTTCCGCGCCTCCGGCTGGCGTTTCGCCGGCAGCCTCCCGGATGTGCCCAAGGTCGTCATCAGCGTCGCCCCGCACACCACCAACTGGGACTTCATCATCGGCGTGTTGGTGCTCTGGTCGCTGGACGTGAAGGTGTCGTTCCTTGGCAAGCACACGCTGTTCAAGGGCCTGTTCGGCCGCTGGATGCGCTCCATCGGCGGCATCCCGGTCGACCGCAATGCGCCGCACGGGGTGGTGGGCGAGGCGGTGGCCGCCATCCGGGCCGCGGACCGCATCGTCTTCGCGCTCTCGCCCGAGGGCACGCGGCAACTCGACAAGGGCTTCAGAAGCGGATTCCTGCACATCGCGCACGGCGCTGGCGTGCCGATCCTGCTGGCGTACTTCGATTTCGAGCACAAGGCGGTCGGCTTCGGCCCGCTGTTCCACACCACGGGCGACGTGGAGGCCGACTTGCGGCGCGTGATCGAGTTTTACCGCCCGATCCGTGGCAAGTATCCGAAGGATTGGCAGCAACAGTCGGCTGCGCACAGCGCGCATTGACCGGGGCCGGGGCCCGTCGCGACACGCGGGGACGGCCTGGGATCAGCCGGCCTTCCGCCACACGCTCGCGTACCAAGGCTGCTGCTCGCGCGGCATGCCTGTGGGGCGGAAGAAGCTGTCGGCCTTCGCGAATCCGGCTTCGGTGCAGAACGCGTCCCACGCCGCTGGGGCGTGATACGCACTGTAGCGCTCGCGGTTCCAGCCCTCGCGCCCGTCGCCGTGCGGGATGGAGGCGAACAGCACGCCATCGGGCTTGAGCGCGGCGTGCAGTTCGGACAGCACGCGCGGCAGCACTTGCGTGGGCACGTGCTGCAGCGTGGCGTTGGCGAACACGCCGTCGAAGTGCGCGGCGGGCAATTCGAGCGCGAGAAAGTCCTGTTGCAGCACGTCGCACCCGCTGGCCGCGCGCGCCATGCGTGCAAGCGCGATGGACCCGTCGAGGCCAATTGCGCGATGCCCGCGGCGCGTGAAGTCGATCAGGTCCCGCCCGGGGCCGCAGCCGAAGTCGAGGATCGTCCACGGGGCCGGGCCGCGGATCGCACCGAGCAGGGCCGCGATGTTCTGCGAGACGTCGTGGTCCCAGGTGCCGGCGCGGAACGCCTCGGCGCGCGCATCGTAGTCCGCCAGCGTGCCCGCGACGACCGCCGCGAGACCCTGCGCATCCAACGGCAAGGGGCTGCTCATGCACCGCCGCCGAACCAGCCCGCGTCGTAGGCGCGCAGGAGTTCAGCCTCCAGGTAAGTCCACAACGCCGGGCAGCCGGCGCGGATGGACGGTCCCACGCGTCCGACCACGCGCTCGTAGGCGATACCGTTCTCGCGCCAGCTCTGGCCGTTGTTGGCCAGGTTGAGCAGCACTGGCATGGCGCGGTCCGCCGCGTGCGCAAAGCGTGCCTCGGCGGTGTCACCGGATTCGAACTCGTCCCACAGCGCAAGGAATGCCGCGCCGCGATCGGCCGGCAGCATCGCGAACATGCGTTCCACGGCCACGCGCTCCGCGGCCTTGCGCTCGGTCCGGCCTTCCTCCACGTACACCATCACGTCGCCGACATCGATCTCGCCGATGTCGTGCACCAGCAGCATCGCCACCACGCGGTCGATGTCCACCGGTTCCGGGGCGTACTGCTCGAGCGAATGCGCCAGCAGCGCGATCTGCCAGCTGTGTTCGGCGGAGTTTTCATAGCGCTCCAGGCCCAGCGGCTTGGTCTTGCGCGTGACGCCCTTCAGCCGGTCGATCTCGAGGATGAACTCGACGATCTGGTGGACCGGGTGGCGAGGGGTGGAGGACGCGTGCATGGATCGCTCGAAAGTCTGGGCAACCCGTGCATTTTGCCCAATCGTGCGCCGGATGCCGCAGTTTCGCGGTGGCCGCGAATCCGACTACACTCCACACGGGTGCAAATTCTTGTGATGCCAATCGTGCACATGGCCGTGCTGTCCCTGCTGTCGCGCGCCGCCGGGTGGGTGCTGCCGGCTGCACTGGCCATCGCCGCAGCCGGCTGCGCCGTGACGGGGCTGCGCGCGGATGTGCGCGCCGAACTGCGCGGCACCTGGATCACCACCACCGCCAACACGGCCGTGGCCACGCCACGCGACACCGCCGGCACGATGCAGCAGTTGAAATCGCTCGGCCTCAACACCGTGTACCTGGAAGTGTGGAAGAACGGCGCGACACACCACCCCTCGGACGTGCTGCAGCGTGTGCTCGGCGCCGGTGCGCCGGTGTCGGGGCGCGACCTCACGGAGGAGATGCTCATCGAGGCGCAGCGCAACGCGCTGGTGGCGGTCGCATGGTTCGAGTACGGGTTCATGGCCGCGCATGCATCGTCGATGAACGCCTTGCGGCGCGCCAAGCCGGAGTGGCTGCTGCGCGACATCGACGGGCGCGAGACCGCGCCGGACGGCTTCGTCTGGATGAACCCCGCGCATCCGGAGGTGCGGCGCTTCCTGATCGATCTCGTGCTCGAAGCGGTGGACCGCTACGACCTCGACGGCATCCAGTGGGATGACCGCCTGGCCTGGCCTTCGGTGACGATGGGCTACGACGAATTCACCCGGCGGGCGTTTGCGCGCGAGCATGCGGGGCAGGACCCGCCGCGCGATCCGCGCGAACCGGCCTGGGTGCGTTGGCGCGCGGGCCAGGTGGAGTCCTTCGCCCGGCAACTGGTGGCCGAGGTGCGCGCGCGCAGGCCCGGCCTGGTGATCTCGCTGTCGCCGGCCGTGCATCCATGGTCTCGCGAACATCATTTGATCGACTGGCCGCGCTGGGCGGCATGGCGTGGCGCGCAGTGGGACGAGTTCGTGCCGCAGGCGTACCGGTCGACGTTCCCGGAGTTCGACGCCACCTGGCGCGTGCAACGCGGGCAGGTCGGTGACCAGACCGGCGATCTTGCGCCGCCCCTGCTGGTGGCGGGCATCCGCGCCACCGGGGATGGCCGCGACACCTGGGACAGCGTGCGCGATTCGATCCAGCTCACGCGCACACTGGGCGGCGGCGGGCACGCGCTGTGGTTCAGCCGCGGCGTACTGGGGGCCTACGCAGGGGACTTGGGCACGCTGTACACCATGCCGGCGCGCAACCCGCACTTTCCGTCGGCGTGGCGCCCCGGGTCGCGGCCGCTGCATCGCGCGGCAGGCCTCGCGCCGGCCGGGCAGGCGCGCTGGGTCTTGCACGACGTCCCACCCGGCACCCACCGGCTGATCGGCCACGATGGCGAGCGCTGGTCGTTCATCGATCGCGCGCCGATCTCATCGCGCGGCGTGGGCATGGCGCAGGTGATTGTCGACCTGCCGCCGCACTTTCGCGACGTGGAGATCCTCGTCGACCGGCGGGAAGACTTGCGCCGCCCGCGCCGCACGCAACCCTGAACCGGCCCGCATGCGCCGGAAAGCGCGGCGCGCGATTCTTTGGCAAACTGCGGGCAAGGCAACCCTTCGGAGAACCGCATGAGACTGACGTTCAAATCCCTGGCCGCCGCATGGGCCCTGACCTTGCTCGCGCCGTCCGCGCTGTGGGCGCAATCGGCCTTGAAGCTCAAGGTCGGCGTCGAAGGCGCCTACCCGCCGTTCAGCGAGGCCAAGGCGGGCGGCAAGGTCGAGGGCTTCGACATCGACATCGCCAATGCGCTGTGCGAGCAGATGAAGGCGCAATGCAGTTTCGTGCAGCTGGATTTCGACGCGCTGATCCCGGCGCTGACGGCCAAGAAGATCGACGCCATCATCGCCTCGATGTCGATCACCGAGGAGCGCCTGAAGCAGATCGATTTCAGCGACAAGTATTACCACACGCCGACGCGCCTGGTGATCAAGACCGGCAGCGCGATCACGCCCACCCCCGACGGGCTCAAGGGCAAGAAACTGGGCGTGCAGCGAGGCACCACGCACGACAAGTTCGTCTCCGTCACGTTCGCGCAGTCGGACATCCAGCGCTATGCCAACCAGGAGGACTCGTTCAAGGATCTGGCCGCGGGCAAGCTCGATGCCGTGCTGGTCGACACCGTGAACGCCTCGTGGGGTTTTTTCAAGACGCCGGCCGGCAAGGGCTTTTCGTTCGCCGGTCAGGTGTACCTGGATCCGAAGTTCTTCGGCTACGGCGCCGGCGTGGGGGTGAGGAAGGCCGATGCCGAACTGCGCGCCAAGTTCAACGAGGCCATCGCCGCCATCCGCAAGGACGGCACCTACAAGAAGATCAACGACAAATACTTCGACTTCGACATCTACGGCGGCGCACCGATCCCGATACCGCGCAAGTAGGGTGCTTCCGATCCCCGCCCGTGCGGTCGAGCGTCGCGCCCGCCGTACGCTGGCGCTGTGCCCGCTTCGCAACGCAAGCTGCGATCGTTCGTGACCGTTCTCGGATGCATGCGAGGTACAAACCCAAGCAGGGGCGCGGCGTTTGGGCCATTTTCAGTCCGAACGCCGCGCCCCTGTTGCACTTTGCCCCCCGGGGTAAGCTTGGAACGGGTATTCGGGCGACTCGGCCGTCCTTCGCAACCCGCTCACTTGCCCACACTGGGGCGTACATTCGTCAATCAACGCCGGGGTCCTTGCGGAGTTTGGCGTTTGAACCGCGGCGTCCGTGTATCCTTGGCAACCGCTTGGCTGCCACCGTGTTGCGGGATACAAATCCGCATCGACCGGCGCGAGGACTTGCGGCGAATGCGCCATACCCACCGCGGGGCCTTCACGCGTGCCAGCGGTGGGCGCGTAGCTTTGGCAAACTGCGGGCAACACATTTACTTGAAGAGAGGCATGACACAATTGTTCCAGTCCCTCACCGCGTCACTGGGGGTCGCGCGGGCCGCGGGAACGCCCGGATGATCTGCGCCCGTCCTGAGGTGACGGAACGCGGCGGATGCCTGCGGCCGGTGGGTGCATGAGTACCCAGCAAGCCGGGCATCCGCGCGTCAGCGTGCTCATCGCTGCGTACAATTCGATCGAAACCCTCGGCGAGACCATCGACAGCGTATTGGCGCAAACCTACCCGAACGTCGAGATCGTGGTCGTCGACGACGGGTCCACCGATGCCACGCCGGAGTTGCTGCGCGGCTACGGCGATCGAATCAAGGTGGTCACCAAGGCCAATGGCGGCGTGCCGACCTCGCGCAATGCCGGTCTTCGCGCAGCGAGCGGAGATTACATCGCGCTGCTCGACGCGGATGACCTGTGCCGGCCCGGCCGCATCGCCGCGCAAATGGCGGTGATGCGCACGCTCGGCGACGTGGCCCTGTGCGCCACCGAATTCACGGCCTTCTCGGCCGACGGGGAGTTGTCGCCCGCCTTTTCCTCGACCTACTACTCCACGCTGGCCGAGGAGGGCGCCATGGCGCGCTTGCTGAACCGGCGCGACGAAATCGAGTCGGAGGGAATCCGGCACGTGGTTCACAGCGGCATCGCGTACCCGAAATTGTTGTTTGGCAATTTTCTGCATCCGCCGACCACGCTGTTCCCGCGCTCGACCTGGGAGCGCAATGGCGACTTCGATGCCACATTCCACAGCCACGCCGACTGGCCATGGATCGCGCGCGCCGCGCGCTTCGGGCCGGTTGCGTTCATTGCGACCCCTCTGCTCGACTATCGCCTGTCGGCCCGCCAGTTGTCCGGCCCGGCCAACCGTGCACGGAGGACCCACGAAACGATCGCACTGGCGCGCAAGGTGATGACGCTCGATCCCGAGGCCGTTTCTGCCCACCGCGAATCTGCGGACGCGTTCCTGGCCGAGACGTTCCTGGACGGTGCTGATGCCCTGTCGGACACGGAAAAGCGCGCGGCCTGGAATTACCTTCGCGAGGGCATGGCCCACACCAGCGCCCTGTCCCCGGCCGTGCTCAAGATCGCACTCAAGATTGCCTTGCCGCCTGCCGTGCTGCGCGCGTCGCGCCGCCTGCGCGGGAGCGACGTCTCCAAGGGCTGGCGCTGAGGCCGGCTCAGGCCGTTGGCCCCGCCGGCTGCCGCTTCAACGTGCCCTTCAGCGCCCATGCCGATTGCAGCGCGCGTGCACGCGGCGTGCGCGAATAAAACTTGGCAACCGCCATCGGCATCTCGATGCAGCCGAACTCGGACTTGTAGGACTTGGCGTCGTCGCGCATGAAGTCGAACTGGCGCATGCCGGCTTCGATCGCCGACTCGATCGCATAGGAGAGCGCGACGGTGCCCGGCGAATGGTTGCCCGGGAAATCGGCGTTGATGCCGGACTGGTAGTAATAGTCGACGCCGGAAACGCGAAAGTTGTACAGCGCCGAGATCGCCGTGCCGTCGATCTCGAGGATCCGGAAGTTCAACCCGCCGGTCTCCAGCAACCGCGCCGCGAGCATGCGATGGAAACGCAGGAAATCGGCGCTGGCGAAGCTGCCGGATTCACCGCGCGCCTTCCAGCGTGCCGTGTGCAGGGCCACCAGGGTGGCGAATGCACCGTCAAGCTCGGAGGCGTCGCGCACGACACGCTCGACAAGTGTTCCGGCGCGCGCCAGCCGGCGGCGGCGATACGGAATGCGTTTGCCCGAGTCCCCGGGGAGGCCGGCATAGTACGCGGCCAGGCTCTCGGGCAGGGTGATCACGTAGCGGAACCCGGCGGGCTCGAGGTCCGCAGCCATGCCGCATTGCTTCAGCCGGGGCCGCAAGGCCTTGGCGATCAGGGAATCTTCCAGCAGGTCCGTAAGTACGGCTCGGTCCCAGCGCACGTCGCGTTCGAGTGCCAGCGCCACGGTTTCCGCAACTTGCGCCTCGTGACCGGGTTCGGCGATGACATCGAGGTATTCCGACACCACCGAATCCTTGTCGGGCTCGCCGGCACCGACCAGGCGCAGCGTCCGGACGCGAAAGCCCAGCAGGCGCGAGCGCTGCACCCAGAACGGGGCGATGCCGACGACCCGCGTTCCGGCCGTGACCACGATCACGGCCAGTTCCATCATCGGGTTGCCGAACACCGCACACCAGGTCTCGATCCATTCCCAGGTCAGGCACAGGGTGTTGGCGCGCGAGAGCGACAGCAGGGCCGTCCATTCGGAGCGCAACGCCAGCAAGCCATCGAGCGTTCGGACGATGGTCGCGGTTGCTTGGGGCGAATCAGGGGCAGCGGCGTCGATGAGTTCGGGCATGGGGGAGGGGCACACGCGGCACGACGCGCGGCACGACGGGCAGTTCGATTGTAGCGTGGAATGTTGCGGTGCGGGATGCTGCAAGCCCACGTTGGAGCGAGAAAGATGAGCGGTGCGTTCGTTTCCGCTAGAATTCATCGGCCGATTTCCCCCGTGGGAGAGTGCTCCCGATCCGGGAGCCGCCGAAGGCGCAGCAGCCCGCAATCGCTCAGGCAACAGGAACCACGGACGCACTACGGCACTCTGGAGAGACCCGCGATCATTCAATTGATGCGGCGGGCGCCGAAGGGGCACGCGCAATCCTGAACCGTATTGCGCTCAACTCTCAGGCAAAAGGACAGGGGGGCGCATCTTTTCCCACGGGAGCGCGGCAGGTTCGCGAGCCCAGCCCCCAGTTCCCAGCCCCCGAGCCCCGCGAAATGTCCCTCCAGCACACCCCCCTGTACGAAGCCCACATTGCGTCCGGCGCCAAGATGGTCGATTTTGGCGGCTGGGAAATGCCGTTGAACTACGGCTCGCAGATCGAGGAACATCACGCGGTCCGCAAGGACGCCGGCATGTTCGACGTCTCGCACATGTGCGCGGTCGATGTCGACGGCATCCGGCCGAAGTCGTTCCTGAAGCGCCTGATCGCCAACAACGTCGACAAGCTGACCCAGCCGGGCAAGGCGCTGTATTCGGCCATGCTCAACAACTCCGGCGGCGTGATCGACGACCTGATCGTCTACTGGCGCGGCGGCGACAGTTACCGCGTGGTGATCAATGCATCCACCGCCACCAAGGACCTCGCGCACATGAACCGCATCGCCGAGGCTTACGACGCCGACATCACGCCCAAGAAGGACGTGGCGATGATCGCCGTGCAGGGCCCGAACGCGCGCGAGAAAGTGTTCAAGGCGCGGCCCGAGTGGCGTGCGGCCGGCGAGCCGCTCGGCGTGTTCTTCGGTGCCGCCGTGGACGACAAGGGCGAGGTGTTCCTGGCGCGCACCGGCTACACCGGCGAGGATGGGTTCGAGATCACCCTGCCTGCGGCGCAGGCGGTGAAGCTGTGGTCGGACCTGAAGGAGGCCGGCGTGCGCGAATGCGGGCTGGGCGCGCGCGATACGCTCAGGCTGGAAGCCGGCATGAACCTCTACGGCAACGAGATGAACGAAACCGTGAGCCCGCTCGATGCCGGCATGGGCTGGACCGTGGACATGAAGGCCGAGCGCGAATTCATCGGCCGCGATGCGCTGGAAAACAAGGGCCAGTCGTGGAACTTCGTCGGATTGAAGCTCCTGGACAAGGGCGTCATGCGCTCGCACATGAAGGTGCACACGGCGGCCGGCGAAGGCGAAACCACCAGCGGCTCGTTTTCCCCGACGCTCGGCGTCTCGATCGCGCTGGCGCGCGTGCCGATGGACGTGAAAGCCGGCGATGAGGTGGAAGTGGAGATTCGCGACAAGCGCGTGAAGGCACTGGTGACCAAGCCGTCCTTCGTGCGTCACGGCAAGGCCTTGGTTTGACATTCCAATTCTCAACTTCCCCGAGGAGAACTTCATGAACTTTCCCGCCGACCTCAAATACACCGACAGCCACGAATGGGTGCGCCAGGAAGCCGATGGCACGCTGACCGTCGGCATTTCCGACGCCGCGCAGGACATGCTGGGCGACCTGGTGTTCTGCGGGGACGCCAAGGTGGGCGAGACCCTCACCAAGGGCGACACGGCCTGCGTGGTGGAGAGCGTCAAGGCCGCCAGCGACGTGTACATCCCGGTGGACGGTGAAATCACCGCCTTCAACGGCGACCTCGACGCCAACCCGGAAAAGATCAACAGCGACCCGTACGGGAACTGGATCTTCAAGGTCAAGCCTGCGGCCGGCGCCACGCTCGACGGCCTGATGGACGCCGCGTCGTACGAAGCCTCCGTCAAGGCGGCCTGACCACGTCAAATTCTTGAACCACAGAGGACACAGAGAACTGCTCAAGGCTTTCTCTGTGTCCTCTGTGTCCTCTGTGGTTCAAGACGTTCAAAACGCTTCGGAAGAGCACAGAACCATGCAATTGCATCAACTCGAAAACGCCGGCGAGTTCATCGCCCGCCACATCGGCCCGGACGACCACGACATCGCCGCGATGCTGAAGCTCGTCGGCGCTGCGTCGCTCGACGACCTCATCCGCAAGGTGGCGCCGGCCGCCATCCTCAACCAGGCGCCGCTCGACCTGCCACCGCCCATGACCGAGGCCGCCGCGCTGGACGAGATGCGCCGCATGGCCGGCAGGAACAAGGTGCTGAAGAGCTATCTGGGCCAGGGGTATTACGGCACGCACACGCCGGGCGTGATCCTGCGGAACATCTTTGAGAACCCGGCCTGGTACACCGCCTACACGCCGTACCAGCCGGAGATCTCGCAAGGCCGCCTGGAAGCCCTGCTCAATTTCCAGACCATGATCTGCGACCTGACCGGCATGGAGATTTCCGGTTCGTCGCTGCTGGATGAAGCCACCGCCGCAGCCGAGGCCATGACGTTGGCCAAGCGCGGCGCCAAATCGAAGAGCAACACCCTCATCGTGGCCGGGGACGTGCATCCGCAGACCATCGCGGTGCTGAAGACGCGCGCCGAGCCGCTGGGCCTGGAGGTCAAGGTCGGCGAGGCGCACAAGTTGATCGCGGAGCTGGACCACTTTGCGGTGATTGCGCAGTACCCCTCGACTGTCGGCCTGGTGCACGACATGAAGGCGTTCGTGGACCAATCGCACGCCAAGGGTGCGCTGTTCATCGCCGCGGCAGACCTGCTGGCGCTGACCGTGCTGGCCTCGCCGGGCGACTGGGGCGCCGACATCGTGGTCGGCAGCGCGCAGCGCTTCGGCGTGCCGATGGGCTTCGGCGGCCCGCACGCCGGGTTCCTGGCCTGCAAGGATGGGTTGAAACGCAACATGCCGGGCCGGCTGGTGGGACTCTCGAAAGACGCGATGGGTGGCCCTGCGCTGCGCCTCGCGCTGCAAACGCGCGAGCAGCACATCCGCCGCGAAAAGGCCACGTCCAACATCTGCACCGCGCAGGTGCTGCTGGCGGTGATCGCCAGCATGTACGCGGTGTATCACGGGCCGGACGGCTTGAAGCGCATTGCGCAACGAGTCAACCGGTTGACGGTGATCCTGCAGGAGGGATTGAAAAAGTTGGGCTTCGATTGCCCGCTGCCGAATGTCTTCGACACCATCGCCGTGAAAACTGCCGACAAGACCGCCCGCATCCTCGAATGCGGCGTCCAGCACGGCATGAATTTCCGCCAACTTTCGCCCGAGGTGCTGTGCATTTCGCTGGACGAAACCACCACGCGCGCCGATGTCGAGCGCATCTGGCACGTGTTCAACAACGCGGACGCTTCCTTCACGGTGGCCGAGCTGGATGCCGGTGCCTTGCCCGATCCGATCCAGCCGAACCTGAAGCGTACCAGCGCGTTCCTGACGCACCCGGTGTTCAACACCCACCACTCGGAAACCGAGATGCTGCGCTACATCCGCGCGCTGTCGGACAAGGACCTGGCGCTGGACCGCGCCATGATCCCGCTGGGCTCCTGCACCATGAAGCTCAATGCCACCAGCGAAATGATCCCGGTCACCTGGCCGGAGATCGGCAACATGCACCCCTTCGTGCCCGCCGACCAGGCCGAGGGCTACCGGGAAATCGTCGAGACGCTGGAAAAGGCGCTGTGCGAAGTGACCGGCTATGACGCCGTCTCGCTGCAGCCCAATTCCGGCGCGCAGGGCGAGTACGCGGGGTTGCTCGCGATCCGCGCCTACCACCGTGCGCGCGGGGACACGGCGCGCGACGTCTGCCTCATCCCCACCTCGGCGCACGGCACCAATCCCGCCTCGGCGCAGATGTGCGGCATGGAGGTGGTGGCCGTGGCCTGCGACGACCAGGGCAATGTCGACGTGGCCGATTTGAAGGCCAAGACGGAACAGTACAAGGCGCGGCTGGCCGCGCTGATGGTGACCTATCCCTCCACCCACGGCGTGTTCGAAGAAGCCATCACCGAAATCTGCGACATCATCCACGCCGCCGGCGGCCAGGTGTACATGGATGGCGCCAACATGAATGCGCTGGTGGGTACCGCCAAGCCGGGCAAGTTCGGCTCCGACGTATCTCACCTCAATCTGCACAAGACCTTTTGCATCCCGCACGGCGGCGGCGGGCCGGGTGTCGGTCCTGTCGCGGTGCGCGCGCACCTCGCGCCGTTCCTGCCGGGACACCCGCTTGCGCAAGACAACAAGGTCGGCCCGGTGTCGGCCGCGCCGCAGGGCTCGGCCAGCATCCTGCCGATTTCGCTCATGTACGTGCTGATGATGGGCGGCACGGGGCTGACCCGCGCCACGCAGATGGCCATCCTCAATGCCAACTACATCGCGCGGCGCCTGGCCCCGCACTACCCGGTGCTCTACACCGGCAAGAACGACCTGGTGGCGCACGAGTGCATCCTGGACATCCGCGCCATCAAGGACGGCTGCGGCATCAGCAACGAGGACATCGCCAAGCGCCTGATCGACTACGGGTTCCACGCGCCGACCATGAGCTTCCCGGTGGCCGGGACGCTCATGGTGGAGCCGACCGAGTCGGAGAGCAAGTACGAACTGGACCGGTTTTGCGATGCCATGATCGCCATCCGCGGGGAAATCCGCGACGTGGAGGAGGGCCGCATCGACGCCAGCGACAACCCGCTCAAGAACGCACC
>JAEUMZ010000157.1 GCA_016790765.1 Betaproteobacteria bacterium
GCCAAGGAAGAGAAGCCCGCCAAGGAAGACAAGAAGGCGGACAAGAAGGCCGACAAGAAGGATGACAAGAAGGCCGAGAAGAAGGACGACAAGAAAGCCGACAAGCCGGCCAAGGAAGACAAGAAGGCCGACGACAAGAAGGACGCACCGAAGAAGTAATCCTTCGGTTGTTCAGTCAGTCAAGAAAACCCCCGCGCGAAACGCGGGGGTTTTTGTTTGTGGGCGGCTAATTCCTACTTCTTCGCGACCACCACTTTTCGCAAGTGCCCAAACCAATTGCGATCGGGTGTGACCAGCTTTACTTTGCCAAAACCAGCCGCCTGCACGCGCTCGACGATATCCAACCCGTAGTCCCGAAACACCAGAACACTGTCCGTACCGGTTAAGCGGTCGCCGTGAAACGCGGGGGGCAGGATGTGAGTGATTTGGCCTGCGGACAGTCTTGCCCGCTCGACGGTCCGGTGCGAGCCGGTGATCGGCACTGTAAATGCCAGCACACCGCCGGGGCGCAATACCCGGTGCAATTCCCGGAACGCCGCGCCGTCATCGGCCACTTGTTCCATGACCTCTGTGCTGGTGCACAGGTCAAAGGCTGCATCCCTGAACGAGAGCGCCTGAAGGTCCTGGCACTGAATGCCGCCCACAAACGTTCCGCTGGCCGCGCCGGGAAAATATTCCGAGCGTTGCAGCGATTCGACCGTACGTCGCAAGTAGCGTGCAACCGGTCCCCTGCTTGACGCTTCAAACGCGCTTGCTGTCGACAGGTCTTTGACCTCGCGCTGGACGGCCCACACGAGCGACATGGAAATGGGCGTTGCGCAACACCACAGGCACCTGGTGCGAGTCTCGTCGCGCCCAAATCGCACGAGCAAGGTCGGACCGCAGAGTGGGCAAGTGGCCGGGCGCAACAAGTTACCGGCCCTCCCTCTTCGCCCGCACCCACTCATGCAACACCACGGCATCCTGCCGGTGCATCCCCGCTGGCAGTTGCGTGAGCCATTCCACGGCGGCCTCGGCTACGATATGTGGACGCAGGGGCATGCGTGAACTGGTGGTCATGTAGTGCCCCAGCGTGCCAAGCAACATCGACGCAAGCCATTTCAAGAGGTCGCCCGATACGCGCGGAGGATTTCGATACTCGCTTGGCCGCACCATGATCAGTGTCTCGAATCCCATTGAAACCAATGCGCGCTCCAGTTCATCGAAGTGCACCAGCGATCCCAACGTCATTCCTGACCATGGGTCCATGGGAGACACGGCCAGCAAGCGCGTTACGCCCGCTTGTCGTGCCGCCTGGGCCAGCTTGATGGCCTCGCCCAGCGGCACCACCGGAAACGCATCGTCGCGCTTGAGGAAGCTGTGCTTGCCATCGACCAGGATCACCGCGTCGCACCGTGAAGCCTCGCCGCCGGTGGCAGCCTGCCAGCCGGCCACATCGAACAACGCGGAAAACGCCGTGGCCGACAAGCGCGGCACGCTGGTGTGCAGGTGCTGCGTGGTGGCCGCCACTACGCCCCGGTAGCGCGGCGAGGCCAGCAGGCGCGCCAGCACCGCCTCGCCAAGTGCGCCGGCATTGCCGATGGTGAGCACGGTGGATGTCATGGGCGAACCACCGGGCACGACCGGGCGGCCATGGGCTTCGAGGGCGTGTTGAAGGGACATGGGACGGATTCTGACCGAAGCACGTGGCCTTTCGATCATTTGCCGCTTTTGTCCCCCGTCGTTACACTCCCGCCATGTCCCTCCTGTTCAAGAACGCCCGCCTCTTCGACGGCACCCACGCCGAATGCCCCGAGGGCATGCACGTCCTGGTCGCGGAGGGGCGCATCCAGGAGGTCTCCGCAAGGCCCTTGAAAGCCGATGGGGCGTTGACCATCGACGTGGCGGGCCGCACGCTGATGCCGGGCCTCATCGACGCGCACGTGCATGCCTTTGCCAGCGACGTCGCGGTGCACAAGATCGATTCGCTGGGCGAGGCCTACCGGACGGCGCACGCGGTGCGCATGCTCCAGCACGCGCTCGCTTGCGGGTTCACCACCGTGCGCGACGTAGGCGGCGGCAACTATTCGCTGCGCCGTGCGCTCGATGACGGCCTGATCGCCGGGCCGCGCTACTTCTATTCCGGCAAGGCGCTGTCGATGACCGGCGGCCACGGCGATATGCGCCCGGTCGAGGAGCGGCCGCGCTACCAGGCGATGTGCGCGTGTGGCGACGGCGGCTTGTTCAACACCTTTGCGGTCATTGCCGACGGCGTGGACGCGGTGTTGAAAGCCGTGCGCGAGGAACTGCGGCAGGGCGCGCATTGCATCAAGATCATGGGCAGCGGCGGTGTCGCCTCGCCCACGGACCCGATCTGGATGAACCAGTACCGTGAGGACGAGATCCGCGCCATTGTCAATGAATGCACCGAGCGGCGCACCTACGTGTCCGCGCACTGCCACCCGGCCGCGGCGGTCAAGCGCAGCGTGGAGTTCGGCGTGCGTGCCATCGAGCACGGCACCTTGATCGACGCGGCCACCGCGCGCTTCGTGGCTGAGCAGGGCGCCTTCATCGTGCCGACGCTGTCCACCATCTTCGCGCTGGCCGAGCAGGGCCGCACGCTGGGCTTTCCGCCGCAAAGCCAGGAGAAGATGGACTTCGCCGCGCGTTCGGCCATGGCCGGGCTGGACGCCATGCGCGCGGCTGGCGTGCAGGTCTGTTATGGCACGGAC
>JAEUMZ010000169.1 GCA_016790765.1 Betaproteobacteria bacterium
CAGGGCCAGGACCGCAGAGCCCACGGCGGGCCAGTTGACCGCCGCGCTGCCGGTCTTGCCGGCCACCACCAGCACCACGCCGGCAAAGCCGATCGCCAGCCCGGTCCATTGCAGGGCGCCCAGCCGTTCGCCGAGAAAGCCGGTGGCGATCAGCGCCGTCAATACCGGCTGCAGCCCGGCGATCAGCGCCACGTAGCCGAGCGGCAGGCCCTTCTCGATCGCCACCAGGACGCCGCACAAGTACGTCGCGTGCGTGAGCAGCCCGGCGACCGCAATGTGCCCGGCCTCGCGCGGCGAAGACGGCCAGGGGGTGCGCAGAATCGCCGCGGCGGCCAGCAGGATCGCCACAACCAGGCCCATGCGCCACATCATGAACGTGAACGGCTCCGCATGCGGCGCCCCCAGCCGCATGCCCAAGAACCCGGTGCTCCAGAGCAGCACGAACAGGGATGGCATGCAGGAGACGAGCAGGGCAGTCGGGGGCGGGAGGGCGGTTTGTGCGTGGGTCATGCGAGAGACGGAACCTGAGATAGGCCCTGTTTACTGTTGTCCCGGACTTGTTCCGGGACCCAAGTTGAATTGGAAAAACTTGGACCCCGGAACAAGTCCGGGGCGACAAGCTTGCAAGGGGGCGACCGGCATGCGTTGATCGGGTCTCATGCGAAATGCAAGAATCAACCATGCTTTCCTCCGATTGTAGGCGATGAACCTTGCGCACTGGCTGGAACGCAGCGCGCGTCAATGGCCGGACCGGCCCGCGCTGGTGCTCGGCTGCGACGTCGTCGCGGACTACCGGCGCTTGGCGCAGCAGGTGGCCGCGCTGGCGCGCACGTTGAGCACGCAATGTGCCATCCTGACCGGCGACCGCGTGGCCGTGCTGGCCGCGAATTGTCCCGAGATGCTGATCGCCCTGTACGCCACCTGGCATTGTGGCGCCGTGGCCGTGCCGGTGAACGCCAAACTGCACCCGAACGAGGCGCGCTTCATCCTCGAAGACTCTGGCGCAAAACTCGCCTTCGTGTCGGACGACTGGGAAACGCAATTGCGCGCGCTGCCGGGCCTCGACGTGCCGCGCATGCGCCTTGGCGGCGAGGACTGGCAGGCAGCGCTGACCGCGCAGCCCCTCGGGCGGGTGGCGCGCGAACGCGACGACTTGGCCTGGCTGTTCTATACCAGCGGCACCACGGGCAAGCCGAAGGGCGCCATGCTCACCCACGGCAACCTCGCGGCGATGACGCTGAACTACTTCGTCGACGTCGATCAAGTGGGCGAGGGCGATGCGATCCTGCACGCGGCGCCGGTGTCGCACGGTTCGGGCCTGTACAACTTCGCGCACGTGTTGAAAGGCGCGGCGCAGGTGTTCCCGGCATCGCAAGGATTCGATGCGGACGAGGTGATCGCGTTGCTGCAGGCGCATCGCGGCGTGGCGGTGTTCGCCGCGCCGACCATGGTCAAACGCCTGGCCGACCGCGTCGAGGCCACCGGTGCGGCGTTGCCCGGGCTGAAGACGATCATCTATGGCGGCGGGCCGATGTACGTGGCGGATCGGCTGCGCGCCATGCGCGTGTTCGGCAGCCGATTGGTTGAAATCTATGGCCAGGGCGAGACGCCGATGACCATCAGCGTTTTTTCACGCGCCGAACATCAGAATGAGGCGCACCCGAACCGCGCGGCGCGGCTGGCTTCGGTGGGGGTGCCGATGAGCGCGGTGCAGGTAAGCATCCGCGGCGAAGACGGGGGCGTGCTGCAGGCGGGCGAAACCGGCGAGGTCTGCGTCAAGGGCCCGACGGTCATGGCGGGCTATTGGAACAACGCGGAGGCCACGGCGCGCGCGCTGCGCGATGGCTGGCTGATGACCGGCGACCTCGGCGCGATCGATGCCGACGGTTTCCTCACGCTCAAGGACCGCAGCAAGGACCTGATCATCTCGGGCGGCTCGAACATCTATCCGCGCGAAGTCGAGGAAGTACTGCTGATGCACCCGGGCGTTGCGGAAGTGTCGGTGATCGGCCTGCCGGATGCGGAATGGGGCGAGCGCGTGGTGGCCGTGGTGGTGGCCCGGGGTTCGGCGCCGGCAACGACCGCATTGGATGCGTTCTGCCTGGAACACATCGCGCGTTTCAAGCGGCCCAAGGAATACCGGTTCGTGGACAGCCTGCCCAAGAACAACTACGGCAAGGTGCTCAAAACGGTGTTGCGCACGCAGCTGGCGAAGGACGGCGATGTTTGACGGCTTCCAGTTGCGCACATTCAGCGTCAACGGCGTGGACATCTTTGCACGTATCGCCGGAAACGGGCCGCCGCTGCTGCTGCTGCACGGGTATCCGCAGACACACGTGATCTGGCATAAGGTCGCCCCCGACTTGGCAAAGCGCTTCACGGTGGTGGCGCCGGACCTGCGCGGCTACGGCGCCAGCGGCAAGCCGGCTGGCGGCGAAGGGCACGTGAATTACAGCAAGCGTGAAATGGCGAAAGACCAGGCGGTCCTCATGCGCGCCCTCGGGTACGACCGCTTCCAGGTCTGCGGCCACGATCGCGGCGGGCGCGTGGCGCACCGCATGGCGCTCGACCATCCGCACGCGGTGGATCGTCTGATGGTGCTCGACATCGCGCCGACGCTGGCGATGTACGAGCAGACCTCGATGGATTTCGCGAAGTCGTACTGGTGGTGGTTCTGGCTGATCCAGCCGGCGCCGTTTCCGGAGCAGATGGTGGCCGCGGCGCCGGAGGTTTTTCTCAAGCGAAAGATCGGCTGGGGCCGGGCCGGGATGTCACCCTTCACCGCCGAAACCTACGCCGCGTACCTGGCCAATATCCGCGACCCGGCAACGATGCACGCCATGTGCGAAGACTATCGCGCGGCGGCGACGATTGACCTGGAGCATGACCGCGCGGACCGTGAAGCGGGGAGAATGGTCGCGTGCCCCCTGGCCGTGCACTGGGGCGCTCACGGCGTGATCGAGCGGTGTTTCAAGCCGCTGGACGAATGGCGCAAGGTGGCAGTGGACGTGTCAGGTGGGGCGCTCGAATGCGGGCACTACATTCCGGAGGAGGTGCCGGGTGAATTGCTGGGATGCGTGGAGGCGTTTTTCAAAGTCTAGGATGGGTGTCGTGCTTGGGGCGAAAGTGGCTGGAGAGGCGCGTGGGAGGCGGGGTTTACTAATACAGTTGTCGTCCCCGCGAAAGCGGGGACCTCTAGCCTTGTAGTTTTCCTGTGAGTACGAAAAGGCAAAGTTAGAGGTCCCCGCTTTCGCGGGGACGACAGCTTGGTGGGGGCGCTGCGCGCCGCGAGGGAGAAACGTTTGAAGCAACTCAACATCGCCGTCATCCCCGGTGACGGCATCGGCAAGGAAGTGGTCCCGGAGGGCCAGCGCGTGCTGGAGGCCGCGGGCCGAAAGTTTGGCATCGCATTCACCTGGGACGAAAAGCCGTGGTCTTGCGACTACTACGCGAAGCATGGATGCATGATGCCGGAGGACGGCTTGCAAGAAATCCGCCGCCACGACGCGATCTACCTGGGTGCCGTGGGGTTTCCCACCGTGCCGGACCACGTCTCGCTGTGGGGCCTCCTGATCCCGATCCGCCGCGAGTTCCAGCTTTACGCCAACGTGCGCCCGGTGCGCCTGATGCCCGGCGTACCCTCGCCGTTGGCGGGCCGGAAGCCCGGCGACATCGACTTCTGGGTGGTGCGCGAGAACAACGAGGGCGAGTATTCCTCCATCGGCGGGCGCATGTATGGCGGCACCGCGCACGAGATGGTGATGCAGCAGACCGTGTTCACGCGGCGCGGGGTCGATCGCATCCTCAAGTACGCGTTCGAGCTGGCGAAGACGCGTCCGAAGAAGCACGTGACCTCGTGCACCAAGTCCAACGGGATCGCCATCACCATGCCGTACTGGGACGAGCGCTTCAAGGCCATGGCCGCGAACTATCCCGACATCAGGACCTCGCAGTACCACGTCGACATCCTCACCGCGCATTTCGTGCAGCACCCGGACTGGTTCGACGTGGTGGTGGGCTCCAACCTGTTCGGCGACATCCTCTCCGACCTGGGTCCCGCCTGCACCGGCACCATCGGCATCGCGCCCTCAGGCAACCTCAATCCGGAGCGCGAATTTCCCAGCTGCTTCGAGCCGGTGCACGGCAGCGCGCCGGATATCTTCGGCAAGGGCATCGCCAATCCCATCGGGCAAATCTGGTCCGGCGCGATGATGCTAGAGTTCCTCGGCCACAAAGCGGCGGCAGATGCGATCGTCAAGGCGATCGAAACCGTGCTGGTCCAAGGCCCGCGCACGCGCGACATGGGCGGGACCGCCAGCACGGAGGAGGTCGGGCGGGCGGTGGCGGCGTGTTTGGGATGAAGAAACAACTTCTCTCCGCCGATGAACGCCGATGCTGCGCCGATGGACGCCGATAAAGTCAAAGGCGAATGCAAGAGCGAAAACTATTGAGAGTTTGGGGGAATTGTTTCTTTCGGTTTTGGTTTTATCGGCGTCCATCGGCGCCCAATCGGCGTTCATCGGCGGAGGGCTGTAGTTTTTGTTTCGTTTTTGCAACTGCCAAGTCGTCGTTCATCGGCGGAAGGAAGTCTCAAAAGGAGCCAACATGAAGATACTCATCGCACTCGCGGCACTCGTCGTATCCACCGTCACTTTCGCGCAAGGCACGTTCCCCGACAAGCCGATCCGCTACATCATCCCCTTCGCCCCGGGCGGTGAGTCCGACGTGGGCGCGCGTTTGCAGGGCGTGGTGTTCAAGAAAAAATTCGGCCAGGATTTCATCGTCGAATCGAAGACCGGCGCCGGCGGCGCGCTGGCCTGGTCGCAGGCCAACACCTATCCCGGGGACGGCTACACCATCACCAGCACCAACCTGCCGCACCTGTTCCTGCAGCCGCTGGAAGGCAACGTGCAGTACAAGACCGACGACATCGTCAACATCCACTTCTACCATTACACGCCGGATGCCATCGTGGTGCGCGCGGAGTCGCCGTACAAGACCTACCAGGACCTGTTGAAGGCCGCCAAGGAAAAGGCCGGCGGCTTGAACGTGGGCGGCTCGGCGCTGAACTCGGCCAACCATGCCGCCACCGAGCGATGGAATGCGGCAGCCGGCATCAAGTCCACCTATGTGCCGTTCAAGGGCACGGCCGACATCGTGGCCTCCCTGCTGGGCGGCCACGTGGACATGGCCATGTCGTACGTGACGCTGGCCATCGCGCAAAAGGGCAAGACCCGCATGCTGGCGGTTGCGACGGAAAAGCGCCACCCGCAGTTTCCCGATACCCCCACCTTCAAGGAGCTGGGCATCGATTGGGTCGATGGCGCGTATCGCGGCGTGTCGGTGCCCAAGTCCACGCCGGAGGACATCCGTAAGAAGCTGTCGTCCATGTTCTCGGAAGTCAACAAGGATCCGGAATTCCGCCAGAAGATGGTCGACCTCGGGTTCGAACTGATCGACGTGACCTACGACAAGATGCCGGCCTTCATGGCCGAGCGCGGCAAGGTGTACCTCGAGGTGGCCAAGCGCATGGGGCTGGTGAAGTAGGCGCCTGCGGGGGGCTAGTGGAAATCCTGAGCCGCACCATTCACGGTTAGAATCGATTCAAGAACAGACGCGGACCCCGCCGGCCACCGCGCCACTCACGAGGAGGAATCATGCATCTGAAGAATCCCAAGGATTTTTGGGCGGGCGTGATGTTTGCGGCGATCGGCATCGGGTTCGCGGTGGTGGTCAAGGTCAATGAATACCCGATGGGAACCGCCGGCCGCATGGGCGCGGGGTTCTTCCCGTTCTACCTGGGCCTCCTGCTCGCCATCCTGGGCGTGGCCATCATCATCGAATCCCTGGCGACCGAGGGCGGGCCGGTCGGCAAGCTGGCCTGGAAGCCGCTGTTCTGGGTGCTCGGCGCCGTCGTGTTGTTCGGCCTGATTGCGAAGATCGCGGGACTCATGCTGTCGATCGTGGTGCTGGTCGGCGTCGCTGCCTTCGGGGGCCATGAATTCAAGTGGAAGGAAGCGCTGCTGCTGGGCGTGGGCTTGGCGGTGTTCTGCTACTTCGTGTTCCTCTATGGCCTGAAGCTGCCGTTTCCGGTCTGGCCCGCGTTCATCGAAGGGTAAGGGCACACCATGGAACAACTGCTCTCCAACCTGGCCCTCGGATTCGGCGTCGCACTGACGCTGAACAACCTGATGTACTGCCTGATCGGCTGCCTGTTGGGCACGCTGGTCGGCGTGCTGCCCGGCATCGGCCCCATCGCCACCATCGCGATGTTGTTGCCGGCCACCTTTACGATCGGAGACCCGACGGCGTCGCTCATCATGCTGGCCGGCATCTATTACGGTGCCCAGTATGGCGGCTCGACCACCGCCATCCTGGTCAACCTGCCGGGGGAATCCTCCTCCGTGGTGACCGCGCTGGACGGCTACCAGATGGCGCGCCAGGGCCGCGCCGGCGCGGCGCTCGCCACGGCGGCCATCGCCTCGTTCTTCGCCGGCTGCGTGGCCACCTTCCTGCTGGCCGCCGCGGCGCCGCCCCTGGCGCAGATCGCGTTCAAGTTCGGCCCGTGGGAGTATTTTTCGTTGATGGTGCTGGGCCTCATCGCGGCGGTGGTGCTGGCGCACGGTTCGGTGATCAAGGCGGTCGGCATGATCCTGCTCGGCCTGTTGCTGGGCCTCATCGGCACGGACGTCAATTCCGGCTTGGCGCGCTTCAGTTTCGGCATCCCGGAACTGACCGACGGCATCAGCTTCGTGTCCATCGCCATGGGCGTGTTCGGGTTTGCCGAGATCGTGCGCAACCTCGAGCAGGGCGAGGCGCGCGAGGTGTTCACCAACAAGGTCACCAAGCTGTGGCCGACGCGCCAGGATTTCCGCGACGCGTGGCCCGCCGTGCTGCGCGGCACTTCGCTCGGCTCGTTGCTGGGCATCCTGCCGGGCGGCGGCGCAGTGCTGGGCTCGTTCTCGGCCTACACGCTGGAGAAGAAGATCGCCAAGGACTCCTCGAAGTTCGGCAAAGGGGACATCCGCGGCGTGGCGGCGCCGGAAGCGGCCAACAACGCGGCCGCACAGACCTCGTTCATCCCGCTCCTGACGCTCGGCATCCCGCCCAACCCAGTGATGGCGCTGATGGTCGGCGCGATGATCATCCAGGGCATCCAGCCCGGCCCGCAGGTGATGGCGGAACGCCCGCAATTGTTCTGGGGCATGATCGCCTCGATGTGGATCGGCAACCTGATGCTGGTGATCCTCAACCTGCCGCTGATCGGCATCTGGATCAAGCTCCTCAAGGTGCCGTACCGCTTCCTGTACCCGGCGATCCTGGTGTTCTGCTGCATCGGCGTCTATTCGCTGTCCAATGCGCCGTTCGACGTGGTGATGACAGCCGCGTTCGGCCTGATCGGCTACCTGTTCATCAAGCTCGAATGCGAGCCCGCGCCCCTGCTGCTCGGCTTCGTGCTCGGCCCGATGATGGAAGAGCACCTGCGCCGCGCCATGCTGCTCGGCCGCGGCGACGCCACGCAGTTCTTCACCCGGCCGTTGTCGGCGACGCTGCTGTTCATCTCGCTGGTGCTGCTCATCATCATCATGCTGCCGGCGATCCGCAAGAAGCGCGAGGAAGCGTTCGTCGAGTAGCGGGTTTTCACGGCGCGGCGCGCATCCAGGTGCGCCGCGATTCCGTAAAATGGTGGCATTGAAGTTTCCGCGCCGCCCATGACCAAGCCCGAACCCCCGAAGCACCCGGAACCGCACGAATGTTGCGGCACCGGGTGCATACCCTGCGTGATGGACATCTACGAAGAAGCGCTTTGGGAATACGAGAAGGCGCTCAAGGCGTGGGAGGCGACGCAGGGAACCCCCGTCGCGGGATGACCGCCGTTTGGCAGTTTGTTGAAAAACTACTGCGTAGGCCGCTTCCGCGCTTCCGGTGCTCGCCGTACACCCGGTACGTGTCCGCTCCTCGGCACGGAATCAGCCTGCACGCGACGTTTTTCAACAAACTGCTAGCTTCCGATGAGCGCGGGCAATTCAGCCAGGGTGGCCAGTGTCATGTCCGGCGCCACGCCCAACCGTTCCACCGGCGCGCCGGAGCGGTTGATCCAGTACACGGTAAAGCCGAACGCCTTCGCCCCGGCCGCATCCCAGCCATTGCTGGACACGAACCCGATGCGTGCCTTCGGCATGCCGAGCCGGTCGACGGCCAGTTGATACACGCGCGGATCGGGCTTGAACACGCCGACGTCCTCGACCGAGAGCACCGCATCGAACACGTCGCGCAGCGGGCTGTTGGCAACCACCGCGTCCAGCATGTCCGGCGCGCCGTTGGAGAGGATGGCGAACCGCACCTTGCCGCGCAGCGCTGTCAACGCGCCGAGCGCGTCGGGAAACACGTCGAGCGTGCGGTAGGCGGCGAGGAGTGCGTCACTTGCGGATGGCGACAGCGACAGCCGCAATGCCTCGCAGGCATGCCCCAGCGCGTCGCGCGTGACCCGGCTGAAATCCGCGTGGCGCCGCATCAGGCTGCGCTGCCAGGTGTATTCGAGCTGCTTGGTGCGCCAAAGTCGCGAGAGCGCCACGCCTTGCCCCGGAAACAGCGCTTCCGCCGTCGTGGCGACCGAATGCACGTCGAACAGCGTGCCGTAGGCGTCGAAGGCGAGGGCGGTGAGGTGCATCAGCGTGGGGGCGCAAGGAGGTAGCGTAGAGTATGCGCGGGATCGAATGGCGAGTTGGCGTCGTCGTCGATCCCACGAATTTCAATCCCCCTTTTTCAAAGGGGGAAGTTGTGCGGTTCAGTTTGCACGGACAGCAGTCATCCGTGCAACGACCACGAAACGACATCCCCCTTTGAAAAGGGGGATTGAGGGGGATTGAAAGTAATTCCTCCACGAGAGCACTCGAATTCGTCACCAGGAACTTCACCACGTATGAACTTCATCTTCCCCTACCCCTCCCAGCGCATGCCCGTGATGGCGCGCAATGTCGTGGCGTCCTCGCAGCCGCTGGCGGTGCAGGCCGGCATCAGCATGCTGCAGCAGGGCGGCAACGCCGTCGATGCGGCGCTGGCCACGGCGATCGCGCTGACCGTGGTCGAGCCGACCAGCAATGGCATCGGCTCGGACGGCTATGCGATCGTCTGGGACGGCACGCAGTTGCACGGGCTCAACGCATCGGGCCGCGCGCCGGCGGCGTGGACGCCGGAATATTTCGACCAGAAGCACCGAGGCGTCGCGACGATTCCCGAGCGCGGCTGGGACAGCGTGACGGTGCCCGGTGCGGTGTCGCAGTGGGTGGCGCTGTCGGAAAAGTTCGGCCGGCTGCCGTTCGAGGCGCTGTTCGTGCCGGCGATCCACTACGCGCGCGACGGATTCCACGTCTCGCCCATCACCGCGGAGAGCTGGACGCGGCAGGCCGGAATGCTGCGCGGCCAGCCGGACTTCGTGCGCGATTTCATGAAAGACGGCCGTGCGCCGCACGCCGGGGAGAAGTGGACCTTCGCGGCGCAGGCGGCCACGCTGGAGGACATCGCGGCCACGCGCGGCGAATCGTTCTATCGCGGCGCGCTGGCGGCCAAGATCGCCGCGCATGCGGCGGCGTCCGGGGGCGCGATGACCGAAGCCGACCTCGCCAACCATCGCGCCGACTGGGTGGGCACCCTCCATACCGGCTACCGCGATGTGCGCCTGCACGAGATTCCGCCCAACGGGCAGGGGCTGGCCGCCTTGATCGCGCTGGGCATCCTGAGGCAGTTCGACCTCGCGGGCCACCCGGTCGATTCGGCTGATAGCGTGCACCTGCAACTCGAGGCGATGAAACTCGCCTTTGCCGACGTGTTCCG
>JAEUMZ010000182.1 GCA_016790765.1 Betaproteobacteria bacterium
TTTGCGGCTACAAACGGAGCCACCACTCCGTGGTTGAGCAAGAACCGAATTCAAGCCGGGATGGCGGAACTGGTAGACGCACTGGACTCAAAATCCAGCGGTAGCGATATCGTGCCGGTTCGATTCCGGCTCCCGGCACCATCCAAAAAAATAGGCCCGACTACGGGCCTATTTTTTTTTGGTGCCGGGAGCCGGATAGAGATGCGGCACTCCGGTTCGCCTAGCCGGCAGCCAGGGGCTGCCGGCTGGACGTTCGCCGCCCCCCGCGGCGAACGGTCGCAAGCCGCACCGCGGCGCGCGATGCGCGAATCGCCGCCAGCGATTCGCGCACATTCCGGCTCCCGCCCTGCGCATCAGTTTCGCGAAACACTTCCAGCCACTGACTAACTCAATCGCCAAACCCAAGCACCGGCGGGCACCCTGGGCCAAAACCGCCCCAAACCCCGCACCAGTCCTTGACTTTCGTGCCCGAATCGCACGCAAACAGACTTACGCCGCCCGCAACGCATCCACGATCTTCAACCGCGACGCCTTGAACGCCGGCAGGAATCCGCCGACGAACCCCATGAACAACGCGAACGCCAGTGTCTTGAGGACGATGCCCGGCGTGAGCGTGAACCCAAACGCCAGCTGCGAGAACGACTGGAAGTTCAGCGTCGAGATCGTGAATACCTGCAGGAACGAGGCGAGGAACAGGCCCGCGAGGCCGCCGATCAATGCCAGCATCAGGGACTCGAGCAGGAACGCGGCCAGGATCGACGGCCGCCGGAACCCCAGTGCGCGCAGCGTGCCGATTTCCCCGGTGCGCGTGGCGACCGCCGAGTACATCGTGATCGCCGCGCCGATCATCGCGCCGGCCGAGAAAATCACCGAGAGCACGGTACCCAGGATGGAAATGAACGTCGACAGCGCCCGCGACTGGTCTTCATAGAACAGGCGCTCGCGCTTGCTGTCCAGTTGCAGGCGGATGTCGGCGGCGACGTTGCGGTTGAGGGGGGTGAACGCCTCTTCGCGGGTGAGCCGCACCAGCATCGAGGAAAAATTCAGACGCCGGAACGACTGCATCAACAATTCCGCGTCGCCCCACACCTCGGAATCGAACGCGCTCTTGCCGGCATCGAAATGCCCCACCACGGTCCATTCGCGGCCGGCGAACTTGAGCTGCTGGCCGATCTCGACGCCCTCGAATTCGCGGTGCACGTTGAAGCCGGCGATGATCTCCGACGATCCCGGCCGGAACATGCGGCCGGCCGTGATGCGCACCTGCGGGCGCAGCACCAAGCCATTGGCCGAGACCCCGCGCGCGACGATGTTCGAAGGCCGGTCCTGGCCGCGCTTGACCAACCCGATCAGCACCACGGACTCCTTGGATGCCAGGGGCCGGCCGTCGCGGTCGCGCGCCACTTCCGGCTGGCTTTCCACCAGCGCCGCCTGGTCGCGCGAGATGCCGCTCTGGATCTCGGTCTCCGCTCCCTTGCGGATGAACAGCGCGTTGTCGAGCGTGCCGGTGCCCACCATGGTCTTGTTGAGCCCGGCATCGAGCATCAGCACCGCGGCGAACACGAACGCCACCAGCGCCATGCCGGCCGCCGTCAGCACCGTGGTGAGCTTGCGCGTCCAGAGGTTGCGGAAGATGTAGGAAATCGGGATTTTCATTTGCTGGCTTGCATGCTCGCGCCTGGAAACTGTGACTCAATCCATGCCACCCACGGCGCGCCCTGCATGGCGCGCCGGTTCGCCAGGCGCGGAGCAGTGCTCCGCGAAACCCCTGCCTCACCCAACATGGCGAAGTCCCTCCACGATTCGAATGCGTGCCGAGCGCCAGCCCGGCACCAGCGCTGCCACCAATCCCACCACGATCGCACAGGCCCATTGCATCCACACGGTCATCCCGTTGACCTTGAAGGCGGCAAAGATGGCACCTGCCGGCGAATCGGCGAATCCGGCCGCGACCGGAAACGTCAGCAGGATGCCGAGCCCGGCACCGATCAGCGACAGCATCATCGCCTCGCCGAACACCAGGCCCGCGACGAAGCGCGGTGAAAAGCCCAGCGCCTTCAGCGTCGCGTACTCGACGATGCGCTCGCGCGCGGTCATTGCCATGGTGTTGGCCACCACGGCCATGATGATGAAGATCACCACGAACGACACCACGCGGATCGCCAGCACGATGGTCTCCATCTGCGCCACGAAGCCGAGCTGGAACGCCTTCTCGGTTTCGGTGAGGGTCTCGGCCAGCGAGTTCTTGAACTCCGCGTCGATGGCGCGCGCCACTTCGGCGGTGCGCGTCGGGTCCGACACCTCGATGTTGAACACGCCGATCTGGTCGGCGCGGCGCGGGAAGCGCTTCTTCAACCACTCGTTGATGTAGTCCCAGTGGAAATAAAACTGGCGCGTCAGGGCCACCTCATCCCGGCCGTCGTAGATGGCGCGGATGGTGAACTGCCATTCGCCGGGGAAGATCGTCCCGCGGATCGGCACCGTGTCGCCCACCTTCCAGCCAAACTGGTCGGCCAGCTTGCGGCCCACCACGGCGCCCTGGCGGTCGCGCTTGAAGGCCAGCAGTTCCTCCGGCTTGAACAGGAACTCCGGGAACATCTCGAAGTAGTTCTCGTGGTCGACCGCGAACTGCGGAAAGAAATTCTTCGGCTCCTTGTAGATGCCGCCGAACCACTGCGAGTGCGACACCGACTTCACCGCCGGGATGGCCTTGATGCGCTCGCGGTAGTAGGCCGGCATCGGGAACACCAGCGAAATCGCGTTGCGCGTGATCATGCGCGCGTTCGACGAGGCGTTGGCCCCCGCGAACCACGCATCGACCACGGTCTGCAGCAGGCCGAACGCCATCACCGCGATGACCAGTCCCGCGAGCGTCAAGCCCGTGCGCAGCTTGGCGCGGAACACGTTCTTGAGGATGAGCTTGAGGTAGAACATGGGTCGGTGAGGGGTGGGGGGTGAGGGGTGAGGGGTGAGGGGTGAGGGGTGAGGGGAAGTTCCTCCTCTCTCCTCACTCCTCACCCCTCCCGCCTTACCCCTCTCCTCCACTCAACTCCCCCTTCTCCAAATGCACCATGCGCCGCGCGGCTTCCGCGGCGTGGGCGTCGTGGGTGACCATGATGATGGTCTTGCCGAGGTCGGCATTCAGGCGCTTGAGCATGTCCAGCACGTCGGCGGCCGAATGCCGGTCCAGGTCGCCGGTCGGCTCGTCGCAGACCAGGATGGTCGGGTCGGTGACGATGGCGCGCGCGATGGCCACGCGCTGTTGCTGGCCGCCGGAGAGTTCATTGGGGTAGTGATCCATGCGGTCCGCCAGTCCGACCATGCCGAGCGTGAGCGCCACCCGGGCGCGCCGCTCGGCGCGCGACAGGTTCGTCAACTGCAGCGGCAGTTCCACGTTCTCGAAAGCGGACAGCACCGGCATCAGGTTGTAGAACTGGAAGATGAAGCCGATGTGCGAGGCGCGCCAGTCGGCCAGCTCCCCCTCGCCCAGTTCCGTGATGTCCACGCCATCCACGCGCAGCACGCCGCGGTCCGGCTTGTCGATGCCGGCGATGAGGTTGAGCAGCGTGGACTTGCCGGAGCCTGAGGGCCCCATCAGCGAGATGAAATCGCCGCGCGCGATGTCGAGCGTGATGTCGTGCAGCACCGGCACCACCTGCTCGCCACGCTTGTAGCTTTTGGCCAGATGCTTGATTTCGACCAGCGCAGTCACCGGGGCTCCAGGGAAACGAAAGGGCTTGGGTTTCGCACGGCGCACCCGCGTTCATCTGCGTTCATCCGCGGTTCCAAGCCCTTCACCTTATTTCTTCAGCAGAGCGACCTTGCTCCCGTCCACGAGTTTCTCGGACGGCTTGAGGATGACCTTGTCGCCTGACTTCACGCCGCTGACTTTCATCAAGTCCCCCACCTTGCCGCCCACGGTCACCGGCACCTGCCGGGCCTTGTCGCCGTCCTTGTCGGATTGCAACAGGAACACCACATCCCTGCCCTCGCGCTTGGCCAGCGTCTCGGCCTGCACGGCGGTCACGCTGCTGCGTTCCCCGGGTTGCAGTTCGCGCGACAGGAACGCCACCTTGGCCGACATGTCGGGCAGCACGCGCTTGTCGCGCTCGACGAACTCCACCTTGACCAGCACGGTGGCCTTGGAGCGGTCCACCGTCGGCACGATGCGGCTCACCTTGCCCAGCAGGCGCAACTCCGGAAACGCGTCGAGCTGGATTTCCACCGGCTGCGCCACGGCAATCTTCGACAGCGACACCTCGGAGACATCCGCCTCCACTTCCAGGGTGGCCATGTCGGCCATGTTGACCACCGCGCCCTTGGAGTCGGCCGCCGAGGAGAACGGCGTGATGATGTCGCCGACGTTGGCATTCTTGGTCAGCACCACGCCGTCGAACGGGGCGCGGATCAGGGTCTGCTCGACGCTCACGTCCGAGGCGCGCAGGTTGGCCTCCGCCACGCCGATGGCGCCCTTGAGCGAAGCCACGGCGGCGCGCGCCTTGTCGGCGCGCGCACGCGCCGTGTCGAGCGCGGCGCCGGAGATGAAATTCTTGTGGTGCAGGTCCTCGCTGCGCTTGAGGTTGGCATCCGCGTCGCGCAGTTCCGCCGCGCCCTGCTCGAGGTTGGCCTGCGCGGCGCGCAGGGCGGCCTGCGCCTGGTCGTTGGCGGCGGCCACGTCGCGATTCTCGATGCGCGCCAGCACCTGGCCGGCCTTCACCACCGAGCCCTCCTGGACGCCGAGGTATTCCAGCCGGCCGCTGGCCTTGGTCGAAACCGCTGCCTTCCTTTGTGCGGTGACGCGGCCGGTGGCGTTCAACACCGTGATCGACTGCGAGGGAAACGCCGCAGCCACCAGCGTGGTTTCCACGGTGGTCGCGCCGCCGCCTCCGCGCAGCGCCGCATAGATGCCTGCGGCCGCGATGACCACCACGGCGCCGATCACCCATCGCCGGCGTCCACGCCCCTTGCCCTTGAAGGCCTTCTGGTCGCGGGCGATCGTCAATTGCGCAAGATCAGGGGAATTCACGGGCTGCACGGTCCATGGACGGGAAGGAGCAGCGATTATAGGTGGCCCTGTTGGGCGGTCCCCCGCGGTAAGACGAACCGCGCGCCTGGCGGCGCCAACCGTGTGCGATGCGCGTCACCGGCGAACGCGCGGCATCCGCCGATCGCCGTCGTGGCGGCCTTGGGCAGCTACTTCTTTTCCCAGTACGGCTTTTCGCCGTACACCGCCTTGAGGTGCTCGATAAACAGGCGCACTTTGGCCGGCTGGTGCTTGCGGCCGGCAAACACGGCGTAGATGTCGTTGCCGGGCGCCGAGTACTTGGACAGCACCTCGACCAGGCGGCCCTTCTCGATCTCCTCGGCCACTTCCCAGCTCGAACGCCACGCCAAGCCCTGCCCGGCCAGCGCCCAGCGCGTCAGCACCTCGCCGTCATTGCAGTGGATCTGGCCCGACACCTTGATCACGACATTGCGGTTGCCGTCGCGGAACGACCACGCGTCCGACAGGCCCTCCTCGGTGGAGGTCACGATGCAGCGGTGCTTGTGCAGGTCGGAGAGCGCCGCGGGCTTGCCGTTGCGCTTGAAGTAATCCGGCGAACCCACCACCACGCGGTGGTTGCGCGCGAGCTTGGTGGCCACCAGGTCGACATTCTTCATGTCGGCGATGCGGATCGCCAGGTCCACGTGTTCGTTCTTGAGATCCACGATGCGCTCGGACAGGTTGAGCGTCACATCGAGGTTCGGATTGGCGGCGACGAAGGAAGGGATGTGCGGCGCCACGTGGCGGCGGCCGAAGGCGGTCGGCGCGGTGACGATCAGCCGGCCGCTGGCGTTGCGCGCGCCGAGCGTGAGCGAATTTTCCGCCGCCTTCAAGTCGCTGAGCACGCGCCGCACGTCCTCCTCGAACGCCGCGCCCTCGGGCGTCAAGGTGATCTTGCGCGTCGAGCGCTTGAACAGCTTCACGCCCAGTTGTTCCTCCAACTGGTCGATGCGGCGGCCGACCATGGCCGGGGTCACGCCTTCCTCGCGTGCAACCGCCGACAGGCTTTCCGCCTTGGCCACTTCGACAAACGTGACCAGTGCTTTCATGCGATCCATCTTCCCCTCCGTGGGACTTGGGTTGTTTGCAGGGGGTTGCCACCCTGCCTTGCGTGGACGGCGATTCGAACCGAATGCCGCGAACGGGCAAGCGCATTGTATTAAATGCTTTTGTTTTTGTGAAGATTCACAGCATTTGGGTAAGGGAATACACTAGACCCATCGGCGCTTGGAATTGAGCGCATCCTTGGACCTTGTGGTTCACGACCCCGGCCCTGCGCCCTGGAGAAACCCCATGTCGACGACCCCATCCTGGCCTGCTGGATTGACGATTTCCGCGCCCGTTCCGCCTGCCTTTGCGGACATCCTCACGCCGGGCGCACTGGATTTCGTGGTGAAACTCGCGCGCCGCTTCGAGCCGGCCCGGCAGACCCGGCTGGCCGCGCGCGCCGCCCGCCAGGCCGAGTTCGATGCCGGCAAGCTCCCCGACTTCCTGCCCGAAACCAAGGCCATTCGCGAAAGCAACTGGCAGGTGAAAGGCGTCCCCGCCGATTTCCAGGACCGCCGCGTGGAAATCACCGGCCCCACCGACCGCAAGATGGTCATCAATGCGCTCAACTCCGGTGCCTCCACCTTCCTGGCCGACTTCGAGGATGCCAACTGCCCCACCTGGGACAACATGCTCGAGGGCCAGATCAACCTGCGCGATGCCAACTTGCGCACCATCACCTTCGAGCAGAACGGCAAGCAATACCGGTTGAATGACAAGGTCGCCGTGCTGATCCCGCGCCCGCGCGGCTGGCACCTGGACGAAAAGCACGTCATGCTCGACGGCAAGCCGGTGTCCGGGGCGATTTTCGATTTCGCGCTGTATTTCTTCCACAACGTGAAGACGCTGCTCGGGCGCGGCAGCGGCGTGTACCTGTACCTGCCCAAGATGGAATCGCACCTCGAGGCGCGGCTGTGGAACGACATCTTCGTGGCGGCGCAGGACGAACTCGGCGTGCCCCAGGGCAGCATCAAGGCCACGGTGCTGATCGAGACCATCACCGCCGCCTTCGAGATGGACGAGATCCTCTATGAGTTGCGCGAGCACTGCGCGGGCTTGAACATCGGCCGCTGGGACTACATCTTTTCCGCCATCAAGAAATTCCGCCTCAACAAGGACTTCTGCCTGGCCGACCGCGCGCAGGTAAACATGCTGGCGCCATTCCTGCGCGCCTACGCGCTCACGCTGGTCAAGACCTGCCACCGGCGGCACGCCTTCGCCATGGGCGGCATGGCCGCGCAGATCCCGATCAAGAACGATGAAGCCGCCAACGCGGCAGCCATGGAAAAGGTGCGCGCCGACAAGCTGCGCGAGGTCACCGACGGCTGCGACGGCACCTGGGTGGCGCACCCCGGGCTGGTGGGCATCGCCAAGGCGGTGTTCGACGAGCACATGAAGACGCCCAACCAGATCCACCGCCAGCGCGACGACGTGAACTTCACCGCCAAGGACCTGCTCAACTTCCTGCCCGAGGCGCCGATCACCGAGGCGGGCCTGCGGAACAACATCCAGGTCGGCATCCAGTACATCGGCTCGTGGCTGGCGGGCAACGGCTGCGTGCCGATTTTCAATCTAATGGAAGACGCGGCCACGGCCGAGATTTCCAGGAGCCAGGTGTGGCAGTGGATGCGCTCGCCCAAGGGCGTGCTCGACGACGGTCGCAAGGTCACCAAGGACCTGGTCAAGCCGCTGATCGCCGATGAACTCACCAAGACCCCGGCCATCGTCGGCCAGGCGGCGTACGATGTGGGAAAGTACGCCGAGGGAGCACGCCTGTTCGAGCAGCTCGTCCTGGATGACCACTACGAAGAATTCCTCACCCTGCCCGCGTACCGGGCGATTGCCTGAGCGTGGCTTGCGCGCGCCTTGCGCGCACGCAGCGGCAGTGGCCCTGGCACTCGCTGCCGCACTGGGCACTGCGCCGGCCTTCGCCGCCGGTCCCGACACGGCTGCGGTCCCCAGCCCGCATGCCATCGCCATCCCGAAATGGTTCAACGAATCCTTCCTTGACTTCCGCGAGGATGCCGCCGAGGCCGCCAAGTCCGGCCGCCGGCTGATGGTCTATTTCGGGCAGGACGGCTGCCCGTACTGCGTGCAGTTGATGAAGAACGTGCTGGGCCAGCCGGACATCGAACGCGCGGCGCGTGCGCGCGTGGTCGCGGTGGCCGTCAACCTGTGGGGCGACCGCGAGACCACCTGGATCGATGGCATCGTGCGCACCGAAAAGGATCTCGCGGTGCACCTCCAGGTGCAGTTCACGCCCACCGTGTGGTTCTTCGATGCGCAAGGGCGCGTGATCCTGCGCTTGAACGGCCGGGTCCCCGCAGCGCGCTTTCGCGAGGCGCTGGACTACGTGGCGCTCGAAGAGGGCCGTCCCGCGACATTTGCCGCGTACCTCGCCCGGAAAGAGCCGGCGGCGCCGGCGGTCCCGGCGGCCGGCACGATCGACCTCCGCGCGATGCTGCGCAGGGACAAGCCGCTGATGGTGATCGTCACGCGCACGGGCTGCACCGACTGTGCGGAATGGGAACGCGCGCTGGCCACGCACCCGGCGCTACGCGAGGAAAGCGCCCGGCTGACCGTGGCGCGCGTCGATGCCGGGGGTTCACGCAACGTGGTGCCGCCCAGCGGCGCCCCGGTGCGCGAGCGCGACTGGGCCCCGGCCGCACAGGTGGCCTACACGCCGGCGCTGCTGTTCTTCGATGGCGACGGGCGCGAGGTGTTCCGCACCGAGGCCGTGCTCCGCCCGTTCCACACCGCCGCGGTGATGGACTACGTGTCGAGCGGCGCATACCGCTCGCAACCGAACTTCCAGCGTTTCCTGCAGGCACGCGCCGATCGCCTGCGCGCCCAGGGCAAGGCGGTGGAGCTCTGGTGACCTGCGCGGCTTCGCCGGCAGCGTTGCGCTGGTCGCTTATGGGGCAAACCCCAGTACTGGCGCGGCGTTCCAGCCACAAATGGCCTGATCGCCGCACCCGTTCTAGACTTTGGTGATGTGATCGCGTGCGGAAGGCGGCTTGCAGCTCAGCAGCCCGGCTCGATGCCGGCCTTGCGCAGCAGTTGTTCCGTCAGGCAGCAGCGCGTGAACCCGCTTTGCAGCAGGTTGGCGCCGACGAAGGCGGTGAACGCCAGCCACCAGGGGCTTAGGAACAACGGGCTGCCCGGAATGCCCAGGGCCAGGGACAGCAGGATGAAGGTGCCCGCAACGATGCGGACGATGCGCCAGGTGGTCATGGCTGTGCTCCTTTTGGTTCAGGGGGGGAAACGGTTTCAGGCGCAGGCGCGGCGGCGTCGCGGTCGCCGGGCCGCCCGCGCATCGCCATGAAGTACAGCAGCGGGATGACAACCAGCGTGAGCAGGGTCGAGACCAGGATGCCGAAGATCAGCGCGATCGCGAGGCCATTGAAGATCGGGTCGTCGAGGATGAACAGCGCGCCCATCATCGCCGCCAGGCCGGTGAGCAGGATCGGCTGCGCGCGCGTCACCGCCGAGCGCACCACCGCCTCGGCCAGCGGCGTGCCGGCGCGCGTTTCCAGCTCGATGAAATCCACCAGCAGGATCGAGTTGCGCACGATGATGCCGGCGAGCGCGATCATGCCGATCATGCTGGTGGCGGTGAACGAGGCACCGAGCAGCGCGTGGCCCGGCATCACGCCCACCACGGTCAACGGGATCGGCGCCATGATGATCAGCGGCGTGAGGTAGGAGCCAAACTGCGCCACCACCAGGAGGTAGATCAGCACCAGGCCCACGGCATACGCGGCGCCCATGTCGCGAAACGTCTCGTAGGTGATGGTCCATTCGCCGTCCCACTTCAGCGTGTAGTCGCGCAGCGTATCGCCGGGCGACCCGATGAAGCGCTCCGCGAGCGGGGCGCCGGCGGGCGTCTCGATCTGCTTGAGCGCGTCGCGCGCGGCGAACATGCCGTACAGCGGGCTGTCGATGCGCCCG
Source organism: Betaproteobacteria bacterium (assembly GCA_016790765.1). GTDB lineage: Bacteria > Pseudomonadota > Gammaproteobacteria > Burkholderiales > Usitatibacteraceae > UKL13-2. The sequence continues at coordinate 10,043 of JAEUMZ010000182.1, forward strand.
GCCATGTCCGCCACCACATAGGTCACCGGGCTCAGGTCCTTGCGGTATGCCGGCTGCTCGCGCGCCGCATCCAGGACCTGCACCAGTTCGCGCAGCGGCACGGTGCGGCCGTCCGTTCCCCGCACCGTGAGGCGCAGCAGGGCGTCGAGGTCGCCGTGCGCGGCCGGGGGCAGTTGGAGGCGCATCGCCGCCGGGTAGCGGGCGCCGTCGTGCAGCGTGCTCACGTCCTCCCCAGCCAGGCCGGTGCGCAGCGTGTCGACGATGTCGCGCACCGCCACGCCGCGCTCGCCGGCCTTGCGGCGGTCGATGTGCAACAGCTTGCGCGGCGCGGATGCGAGCGTCGAGTCGTCCACGTCCACGATGCCCGCGGTGGATTCGAGCACCCGGCGCACCGCCTTGGCCACTTCGCGCCGGCCCGCGGCCTCGGGCCCGTGGATCTCGGCCACCAGCGGCGCCAGCACCGGCGGACCGGGCGGCACTTCCACGACCTTCGCGTTTGCGCCGTGGCGGCGCGCGATGTCCTGCACCGCCGGCCTCAGGCGCGTGGCGATGGCGTGGCTCTGCTCGTGCCGCTGCGCCTTGTCGACGAGGTTGACCTGCAGTTCGCCCAGCTCGCCGCCGCTGCGCAAGTCGTACTGCCGCACCAGGCCGTTGAAATTGATTGGCGCTGCGGTGCCGGCGTAGGCCTGGATGTCGCGCACCGCCGCATCGCGGGCCAGCATCGCGGCCAGGTCCTCGAGTGCGGCCGCCGTGCGCTCCAGCGGCGTGCCGGCCGGCATGTCCACCACCACCGAGAACTCGGACTTGTTGTCGAACGGCAGCATCTTGAGCCGCACCAGGCCGGTGAACGGCAAGGCCAGGGACACGGCGATCAGCGCCAATACGGCCAGCGCGAGCTTGCGGCGCGCGCGCGGGCCGGTGGTGTCGTCCAGCAGCGGGCCGAACACGCGCGCGAACAGCGGCGCCGCGTGTCGCGTGAGGTCGAACACCGGCGCATGCGCGGCATGCGCGCCCGGGCGGACCAGCCACACCGCGGCCATCCAGGGCGTGACCACGAACGCCACCGCGAGCGAGATCAGCATGCCCATGCTGGCGTTGATCGGGATCGGGCTCATGTACGGGCCCATCAGGCCGCTGACGAAGGCCATCGGCAGCAGCGCCGCGATGACGGTGAAGGTGGCAAGGAGGGTCGGGCCGCCGACCTCGTCGACCGCGCCGGGAATCAGGTCCACCATCGGCCGGTGAGGCTCGAGCGCGTGGCGGCGGTGGATGTTTTCCACCACCACGATCGCGTCATCGACCAGGATGCCGATGGAAAAGATCAGCGCGAACAGCGACACGCGATTCAACGTGAAGCCCCAGGCCCAGGAGGCGAACAGCGTCGCGGCCAGGGTCAGGACCACGGCGGCGCCGACGATCAGCGCCTCGCGCCGGCCGAGTGCCACGAACACCAGGGCCACCACCGACAGGGTGGCGAAGATGAGCTTGCGGATCAGCGTCTGCGCCTTGTCGTTGGCCGTCTCGCCATAATTGCGCGTCTCCGTGACCTGCACGCCGTCCGGGATCACGGTGTTGCGCAGCGCGGCCACCTTGGCGCGCAATCCTTCCGCCACGTCGATGGCGTTCGCACCCGGCTTCTTGGTGACGGCCACCGTCACCGCCGGGCGCTGCACGCCGGGCTGGCCCGGCACGGTGGTCCACACGTGGCGGGTGGCGGGCGGCGGGCCGTCGCGCACGTCGGCCACCTGCTTCAGGAGGATCGGCCGGCCCGCACGCACGGCGACGACCACCTCCGCCAGTTCGCGGGCGTGCTCGATGAACGGTCCGGCCTCGACCTGCACGGCGCGATTGCCCGCCAGCAGGTCGCCCACCGGCATGCCTGCATTCACGCCGAGGATCGCGTTGCGCAGGTCGGCCACGGTGACGCCGGTGGCGGCCAGTCGCGCGGGATCAACCTCGACCAGCGCCGCGCGGCCCGGCCCGCCATGCGTGCGCACGTCGCGCGTGCCGGTCACGCGCTTGAGTTCGGCCTCCATGCTCACCGCAACGCGCTCGAGGTCGAAGGGCGTGGCGGCGTCCGCGGACAGGGTGAACGCGATGATCGGCACGTCGTCGATGCCCTTCGGCTTCACCACCGGCGGCAGTGCGCCCAGGTGGCGCGGCAGCCAGTCGGCATTCGAATGCACGGTGTCATAGAGGCGTACCAGCGCGGTGTCTTGCGGCACGCCGACCTTGAACTGCACGGTCAGCACCGCCAAGCCCGGACGCGACACCGAGTAGGTGTGCTCGACCCCCGGCATGCGCGACAGCACCTGCTCGGCGGGCACCGCGATCATCTGCTCGACATCCCGCACGCTGGCGCCCGGCAACGCAACGATCACGTTGGCCATCGTCACGTCGATCTGCGGCTCCTCCTCGCGCGGCGTCACCGCCACCGCGAACAGGCCCAGCAGCAGGGCGGTCAGCGCGAGCAGCGGCGTGAGACGCGCAGTGGAGAACCGGCGCGCCAGGCGCCCGGCGATGCCCATCGGAGGGTCCATGGCGGCGTCCTTCATGGCGCGCGGTGCCGCGCCGCAGCCTGCGGATCGAGCGCAACCGCCTCGCCGGCGCTGATCCCGGAGAGGATTTCCACGTCGGCGCCCTGCACCGGGCCCAGACGCACCTGCCGCAACGCGGCACGGCCATCGCGCACCACGTACACGCCGGTCATCTCGCTCCTGCGCACCACCGCCTGCTGCGGCACGCCGATGCGAATCGGCGCCAGCGCGTCCACCGGCGCATCGCGCCCCGCCGCCACGCCCACGCGCGCGAACGTGCCGGGCGCCGCGGCCTCTGTCGAGGCGGGCAGGTCGAGCCTGAGGCGCACCGTCTGGGTGGCCGGATCGGCGGCCGGCAGCAGGGTGCTGCGCGCGGCCGGTACCGTGAGGGCTTCACGTCCGGCGATCTCCACCCGGAACGAGGCACTGGCGCGTGCAGCGCGCGCATCGGACTGCGCCAGGGTCGCCGTCACGCGCAGGGCCGTCGGATCGTAGAGCGTGACGAGCGTGCGGCCCGGCTGCGCGAGCTCGCCCACCACCACCGGCACGTCGGCCACCACACCGGCATAGGGCGCGCGCACGACGTGGAAATCAGCCTGCGTGTGCGCCACGCCGGCCTGCGCCACTTGCGCATTCACGCCGGCCTCGGCAGCGCGGAACTCGGCCTCGGCCTGATCGAGCGCGGCGGCGCTGATGAAGCCTTTGCCATGGAGGTCGCGCTGGCGGGCCAGCGTGCGGCGGGCCACCTCCAGCGAGGCCCTCGCCGCCTGCACCTGCGCGTCGCCGGCCTGGCCGGCCAGCTGCGCGGCGCGCGCATCGATGCGCGCCAGCACCTGCCCGGCCTGCACGCGGTCGCCGGCCTGCACGGCCAGCAGGGCGAGCGTGCCGGCCACCGGCGCAGACACCGCCGTCTGCCGCACCGCCTCGACGAGCCCGTCGGCAACCGCCTGCCCCGCCGCGGACAACGGCGCCGCGATTGCGGTGCGCAGCGCAGGCGCGGGGGCCGGCGCGGCCGCCAGCGCGGCCGTGGCCCAGAGGCTGGCCGCGGCCGCAAGCGCCGCAAGAAACAGGGGGACGCGCCGCAGGGCGGACGTGGATTGCAGGAGGGGCTTCCGGGCGTTCATGGTCTGGGGCAGAATTCAGTTGTTGTGCCTATATTATATTGTCATATATAATGTTTTTCAATAGATCATTGAACGCCCCCGCCTTTCGGGGTGACGCCCCCCGACGACCATGCCCGACACCCGTACCCTCGACCTCGACCGCCTGCGCGCCTCCGCGGACCGCTCCTGTGCGCTGCTCAAGACCCTGTCCAACCCGGACCGCCTGCTGCTGCTCTGCCGCATTTCGCAGGGCGAGTGCTCGGTGGGCGAACTGGAGGAGGCGCTGGAGATCCACCAGCCGACGCTGTCGCAGCAGCTCGGCGTGCTGCGCGACGAGGGGCTGGTGGACACGCGGCGCGACGGCAAGCGCATCTATTACTCGATCGCCAGCCCCGAGGCGCTGGCGCTGATGCAGGTGCTCTACGAGCAGTTCTGCGCCCCGCCGGCGCGTCGGCGCAGATAGCGTCCCGCCGGTCAGCCAAGGCCATTGCATGCCGCAGGCCTGTCATTGACCTGTGCAATGCCTGGGTCCGGTCGCGGACGCGCTAAAGTGCGCGTTTCGCGTCGAACGGCGCGCGTGTCCCTGGAGCAATCGATGCAAAGACGCCTGATCGTCATCGGCCTCACCGCGGCCATTCACTGGCCTGCTGGTGCGCAGCTTTCCACCCAGCGCGAAGAACCCCTGCGCGACCACACGCCGCGCGTGCACGCACTGATCGGCGCCACGCTGCACATCGCGCCGGGCAAGGTGATCGCCAACGGCGTGCTGGTGTTGAAGGACGGTCGCGTGGCCGCGGCCGGGCCTGCGGCCTCGACGCCGGTGCCCAAGGGTGCGCGCGTCTGGAAGCTCGACGGCAAAAGCGTGTACGCGGGTTTCATCGACCTGGCCAGCAGCGTGGGCCTGCCGGCGAATGCGCGGGCGCGCGCGGCGGCGCTGCCGTTCTCGCCCGGCGGCCCGCCGTCCACGCCGCAACGCGCGGAAGACATGAAGGCGCCGGGGCCGCGCGGGCTCTCCTCGTCCAACCGCTCGGTGCGCGCGGATTTCGACGTGGCCGCCAACCTCGAGTTTCGCGCCGACGAAGTCAAGGCTGCGCGCGAGTTGGGGTTCACCAGCGTGCTGGCCGCGCCGCAGGCGGGCATCCTGCGCGGACAAAGTGCGCTGCTCAACACGGCGGACCGGCCGGACACGAAGTCGCTGGTGGTGGCCCCCCGCGTGGCGCAGCACGCGGCCAACGAGGCCGAGCGCGGCTTCACCGGCTCGCAGTACCCGAACTCCATGATGGGCGCCATCGCGCTGCTGCGCCAGTCGATGCTCGACGCGCGCTGGCATCGCGGCGCACTGGAGGCCTATCGCGCCAACCCGTCGCTGGAGCGCCCGGAGCCGAACGCCACGCTCGAGGCGCTGACCCCCGTGCTGCTGGGCCGCCAGCCGGTCATCTACGCCGCGGACGGCGAGCAGGATTTCCAGCGCATCGGCAAAGTACGCGACGAGTTCGGGCTCAATGTCATCGCGCAGGGCAACGGCTACGAATACCGGCGCCGCGACCATTTGAAATCGCTGGCGATGCCGGTCATCGTGCCGGTCAATTTTCCCGCGCCGCCGGAAGTGGAGACGCCGGACCAGGCGCTCGACGTGCAGTTGGAGCAGTTGCAGCACTGGGAGCAGGCGCCGTCCAACCCGTCACTCCTGGCATCGGCCGGCATCGAGTTCGCCCTCACCGCCCACGGCATGACCCAACCGTCGCGCGAGTTCTGGAACAATGTACGGCTGGCGGTGCGTCGCGGCCTGACTGCGGATCGCGCGCTGGCTGCCTTGACCACCACGCCGGCCAAGCTGATCGGCCTGCAGCGTCAGTTGGGCACCCTGGAGCCGGGCCGCATCGCCAATGTGGTGGTGGCGAGTGCAGACCTGTTCGCCACCGAGGGCGCCGAAGTCGAGCTCGCGTTCGTGGATGGTCGCCCGCATCCCACGACAGCGGCAGAACGCATCGATGTGCGCGGCACCTGGCGCGTGGGCGATGCGCAGTGGTCCATCGGCGGCACCAAGCTGCAGCCGGCCCTGACGATCGACGGCGCGGCGTGCGACATCGCGATGCGCGGGCGGCAGATGGTCGTCAGCATCCCGTGCAAGAAGGACGCGGCCGCACGATCCACCATCGTGGCGGAGCTGATTGCGGACACGCTGACGGGTAGCCTCGAAGGGGCCACCGCCGCGCCAGTGCCGTGGCGCGCGACGCGCATTGCAGCGTTCAGGGACTCCGCAAGGCCCGCAACGGCGGATGTGCTTCCCGCGCCCGCCGCGGTGTACCCGGCGGGCACTTACGGCATCGCACCGCCCGCCAGGCCGGCCGCCGTGCTGGTGAAGAACGCGACCCTCTGGACCAGCGGCCCGGCAGGCAAGTTGGCCAAAGCCGACCTGCTGGTCCGGGACGGCCGCATCAGCGCGGTCGGCAAGTCGTTGTCCGCCCCGGGCGCGATCGAAATCGATGCCACCGGCAAGCATGTCACGCCGGGCCTGATCGACGCGCACTCGCACACCGCGGCCAACGGCGGGTTGAACGAATCCACCAGCTCGGTCAGCGCGGAAGTGCGGGTGGCCGATGTGCTTGATGCCACCGCGATCAGCATGTACCGGCAACTTGCCGGCGGCACCACGGCGGCCAACGTGATGCACGGCTCGGCCAACACCATCGGCGGGCAGACGCAGACCGTCAAGTTCCGCTGGGGCCTGGATGCGGAGGGCCTCAAGGTGCAGGGCGCGCTGCCGGGCATCAAGTTCGCGCTGGGCGAGAACGTCAAGCAATCCAACGCGGCCACGGAAACCACGCGCTACCCGCAGACGCGCATGGGCGTGGAGCAGGTCATACGCGATGCGTTCTCCGCAGCGAAGGGCTACCAAAGACAATGGGCCGACTGGCGCGCGACGCCGAAGACGCCCGGCGCGGTGGTGGCGGAGCCGCGGCGCGACCTCCAGCTCGAGGCGCTGGTGGAGCTCCTGGAGAAAAAACGCGCGGTGCACATCCACTCCTACCGCGCCGACGAGATCCTCATGTTCGCGCGCGTGGCGAAAGAACTCGGCATTCCGGTCGCGACGTTCCAGCACGTGCTGGAAGGCTACAAGGTGGCCGATGCCATCCGCGACATCGGCGCCGGCGGTTCGAGCTTTTCCGACTGGTGGGCCTACAAGATGGAGGTGTGGGACGCGATCCCCTGGAACGGCGCGATCATGCACAACGCCGGCGTGCTGACCACCTTCAATTCCGACAGCGACGAACTGGCGCGGCGCCTGAACACCGAGGCCGCCAAGGCGGTGCGCTACGGCAACGTGCCGGAATCCGAGGCACTCAAGTTCGTGACGCTCAATGCCGCCAAGCAACTGGGCATCGACAAGCAAACCGGCTCGCTGGAAACCGGCAAGGACGCCGACTTCGTGATCTGGAGCGCCGATCCGCTCTCCCCGCTCGCACGCGCCGAACAGACCTGGATCGACGGGCGCAAGTACTTTGACCTGAAGGACGACGCCCGCATGCAGGACGAGGCCGCGAAGGAAAAGGCGCGCCTGGTCGCCAAGGCGTTGCCGGCACGGCTGGCGCGGCTCAGGGCCTCCACAGTGGCTGGCAGCGGCGGCCGCGGCGCCGGCCCAGCCGCCCCAGAGGCGCCGCCGTCGGACGTGCGAACGCTCTTGGCCTACTTCGCGGCGCAACGCGCATTGCACCAGCTCAACCACGTGCGCGGGGAGTACTGGAATGGCGGTGAATGGCTGGAATGCACGGGAGAGGGACGATGAAAATTCTCCTGCCCCCATCATTGCTCAGGACTTTGGCCATGAGTACATCGACCGCTGCAAATCCCCCTCGATCCCCCTTTTGCAAAGGGGGAAGTGCATGGATTTGGCGTTCGGCCTTAGGGGTTAAATCGAGAGCGATTAGCGTCAGCCAAGATGAGACAGTTGGCACGTCCCCCTTTGCAAAAGGGGGAATGAGGGGGATTTCTCGGCCGGTGAGCACGAGCAAACTGTTGGCGACAGCGACCATGCTCTCGGCAACAATGGCCCTCGCCTCCCCCAACATCCCACCCCCACCCCAATCCACTCCGCTCCTCCTCACCGGCGCCACCCTGCATACCGTGAGCGGCGCGTCGATTGCCAATGGAGAGATGTTGATCGACAAGGGCCGCATCGTGGCCCTCGGTGCGCCGGGCAGCGCGAAGGCGCCGGCGAACGCGCAGCGCATCGACCTTTCGGGCAAGCACGTCTACCCGGGATTCATCGCGGCCAACACCGCGATCGGCCTCGCGGAAGTCTCCGCCGTGCGCGCAACACTCGACCAGGTGGAGACCGGTCCATCGAATCCGAACTCACGCGCGCTGGTCGCCGTCAATGCGGACAGCGAGATCATTCCGGTCACGCGCGCCAACGGCGTGCTCGCCGCACTTGCGGTCCCGCGGTCCGGCGTGGGCGGCGGCATCGGCGGCACCTCGGCGCTGATCCAGCTCGATGGCTGGACCTGGGAAGACATGGGCCTGGTGCGCGAAGCCGGACTGCACGTAATCCTGCCCGCCATGCGCTTCGGCACCGCAATGACGCCGACGCTCTCCGCCGCGCGCATCGAGGAAATGCAGCGCACCTCGGCCCAGCGCCTGCGCGCGCTCGACGACACCTTCGACACCGCGCGCGCCTATGCCCGCGCCGCGGAGGCCGGGGAGATTGCCACGCCGGATGCACGCCTCGAAGCGATGCGCCCGGTGTTCAGCGGCCAGCGCAAGGTGTTCGTCCACGCCGACGACCTCCCGCAGATCCGCCATGCGCTCGGATTCGCCGAACGCCATGGCGTGAACATCGTCATCGTCGGCGGCTACGACGCACCGCACGTGGCGCCGCTGCTGAAGGCACGCGGCATCCCGGTGATCGTCGGCGGCGTGCACCGCCTGCCGCTGCGCCGCAACGAGAGCCCGGACACGCCCAACACCATCGCGGCCAAGTTGCACCGGGCCGGCGTGGCGTTCGCCATCGCGCGCAACGGCGCGGCCTCCGACGCGGCACGCGAACGCAGCCTGCCGTTCGAGGCGGCCGCGACCGTCGCCTACGGCCTGCCGCGCGAGGAAGCGCTGAAGTCGATCACGCTCTATCCAGCGCAAATCCTCGGGGCGGCGGACCGGCTCGGTTCACTCGAGGCCGGCAAGCTCGCCAGCTTTTTCGTGGCCGACGGCGATCCGCTGGAGATTCGCACCAACATCGAGCGCGTGTTCATCCAGGGCCGCGAGATCGTGCTGGAGGACAAGCAGACGAAATTGCGCGACAAGTACCGGGAGAAATACCGGCAGCTGGGCATCACCAAGTAGAAACTCCAGCCCTGGTGCGGTGTTTGGGCCTATTTCGCCCCGGACGCCGCGCGAGTGCTTGACTTCGGCATCGTGATTGGCACACCCTCGTAGGTCACGTTGCCGCAGGCTACGTGACATTGAATGGCGGGATTGTCACGTAGCCTGCGGCAACGTGACCTACCGACCCTAGAAATACCGCCACGCCATGCGCGCTGCCAGCGCGATCATCAGCAACGCAAACAAGCGCTTGAGCGTCACCACCGGCAGCCGGTGCGCGGCACGCGCGCCCATCGGCGCGGTGACCAGACTGCCGACCACCAGCCCCGCCAGCGCGGGCAGGTACAGGAACCCGAGGTGCGGATCCGGCAGGCCCGGCGCGCGCCAGCCTGCCGCGATGTAGCCGAGCGTGCCGATGGCCGTCACCGGGATGCCGATGGCCGCACCGGTGCCGATGGCGCTGTGCATCGCCACGCCGAAATAAAGCATCACCGGCATCAGGAGAAACGTGCCGCCGGCGGAGACCAGGCCGGAGACTGCGCCGATCACCACGCCCAACGCAAACAGCGCCAGGGAGCCCGGCCACGCGTGCGCTGCCTTGGGCTTCTTGCCCACCAGCATGTTGACGGCGGCGCCGAACACGATGACGGCGAAGGCCAGCGCCAGCGTGCGCTGCGACACCCAGCCGCTGGCGAACGTGGCGACCAGCGAGCCGGTGGCCATGCCGGGCACGAAGCGTCGCACCAGCGCCCAATCCACCGCGCCGTGCTTGTGATGCTCGCGTACCGAGGCGCTGGAGGTGAACGCGGCCGAGGCCATTGCCGTGGCGAGCGCCAGGTGCACGGTGTGGTCGCCCCCGATCGCCTGCGCGGCGAACAGGGCCGCGAGGATCGGCACCAGGGTCATGCCGCCGCCGATGCCGAGCAAGCCCGCGAGAAAACCCACGACCGCGCCGGTGGCGACATAGGCGAGAAGCCATGTCATGATGCGATTGTAGGCGGCAACCGGAAGCCGATCCGATTGCTGCCTTTGTGATTCAGGTCCACACAATCCCATGCCCGCCTGGCTCGAATCCTCGCAGCTGATCCTGATTGCCGCCGGCCTCACGGCGGCGTTGTCGATCACCGCGCTGTGGCTGCGGCTGGAAAGCCGCGCCACCGCGCGCAACATGCTGGTGGTGGCGCTGGTGGCCACTTCCGCCCAGCTGCTCAACGCCGCGCTATCGCCCATGACGACAGCGCCCGCCGTCGGCTGGGTGCGCGACGTGGTGCTGGTGGTGCTGGCTGCGGCGCTGTTGCGCATGGTGGGCATGGTGATGTTCCGCGGCGTGCTGCACCGCCTGGGCTCGAACCCGCCGCGCATCGTCGAGGACCTCACCGTCACCGGCGTGTTCCTGGCCTGGCTGGTGATGTGGCTGCGCATGTCCGGCGTGGACTTCACCAGCATCGTCGCCACCTCGGCGGTGATCACCGCAGTGATCGCGTTTTCCATGCAGGAGACGCTGGGCAACATCCTCGGCGGCGTGGCGCTGCAGCTCGACCACTCGATCCGCATCGGCGACTGGGTGAAGATCGATGACCTGTCCGGCCGCGTGGTGGAAATCCGCTGGCGCTACACCGCCATCGAAACGCGCAACCGCGAGACCGTGGTGGTGCCCAACAGCTACCTGATGAAGAACCGCTTCACGGTGATCGGGTCGCGCAGCGACCGCACCACGCGCTGGCGCCGCTGGGTGTGGTTCAACCTCGACACCAGCTGCGGGGTCGGGCGCGTGATCGAGGCGCTGGAGCGCGGCGTGCGCGACGCCACCATCGCCCACGTCGCCACCGACCCGCCGCCGACCGCCGTGCTGATGGAGGCGCTGCCCAACGGCGGCCGCTTCGCGCTGCGCTACTGGTTGACCGACCCGCTGCACGACGACCCGACCGACAGCGCGGTGCGCGCGCACGCCCTGGCGGCCCTGAAGCGCGCCGGCATCGCGCTCATCATGCCGCTCGAGGAGCGCATGCTCATCAAGGAGAACGCCGAGTTCCACGCCGAGCGCGAGGCGCGCGAACAGGCGCGGCGCGTGGCGGTGTTGCGCAACGTGGACCTGTTCCGGACCTTGTCGGACGACGAGACCGCTGCGCTGGCCGGCCACCTGACCCATGCACCGTTCGTGAAGGGCGACGTCATCACGCGCCAGGGCGCCGTGGCGCACTGGCTGTACCTGGTGGTGACCGGCCAGTGCGAGGTGGTGGTGGACAAGGCCGATGGCGAAAGGAAGCACGTCGCAAACCTTGCGGATGGCAGCGTGTTCGGCGAAATGGGCATGATGACCGGCGAGCCGCGCCGCGCCACCGTGATCGCCGCCACCGATGTCGAGTGCTACCGCCTCGACAAGGAGGGCTTCCGCGCCATCCTCGAGGTGCGGCCGGACCTGGCGCAGGAAGTCTCGCGCGTGCTGGTCGACCGCAACGTCGCGCTGGTCAAGACCGGTGGCGCGGACCCGGGCAACCGGCAGAACGCGCAGGCGGGATTGATCACCAAGATCCGGGCGTTTTTCGAGTTGGGGTGAGCGCCGGCCCGGATACATGATGCGCCGCGCCTTGTAGCCGGATTCACGGCCCATGTTGACCGCACACCCCGATGTCCCCGCTTTCACGGGAGGAACAAAGGGTTGTCACGTAGCCTTCGGCAACGTGACCTACAGCGCGCCGGTGACGACCGGCCCGGCTACTTGATGCGCCGTTTCTGGTAGTCCTCCTCGATCGTGTCGCGGAAGAAACTCAGCATCGAGGAAGCGGTAGAAAAACGCCGCCAGACCTCGGACGAAACGTTGGCGTATTCGTAGGTGCCGGAGGATTGCTCGACCACCAGCACGCGGCGCGCGGGGTCGTAGCCGATTTTTCTCAGGTTGCCGACGCTGACGGTCTTCATCTCCATCCGCCGGCCTCCTACGCGTAGTCGTCGCCGATCACGGCGTGGATGCGTGCCAGCACGTCGCTGTCGAGCTTCTTCGAGACTTCCAGCGCCTTCATGTTGTCCTGCAACTGCGCAAGCTTGGTCGCGCCGGTGATGACCGTCGACACGTTGGGATTGCGCACGCACCAGGCCACCGCCAGCTGCGCGGTCGTGGCACCGAGGTCCGCGGCGATCTTGCCCAGCTGCACCACCTTGGCGTTGCGCGCCGGATTGAGGAGGTCATCCTTCATCCACGCCATGTTCTTGAGCGATCCGCGGCTGCCCTCCGGCAGGCCCTGCGCGTACTTGCCGGTGAGCAGGCCCGAGGCCAGCGGGCTCCACGTCGTGGTGCCCAGGCCGATCTCTGCATAGAGCCGCGCGTGCTCCACCTCCACGCGCTTCCTCTTGAACAGGTTGTACTCCGGCTGCTCGACCACCGGTTTGTGCAGGTGGTGCTTGTCCGCGATCTGCCAGGCGCCCATGATGTCGGCCGCACTCCACTCCGAGGTGCCCCAGTACAACGCCTTGCCGGAAGACACGATGTCGTGCATCGCGAACACGATTTCCTCCAGCGTCGTGTTGGCATCGGGGCGGTGGCAGTACACCAGGTCCACGAAGTCGAGCTGCAGGCGCTTCAACGACCCGTCGATGGCCTGCATCAGGTACTTGCGGTTGAGCGTGTTCTTCTCGTTCACGCCTTCACCAAACTTGGCCGGAAAACCCCAGTAGAACTTGGTGGACACGACGTAGGTGAGGCGATCCCAGGCCAGCTTCTTCAGCGCCTCGCCCATGATCGTCTCGCTGCGGCCGTTGGCGTACACCTCGGCGTTGTCGAAAAAATTGACGCCGAAGTCGCGCGCGGCGCTCATCAGCTCGATGGCGTTCTTTTCGTCCACCTGGTTGGCGTAGGTGACCCAGCTCCCGTACGAAAGCGCAGAGACCTTCAGGCCGGCACGGCCGAGACGGCGGTATTCCATGGTTGTGTTCCTTTGTGAATTGAAAGCGGGCGCGATCGATATCCAACCTACTGCTCGCGCTCCTCGTCGATGTCCTCGTACGGATTGACGACCACCACGCGCGTGCGCTTGGGTCCGGCGGCAAACTGTTCGAGCTTCACCAGCACCGGAAACAGCTCCGCGAGCTTGGCGCGCCCGTCCTCCTCCTTCTCGAACGTGAGCAGGCCGCTGGATGTGTCCTTCACATCGCGCCAGCGCTCGGGATGCGTGTCGTCGTCCTGTACCTGCAACTTGTAGCGCTTGCCCATGTGGTTGCCCTTCTCAGGGTTCGGCCAGGTACTTCAGCGCCTCGGCGCGCTCTTCCTTGAGCGCGATCCACCACACCTTGCCCTTGTCGCTGTGCTTGCCGCAGGGCGTGAACACGGAAAAGCCCGGATAGTGCTTGCCGATGTTGTTGGGGTCCTCGCGGCGCGTGCGTGGCGGCGCCTCGAGCTTGCCGTCCTCGCCGATGCCGAGCGGAAAAAGCCAGCAGCCCTTGGGTTTCCACTTCCACTTGTGCACGCCTTCCTTGACGGCCAGGGTCTGCAGCCCGCACTTGCCGTCGGCTTCGGCAAAGCAGCAGCGCGTATCGGCAAAGTGCGCGGGCCGCTCGCGGTATTTGTAGCTCACCACGGCGGTCTTTCGGCCGGTGTTGCCCTCCCAGTCGCCATCGACGATGTAGTCCTTGGGCAGGTACGCAAAGTGCGCGGGATTGGCGCGCACCACGCGGTGGATCATCGCCTCTTCGCCCGCGGCCAGGAACGCGCCGTCGCTGCAGCAGATGCCTTCGCACTGGGCGATATCGCAATAGTGGAGCTTGGCGTGCTTCCTGCCGCTCGTCCCGCCGGTCGCCCTGCCGTTCGCCTTGCCCTTCACGCGGCCGTGATTGCCTTCGTCCTTCATCCGTTCAGTTCTCTCAAGTCAAAGTTGCCGCCATTGGCAAGCCGGCCGGCGTCGATCGCGGCGAGGATGTCCTCGGCCACGTCCGCCGCCGGGCGCAGCGCGCCCTCGTTTTTCATCGCCTCGAAGCGCGGGCGGTCCGGAAACGCCGCCGGGTCGGCGCTGCGCACCACGGCCTGCATGGGCGTATCGACCACGCCGGGGGCCAATGAGCAGATGCTCAATCCCGGCTCCGCTTCCAGCGCGGCCACGCGCGTGGCCATTTCCAGCGCCGCCTTGGCGGTGCAATACGCGGACCAGCCGGCAATGGCGCGCTTGGCCGCGCCCGAGGAAATGTTGACCACCAGCCGCGCCTGGGCATGCGGGCGGAACGCATTCGCGAACAGGCTCGTGAGCAGCATCGGCGCGATGACGTTGACCGTGAGGTTGCCGGACAGGTCCTGCGCATTCTGCTGGTCGAAGCGCGCCACCGGCTGCGCCACGCCGGCGTTGTTGATGAGGATGGCGCGCCGGAACGGGCCCTCCCCGGCGCGCTCGACCGCGCTTGCAAAGGCCGCGTCGAGGGCGCCGCTGTTGCGAAAGTCGATGTGCACGTTGCGCACCGGCTCGATCGAGGACGCAGCACGCGACAGGCACACCAGCCGCACTCCGGGGCGCGCGGCCAGCGCATCCTTGAGCGCGGCGCCGATGCCGTTGGTCGTGCCGGTGACGATGAAAAGGTCCATGCGGTGCCTGATGGATGGAAGCGGTTTCGCGGAAGAGGCCGTTCAGCGGAAAAAGCGCGACAGCGCGAGGTCGATGCCGACATCGACCAGGTCTGCGATGCCGCCGCCGGGCCGCATCGGATGCGTCCACCAGGGTGTCGCGGGCCTCGGGGGGGCGCGCCGCGTGTCGAGCAGCGCATCGGCCACCGCCACCGGGTCGCGCGGCCCGCGTGTTGCGCTGTCGGCGCGCTGCAAGCCGGCCAGCGCCTTCTGCACCGCTTCCTCGTCGAGCACGCTGATCGCAGCGCCGCAGTGCGTGCAGGCGGTGTCGCCGGTGAGATCGACCGGTCCGCCGCAACTGGAGCAGCGGATCTGCTTGATGGTCAATTTCATCTGCGCCAGCTCGGCAGGCTGCAGGGTGCGCACGAACTGTTTCTCGCGCAGGAACTGCGCGAAGCTGATCAGCCGGCCATGTCCCGTGGGGCAGCGGTGGTAGCTGAATCGGCCGCTCTTGGTGATGTCGTTGGTCAGCGAGAGGCCACGCGAACACCCCGGGCACGACGGCGTCAGCGACACCGTGTTGCGGCCCTTGTCGCGCGCGTCGTGGATGCGCTTGAACAAGTCGATGACCGAGGCCGGCGACAGCGACGTGCTCTCCAGGTTGTCGAACCAGATCACGTGGCAGGGCCAGCAGACGTCGATCTCGACCACGCCGCCCAGGTGATTGCTGAGCGGCAGCACCTCCATCGGGACGGCACAGCTGGCGCAAGGGATCGGCATGGCGTGACCTGGGCCGCAGCCGGCCTCAGGCGATGAGCGCGTCGATGCCCGCCTGCGCGATGGCGGCATCGTCGGACGATTTCACGCCGGATACGCCAACCGCGCCGATGACCTCGCCCTCGATGATGATCGGCAAGCCGCCTTCCAGGAACGTCACCCCGGGCATCGACAGCGCGGCGAAGCGGCCGTTGTTGACCATGTCTTCGTCGTTCTTGGTGGGGCGCTTGCGAATCGCGGCCGAGCGCGCCTTGCCCTGCGCCACCGCCACGCTGACCAGCGCGCAGCCGTCGAGCCGCTCGAAAGCCAGCAGGTGCCCGCCGTCATCGACGATGGCGATGCAGACGGCCCATTGGTTCGCTTTGGCGTGTGCTTCGGCGGCGGCGAGCATTCGCTGGCAATCATCGAGCGTGAGGGCGGGTTTGGCTTTCATGAAGGTGCGCGCGGAGGTGTTGGGGAATTATACGCAGCAGTGCGCGGCGGGATGGTAACAAGGGCGTTGACTTGAAACGGCCGCGCGTTGACCTCGAGCCACTGCAATCAGGGTATTGCGCAAGCTTGCGACTTTCAATCCCCCGGTTGTGATTTCCCCGGGACAGGCAGCTGCCGGCCCCCTTTGTCAAAAGGGGCAATCGATTGCGCTGAACGAAAACCAAAGATCGGGGGATTGGCGGCGCAAGGACCTGTGACAGCTCCGCTCCTGCGCGTTGTCCTGCCAGCCGTCACCATCGGCGCCCCATCGGCGTCCATCGGCGGAGGGGATCCGCCCGTGACCGGCGAGCCTAAGCTACCCCTTGCCGGCCAGATACCGCCGCCGCTTCGGTTCCGCGAACCGCTCGATGGCGTAGCGCAGCATGGTGCGTGGCATGGTCTTCTGGAAGCGCTTCAGGAACGGCTCCTCGTACTCTTCGCCGATGCGCTTGCCCACCTCGCGCAGCATCCAGCCCACCGCCTTCTGGATCAGGTCCTCGCGGTCGTGCACCAGGATTTCGGCCAGCCGCAGCGTCTCCGCATACTCGCCGCGCTTGATGTAGTGGAACGTGGCCAGCATGGCAATGCGCCGTTCCCAGAGCGATTCCGAGCGCGCCAGTTTGTCGAGCACGCGCGTCCTCAGCGCCGGCTTGTCGGCCAGGAAGGCGCCCACGATGTGCTCCGCGGAGAGGTCCACCAGGTCCCAACCGTTGATGTGCTTGGTGCTCTTGAGATACAGCTCGTAAATCGCCTTCTGCGTGGCCGGGTCGCTTTTCTTGTACAGGCGCACCAGCAGCAGCAGCGCCACCGCGCGCGCCTCGTGCCAGCCGGATTTCAGGAGCGGCACCGCCACTTCCAGCCCCGCGCCCTTCAGGTCCTTGACGGTGGCATGCAGCAGCGGCGCGCGAATGCCGAAAAACCGGTCGCCCTCGCCATACTCGCCTTTGCCGGTCTTGAAGAACGTGCGCGCGACTTCCGCCATCGCATCGCTGCCGAGGCCGGCCAGTTGCTTGACCACGCCGGCCGCGGTGATTTTCGGCAAGGGCGGCGCGTCCGCCGTCCCGCGCCCCTTGCAAGTCCGCGCCGTTGCCGTGGCGCGGCGCGCTACTTTCCGCCGCCCTGGGCCTGCCGGGCTTTCCATTCTTCCGCCAGTTGCGCGCCGGTCTTGTAGTGCGGCACGCGCAGGATGAGGCGCTTGTAGCGCTGCACGATCGCATTCCTGCCCGCCACCTCCTCGCGCCACAGGCGGTGGGCGTGCTCGAGGTTGCGCTTCTCGTCCATCGAGAAGTAGTTGAGCGACTCCTTGCCGCCGAAGATGTAGAGCTTGCCGTCGATGACCTTGAACGCATCGGCATCCCCGCCCCACGGGATGCCGTAGGCGATGCCGTTGGTGCAATAGCCGCCGAACTGCGGCACGTATTTCGCCGGCGCCTGCTTGAACGCCTCGGCGTTTTGCGCGCTGTTGAACCAGTAGGTCACGCCGTCGTGCTGGGCGCTGAACTCGGGCGCGCCCTTCACGTGGCGGCCCAGGGTGAAGTACGCCACCGCATCGTGGCCCTGCAGCATCAGGCGGTTGGATTTCTCGTTGGCGCTCAGGTTGAACGGGCCGGCATTGCTCCCGCAGCCGGCCAGCATCGCCCCCAGGCACGCGGCGCCGATTCCCCTTGCAACCCCATGCAATGTCATGCGCTCACTCCTTGCGTTCCGCCACGGTCTTCAGGTTGGCCAGCGACCCCTCGAAATCCGGCCCCAGCAACTTGTCCATGAACACGACAAACCAGCGCGACACCGGGTTCAGGCCCACGTCGCCCTCACCGGTCCACGTGACCTTCACGTTTGGGCCCACCTGCGCGAAATCGATGCGGCCATTGAACTTGCCGTCCCAGCCCTCGATCGAGAGTTGGTAGGCGACCGACTTGTCGAACTCGGCCTGCGTGATCTCCATGCGGCCGTTGCCCTCGGACTTCGAGATCCACGCCCATTGCGCCCCCACGCCGGCCGGCGCACCGCTATAGCTCACTTTCATGGCCGGGTCACGCCGGTTCCACACCCCCCACTGCACCCAGGCTTTCGGGTCATACACCAAGGGGTACACCTTGATCATCGGTGCCGCGATCTCCACCGAGCGCTGCACCTTGTAGCTGCTGGGCAGCGCCAGGCCAACCAGGCACAGCAGGACGACCAGGGCGGCGACCCCGAGCAGGATTTTTTTCACGACGTTCATGATGTGGCATCCGATGGGGGGAATAGCGCCAAGTTTCAGGCGTTTTGTGCCGGTGTGCAACGGGCGCGCCCCGGTGCGCCGGGATGCGCAGGGGTGCGGCGCTATAATCTGCGCCCCGCACCAAAGGCAGCATCCATGAAACGCCCGCGCAGCAAATCCCCCCTCCGCCTGACCCGCGACGCCGAGAAGTTGATTGCGCTCTCCACCGGCATTGCCGCATCGAGCAGCCGCTCGGAGGATCAATTCTGGGAGGGCGAAATCCTGGCCCTGGTACGCAAGCTGGTCGGCAGCGGCAACGACGCCACTCTGGATGCCGCGCTCGAACACCTGCTGCAGAGCAACACCAATGCCTACGATGCCCTGGCCGAGATGACCGAGACCGGCGCCGAGTCCCTGCAGCTGGAGCGCGACGGCACGCTGCACGAGGTGCTGCTGCTGGCAATCCCGCTGGTGGCATGGACCAAGTACGCGCTGCCGTCCGGCCCGATCACTGCCGGCCAGGTGGCGGCCATCGTGCCGCACCTGCACGGCCACGTGCTGGCGCGCGCGGCGCGCTTCGCGTTGAGCCCATTCCTGTACAGCATCGACCAGCTGCCGCGCGAATTCTCCGCCGTGCACAAGCTGGCCGAGAAACTCGGCAACGCCGCGATCGACGGCCAGGCCCCGCGCTTCGACTTTTCCCGCCTGCCGGACACGGCGCCGATGCTGGCGGACGTGCGCTTCCTCATCGGCGCGGTGGCCGCGCCGCGCGGCCAGCCGCTGTTCCGCTGGCAGGAGCTCGAGGAGAAGACCACGCGCACCGAATGCCTGGAACGCTGGGTGGCGCAGGCGCGCCCCAACCTGTCCAAGCTGTTGCCCGGCTGCGCGTTCGAGTCGCTCATTCCCGATGCCTTCTTCGTGGCCTGCCGCGAATCCGACCGCCGCGTGCGGCCCTACACGGTGCGCGCCGGCGTGGCGTTCCTGGAACACACGCTCAAGGCGCCGGCGTCCAACCTGCGCGCGTTCGTGGCCGGCGTGGGCGTGGAGCGCATCGACGAGTACCGCATCGGCTTTTCCGTGCGCGGCGACGACGAAGTGGTGCACGGCATCGTCTGGCCGCTGTTCGGGCGCGAGGATGACGAGTCCGACCCGGCACCGCTGGCCGAGATCGAGGCCGTGCTGGCCGAATGCAAGGTGGGCGAAGTGGTCAAGCACCCCGGCCTGTTCCAGCCCGAGTTCTGCGAGGACTGCGGCGCCCCGCTGTTCGCCGACGCCGACACCGACATGGTGCACCCGGAGTTGCCGGAGGAGGCGGACTCCACGGCGGCGCGGTATCACTGAGCCCGGCCAGGGCCGGGCCACCAAACACCAGGACCCGTGCGGCCCTCAGGCCAAAAAGGGCCCGGTCGCCGCACCCTTGCTGGACTTTGTCGCTCAAGCGCGCTGGTCCCGGCTTCTCCACCTGCAGACAAGCGCCCCGTTCCGGCGTAGATTTGCAGTACAACTTCAAGGGGTGCCGCCGCGCGCCTCCAAAAGTGGGAGGACGCATGCGCAACCTGGTGTTGGTTTTGTCGCTGTCGTCCATTCCGGCGCTCGCCGCGCCGGTGGATGAGATCCGCACGTTGTTCGAATCCGGCCGCATGCGCGATGCGGTGGCACTGGGACAGCGCCACCCGCAGCTGCTCGGGAACCCGGATTTCGACTACTACTACGGCATGGCCTTGATCGATACCGGCCAGCCGGCCAAGGGCGTGCTGGCGCTGGAGCGCCACCTGCTGCACCGGCCGGAGGGCATGGCCGTGCGCGCGGAGCTGGGCCGCGGCTACTTCGCGATGGGCGATTGGCCGCGCGCCAAGCAGATGTTCTCCGAGGTGCTCAGCCGCAACCCGCCTGCGCCGCTGCGCGCGCGGGCCGAGGAATACCTGGAATCGATCCGCCAGCGCGAATCCGCGTGGCGCACCAGCGGGTCCGGACACGTGGAGCTGGGCGGCGGGCACGATGGCAATGCCAACAGCGGCATTTCCAGCCAGATCATCAATGTCCCCCTGTTCGGTGCGGTGACCATCGACCCCAGCGGCCGTGCACAGAAAGACCGCTTTGTGCACACGTCCGCCGGCGCGCAGTTGAACGTGCCGTTCACGGCGGCGTGGTCCGCCTTTGCCGGCCTGGGCATGGACAACCGGCATTACCGGGACGTGGACGCATTCGACCAGCGCAACACCCACGTGGCGGCGGGCGTCTCCCGCCAGGGACAGGAGAGCCAATGGCGCTTGTCCGCCAACGCCGGGCGGCTGGATGTGAATGCGGAGAAGTACCGCACCCTTGCGGCGCTCACGCTCGACGGCACGCATAGGCTGACGGAAAAGCGCACCCTCAGCGCCTACCTGCAGGGCGCGGATATCCGCTACGTCGGAGACAACCGCGTGCAGGATTCGCGGCTGGCGTCGCTCGGCGTCCAGGTGCGCCAGGCGTTTGACGGCGATTGGCAGCCGCTGGGCGTGCTGGGCGTGAATGGCGGGCGGGAAACCAACCGCAACGACCGCGCAGACCTGGACCGCACGCTGTTCGGCGGCAACGCCACGCTGGCGCTGAACCTGTCGCCCAAATGGGGGACGGCGTTTTCGGCGCAGTTCCAGAGGAGCCGCTACGGTGGGCAGGATGCCCTCTTCGCGGCCACGCGCAATGACCGCTACCGGGCCCTGGAATGGACGCTCGGCCGCGCCATCACGCCGAACCTGAGTGCACGCATCGAGGTGTCGCGCACGGTGAACAGTTCCAACATCGAGCTGTATTCCTATTCGCGCAACCAGTTCGCACTGAAGTTGCGCCTCGACCAGCGGTGAGGGCCCCATGAACAGAACCCTGCGCTATTTCAATCGTGTGGCACTGGTGGCGTTGCTGGTGGCCGCCTCTGTTGCCAGTACCTGGGCCACGGCACAGACCGTGGTGGGCCGCATCCTGGTGGCCGCGGGCGACGTGCAGTTGCAGCGCGCGGGCCGCGTGCAACAAGCGCTCACCGGCGCGGCATTGCACACGGGCGACGTGGTGCGCACCGGCGCCAATGCCAATGCCCAGCTCCTGTTTGCGGATGAATCCATGGTGGCGCTGCGGCACGGCAGCGAATTCGCCATCGACCGTTTCCGCTTCCAGAACCGGGAAGAGAGCGATGAACTGGCGTTCCGCCTCACGCGCGGCGGCCTGCGCACCCTGACGGGCCAGATCGGCGCCCGGCGGCCCGACGGATACCGCGTGATCACGCCCCTCGCCACCTTGGGCAAGCGCGGCACGCAATACGCGATCGTGCTCTGCCAGGACGATTGCGCGGCAGAGGGCGGCGCGAACGGCGGCACCGGAAGCCGCATCGACAACGGCCTCTACGGCGGCGTTTTCGATGGTGTCGTCACGCTCACCAACAATGCGGGCGTGAGCGAATTTTCCTACGGGCAGTATTTCTTCGTGCGTGACTTGAACAGCATCCCGCAGCCGCTGCTCGGGCCGCCGGCCGTGTTGGCAGACCGCCTGCTCGGCCAAGGCAAGGGCGTGGCGCCGCAGGCGCCTCCGGCCCAGGAGACGGCGCAACAACAACAACAGCAGCAGCCACCGGCCGCAGGGGACCCGAACGCACCGGCGGCCGCGCAAGGCAACCAGCAGGGTCAGGCCGCGGCCGGCGCGCCGCCAGCGTCCGGCAATGCGTCGCAGCAACCTGCGCCGTCGGGCTCGACGGCATCGACATCGCCGCCTCCAACGTCGCAGGGCACGACATCATCCGCGCCCTCGCCCGCGACCAACATGGTCCTGCCCGGACTGGCCGGCAGCACGGCCACGGCGGGCACCAACACGTCGCCGTCCGCCAACATCGTGACGCCGCCGGTGGTGCCCTACACCGGCACCACCACGCTGGGTTCGGGAGGCACGTCCGCGGTGGTGCCTTCGGGCGCGGCGCCCACTCCCACGCTGGGGTTGTCCGTGGGCTGGTTCATCCCGCCGCCCATCATTTACCTGGAAGATGCCTGGGGCCGCACCTCGTTTGCGCCGCCCGCCAACCTGCAGCTCAGCGGCAGCGGGGCGTCCGAAAGGTTGACCGGATTCACGATGGCGCTGGCGAACACGTTGAACGTTGGGGCACAGGTCACCGTCTCGGAAACGCTCACCGCCAGCCTCGCCCTGGGCACCCTCGACATGATGGGCTACGACGGCGCGGCCAACGTGCACTGGGGCCGCTGGGTGAATGGCCAGTTGTTCAAGTCCAACAAGCCGCCCGGCGCGCACATGCCGCTGTCCGGCGTGCACTACATCTACGGCAATCCCACGCCGGATACCGTCATCGCCGCCAAATCCGGCAGTTTCAATTTCAGTGACATCGGCGGCACCATCGCCACGGATAGCTTTGGCGCCACCGGCACCGGCGGCTTCGGCGCCATCAACGTGAATTTCACCAGCCGCACCGGCAGCATCAGCACGGTGAACTACACGTTCCCGACGGCCACCTACAATTTCAGCAATTTGCCTTTTGCAATTACCGTGATTCCCGGCGTGGGGGCCTGGATGGGTGCCGACCTTGTCGGTGTGGGTTCCTGCACCGGCAGTGGCTGCTCCACGCCGGGCGGCGCACACGCGGTGTTCAACGGCATCTTCTTCGGCTCGGCCGGCAACTTCCTGGGCCTCACCTTCCATGGCAGCTCGGCAGGCGTCGCCAGCGGGTTCACCGTGGCGCGCTTGTTCAAGTGCAGCGGGTGTCCGTAGCCGGGCCAGGGGATCGCAGCGCGCACAGAGCGGTCCAGGCGTTCGCTTAACCGGGCTGTGGGCGAGTTACGCTGGAAAGTCAGGGTCGGCTCCCGCCGGATTGCATCACTTCCCTGCCACCGCCCGGCTCACCGTGGAGTAGTGGACGCCGAACACATCCGCGATCGCCTGCAAAGTGTAGTCCCCCGTGGCATAGGCGGCCGTCATGCCTTCCTTCGCATCGTCGAATTCGTCCCGGTAATACGCCAGGGACTTGGCCAGGGCCCGGCGCTGGGCTCGCGGCACTTCGCGCGCCAGCCCGGCGGGCTTGTTTTCCAGCTGGCTCTGCATGTTCCGGACAAATTCGTCGGTGCCCAGAAAAATCTGGCCTTTGAGGCCTTCCCACACGGCAGGACCGCGAACTCCCTCCTGGACGAATTCGGCGTAGCGTGCGACCTGCCGGGCGCGCTGCGCGCCAAACTGGCCGAGCAGCCAATCGCGGTTCAGCCAGGCGGGCGCATCTGCGCTGCCGATCATCGCCCCATACGAGGACCAGGGCCACCGCTTGGCGTGCTTCACCATGCCCGCCCGCACCGGGTTGAGCACCACATAGCGGGCCAGTTCCAGAAGATAGCTGTCGCGATCCACCAGGATCGCCTTGTAGCGTCCCTGGAACACGTGACCAACGCGCCGGTGGCGCTGGTTGACCAGCTGCGTGTACACGCCATTGAGCTGCCGCATCCCCGCGGACAGGTTCGCCTCCGGGGTCTCGACCAGCAGGTGGTAGTGATTGGTCATCTGGCACCAGGCATGCACCACCCAGTTGAACCGCTCGCAGCATTGCGCAAGGACATTCAGCCAGGCAAGCCGGTCCCCGTCGTCCAGGTAAATGTCCTCGCGGCGGTCACCGTGTGAAGTGACGTGGTACAGGCCACCGGCGAGTTCGAGGCGTAGGGGTCGGGACATGGGGGGAGGATAGCGGGGGGGATGCTATATTGCAAGACCTGACCCCGTTCTTGCGTTCTTTGACCCCGTTCTTGCGTTCTTGTGCGTTGACCCCGTTCTTGTGCGTTCTTGCGTTCTTGCGATGACCCCGTTCTTGACCCCGAAGCGCGTACTGTACGCCGCGAATGTGAATAAGCGCGAACCTCACGAACTGGCTGCCTCAGATCAGGGATTCCACTATGATTGAGTCGCCTTCGGGCGCAGTTCACAACCACAAAGATAAGTACTTGCATGGGCCTTCGGAGAACGGCACGGGTCGTGTTGGGCGCGGTGTTCGCCCTGGTCTTGCCTGCGGTCGCATCGGCGACGCCGGAGGCGTCGTTCGAGATGACGCGCCATCCACTGGAGGCCCGCGCGCTGCGCGACCCGCAAGGCGTGCTCGATGAACTACCCCCCCTGATCGCCAAGGCACGCGCCGCCAACGACACGCGTGAACTCGCCCTGCTGCACCTCGCCGAATCCAATGCCTGCCGGGTCAACGCCAACTGGTTGTGCCAAAGCGAGGCCGGCATGCGCGCACGCGCCGCGGCCGCGGCAGCCGGGCTGCCGCAGCTCGAGGTGCGCGGCCTCATCCTCGAAAGCCGCGGGCGCATGGCACTGCAGGACTTCAGCCGCGCTGCGCAAATCCTTGGCGAGGCCGACAAGCTGCTGCAGAAACATCCCAACGCGGAGGCCAGGGCCGACGTCTATCTTGCGTACTCTTCCCTGAGCTATGCGATCGGCAAGCACGCCAAGGCCGCCGAATACGCCGGGCGCGGACTCGAGTCCTTGGGCACGATGGCCGCGCCGCTGGTGCGCATCCGGCTTATGCGCAACCAGGCGCGTGCAATGGCGCAGCTCGACGACACCGCAGGCGCACACGAGGTGCTGCGCCAAGCGATCGCGCTCGCCAAGGGCGTCCAAGACCCGAAGCTGCAAGCCGAGTTGCATCTGGAGGACGCGCGCGTCGCGCGCCTGACCGGCGATGTGCCGACGCAGGTCGCCAACGGCCGGCGCGTGCTCGAGCTGGCCAAGCAACTCGCCAACTCGCAACTGTTCGGCCAGGGTCACGAGGTCCTCGGGTTGGCGGCATTCAACCGCGGCGACAGTGCCGCGGCGGAGCGTGACCTGCGCACGGCGCTGCGCTCGTTTCGGGAACTCAAGCAGGAGCGCGACGAGCGGCGCGTGCTGCGCGCCCTGGTTCGCAGCCTGCTCGGACGCGGCGCGCCACGCGCGGACCTCGAGGAGCTGGTCGCGCGCTCGCTGGCGCTCGAAACCTCGCTCGAAGCCGACGATCGCAACATGGCGGCCGACGACGTCGAGGCGCGACTGAAATTTGCCCAGCAGGAACTCGAGCTGCAGCGCCTCGAGGCGGCCGCCATCCTGGCCGCGCAGGAAGCGCGGGGCCTTGCCGATCGGCAGCGATTGACGCAGGTGGCCGCCCTGCTGGCATTGGTGCTACTGGGGGTGGTCGGGGTGTTGCTGGCCCTGCAGCATCGCTTTAACAGCCGCCTCAAGGCCGCCAACGCCCTGCTCGCGGAAAGCGAGTTGCGCTATCGCATGCTGGCCGAGCATTCGCGCGACATGGTGGTGCGCATGCTGCCCACGGGCAAGCGCCTCTACGTGTCGCCGGCCTCGCGCGACCTGCTTGGCATGGACCCGTCCGAATTCGTCGAGCCGCGCTGGGACCTGGTGCATCCGGACGACCG
Source organism: Betaproteobacteria bacterium (assembly GCA_016790765.1). GTDB lineage: Bacteria > Pseudomonadota > Gammaproteobacteria > Burkholderiales > Usitatibacteraceae > UKL13-2. The sequence continues at coordinate 35,410 of JAEUMZ010000182.1, forward strand.
CGAACGCCTGCGCGACGCGCTTCGCGCGATGGCGGAAACCGGCGGGGCGTCGACCGTGGTCTACCGGGCGCGCCACGCGGACGGGCACTATATCTGGATCGAAGCGGCGGGCCGCCTGGTGCCGGCCCCAGACGGCGGCAGCACGCCGGAGATCGTCTATTCCGGCCGCGACGTTTCGGCGCGGGTCGAAGCCGAGCAGGCGCTGGCCGAGCGCGAACGATTCATGCGCGGGGTGACCGACAACATCCCGGCCATGATCGCCCATATCGACCACGACGAGCGCTACACCTTTGCCAACGCCTATATCTGCCAGATGTTCGGCGTGCAGCGCGAGGACATGATCGGGCGCACCGTGCGCGAGGTTCGCGGCGAGACGCGGTATGCGCAACTCAAGCCGCACATCGACGCCGTGCTGGACGGTGCTCGCGTGACATTCGAGTGGACCGTGGTCGGCGAGGACCACACGCGGCAGTTCAAGGCCACCTACGTGCCCGACATCGACGCCTCGGGCACCGTGCGCGGATTCTTCGCGGTCATTTTCGACATCAGCGAACTCAAGGAAGCGCAGGCGAAACTCGACAGCCTGGCACGCACCGACAGCCTCACGGGTCTGGCCAACCGGCGCGCCTTCGAGGAGGGACTCGGCGAGGCACTGGCGCGCTCGCGCCGCAACGGTGCACCGCTGGCGATGCTGGTGTTCGACATCGACCGCTTCAAGGAGATCAACGACCGCCGCGGCCATCTTGCCGGCGACGCGGTCATCGTCGCCTTCGCGCGCCGCCTGCAAGCCTGCGTTCGCCAGGTCGACCTGGTCGCGCGGCTCGGTGGAGATGAGTTCGTCCTGCTCATGGAAAACCCGTCGCCGGGTTCTGGTGAGGCCGTCGCCGGGAAGCTTCTGGCGGCCATGTCCCTGCCGTTGGCGCTCGACTTCGGAGTCCTTCCAGTCACCACGAGCATCGGCGTGGCCTATGGAACCGGTGACCTTTCCGCCACCGAACTCCTGCAGCGCGCCGACCGCGCGCTCTACGCGGCCAAGGAAGCCGGGCGCAACACGTTCCGAGTCGGCTGATCCAGCGTGCGGACGCGCGAAGCCCAAACCCAAGACCCCACGCGCCTCTCCAGCCATAACCGCCCCAAACGCCGCACCAGTGCTTGACTTTGCCCCATGAGTCCCCAACACACGGCAGATACCGCCTCACACCGTCCCGCGCACCATCCCGATCAGCCTCTCGAGGATCTTCGCGCCATCGGCACGCAGCCCGTTGTGCTCGTACTCGTTGGTGATCCAGAGTTGCACGTTGGGCACCACGCGCGCGGTCTCCTCGCCGAATTCGCGCGGCACGTACATGTCGTCGAAGTAGACAGCGCAGGCGGTGGGCACGGTGTTGCGGGCAAGCACGGCCGGGTCGTAGAGGCGCGGCCAGTCCGCGTGGCGGGCGATCAATTCACCTGCCGCCTTCAGGGGCGTCAGCGCGGCGTAGTCCTCGTACATCCATGGGTACACCATTTCGCCGCCGAACAGCGGTTCGCCGGCGGCGAATTCCGGAAACTCGGCCAGGATGCGCTCCGCCGCCCAGGGCGTCGCCGCCCCTTGCGCGTAACAGCCTTCCTGCAACAGGGTGTAGATCGGATTGGTGTCGAAGGCCTGCGAGTGCTCGAAGCGCGTGAGGAAGTTGTGGCCCAACGCGCGTGAGCCATCGGCCAATGTGACGAACGCATCCTCGATCAGGTAGTGCACGGTCTCGAAGCCGTCGCTCATGCCGAACGCAATGCCGGCCTGCAGGAAGCGGCGCGGCGTGAGGACGCCGCCGCCCGGCAAGGGCACGCGATGGCGCGTCAGATGCTCGACGATCTCGTTCACCCGCGCGCGGTCGCCGGGGTAGCGCGCGAAGTAGCGGCGGTTCTTTTCGATCACGCGCGGGTAGCAGGCGCGGTACACGTCCTCCGCCGGGCGCGTGAGCGAGGGCACGCCGCCGGTGACGAACGCTTCCTTCAGCCCCTGCGGTGCCAGCGAGAGGTAGGTGAAGGAACAGAACCCGCCATAGCTCTGGCCGAGGATGCTCCACGGCCGGCTGGGCGACAGCCGCGCGCGGATCGCTTCCGCATCGCGCACGATGTTGTCGGCGCGGAACTGCATCACGTACGCCGCCTGCTCCTTCGGCGTGAGGCCCGCCAGCGTTTGGGTTGTGAGCGGTGTGGAGCGCCCGGTACCGCGCTGGTCCAGCAGCAGCACGCGGTACTCATTCAGCGCGCGGCCGATCCAGCCGGTGGCGCCGGTCGGCCGCGGAGACCCGAACCCGGGCCCGCCCTGGAAGAACACCAGGTAGGGCAGGTCGCGGTCCAACTGGCCTGGCCGCGTGAGTTCGCGTGCGAAGACACGGATCGTCCGCGCCGGGTGGGCGTAATCAAGCGGCAAATCGAAGCTGAGATCGCGGGTTTGCAGGCCCGGCAGCTGGTGGGTTTCAATCATGGCTTGGCAAGAGCAGAGTGGCGCATGCTGAAGGCGAAGTACCACGCCAGGGCCACGGCGATCCACACGCCGAACACCACGAAAGTGGTGCGCGACAGGTCCTTCATGATGTACAGGCACGAGGCGATGGAGGCGAAGGGGATGAGGTACGGGCCGAAGGGCACGCGGAATCCGTCGCCCGCCACATTGCCCTCCCGCGCCTGCATCGCGCGCACCACGGGTACGGCGGCGGACACCAGCGCGAAAGCGGTCAGCGTGCCCATGCTCACCATGTCCCACAGGAAGCCGGAATCGACCGTGCCGGCGATGGCCGCCACCACCATGCTGACGATCAAGGTATTGATGCGCGGCGTGCGCGTGGCCTCGTCGACGCGCGCAAAGCGCTCGCCGATCAGCCCGTCGCGGCTCATGGCGTAGAGGATGCGCGTCTGGCCGTAGAGGCTCACCAGCGTCACGCTGAACACCGAGATCACCGCCCCGGCCGAGAGCACGATGGCCGGCCAGGCCTGCCCGGTGACGTCCTTGACGATCACGGCCAGCCCCGCGTCCTGCCCGGCAAATTTCGCGGCCGGCTGCGCGCCCACCGCCGCAACGGCGACCAGGAAGTACGCGCCGGAGACCACCAGCAGCGCAATGAGGATCGCCACCGGCACGGTGCGCCGGGGGTCCTTCGCTTCCGCGCCGCCGGTCGCCACCGTGTCCAGGCCGATGAAGGAAAAGAACACCGTGGCCGCCGCCGCGGTCACGCCGGTCATGCCGCCCACGCCCTTGCCGTCCTCGGCAAAGAAGAACGGCGTGAAGTGGGCGCTGTTGAAGCCGGTAAAGGCCACCGCGGCAAAGAACAGCAGCACGGCAATCTTGATCCACACCAGCACGGTGTTGGTGCCCACGGAATCTTTCACCCCGCGCGTGAGCAGCACGCAGCACAGCGCCACCAGCAGCACCGGCGGCAGGTTGAACTTGCCGGCATGGAACTCCGCGCCCTCCTTGCCGGCCACGATCATCGGCGAGCGCAGCGCTTCCGGTATTTGCCAGCCGATGGTGTTGTCGAGGAAGTTGTTCAGGTATGCGGACCAGCCGATCGCCGTCGCGCTGGCCGCCAATCCATATTCAAGCAGCAGGCACGCCGCCACCGCATACGCGGCGAACTCGCCCAGCGTGGCATAGGTGAAGGTGTACGACGAACCGGACCCGGGAATGCGCGCGGACAATTCCGCATAGCAGAGCGCGGTCAGCCCTGCGGTGATGGCGGCGATCACGAACGACAGGATCACCGCCGGCCCGGCCTTGGGCACCGCCTCGGGCAAGACAAAGAAGATGCCGGTGCCGATGGTGGCGCCAATGCCGAGCATCGCCAGCGGGGTCACGCCGAGCGAGCGCTCCAGTCCGCCGGACGATTCGGCGTCGAAGGACTTCTTGCGCGTGAAGGGCGAGGAGGCGGTCATGTGGGAATGGGCGCCGGAGGCGTTTGCATCGGGACAGGCGGCACTCTATCACCGCACGGGGCAGGCGCTTTCGTGCGCGCATTCGGCTGTGAATGGACACGTTCGGACACGCTCATTGCAACGCTTTGCCACATGCGCGGCTCCATTGCTTTCCAACGCCAATTCGTCCGCGTCCGGTGCTTCGATTCCCGCGTTTCGTCGGAATCGCATCGATTCGCCGCACGCCGTGCGTCAAAGTGGCGTCGTTGCGCAGAACCCGCCATGGATTCAAACCAAGTTGACGAGCGGGCATTCGGGAGGCGCATCGCCACATCATCCATTCCATCCAATACTTCCGAAGGATCATCATGAACAAGCTCATCGCCGTCTCTTCCCTTTCCGCCGCCCTGTTCTCCGCCGCCGCCTTCGCGCAAACCGCCGACCGCGTGGAAGTGCAGGCCACCAACCTCACGCGCATCCAGGCCGCCGACGTGTTCAAGGAATTCAAGGGCACGTACGACATGGACGACGGTTCGCGCCTGACCTTCAGCAAGGCCGCCGGGCGCTACTACGCCACCGTCGGCGCCAGCGA
>JAEUMZ010000203.1 GCA_016790765.1 Betaproteobacteria bacterium
GTACGTGGCCAGGGCCATGTTGAACAGGTAGGCGCGGCGCGGCGTGAGGCCGTCGGTGCATTGTGCGGCACGGGTCTCGGGCGGGGCGGCCAGGCACTGCGCGCCGGCCTTGTAGCGCTCCTGGTTGCGGCCCCAGGTGTCCTCCAGGTCCACGACAAAATCACCGCTCTTGATCGACATCTCGATCAGGATCTGCGGGGCCGTCGCCGGCGTGGCGAGCACGATGTTTTCCAGCTGGTCATAAATGTCCGTGAACTGGCCGTCGAACAGCGCACAGCCGACCTTCGTTCCCGATTCGCACTCCTCGCCGGCGTGCACGTCTCCCACGTAGATCAGCCGCTTGCCACTGGCCTCGTGGCTTTCCGCCCATGCGAACACCTTGTCGAGCACGCAGCGCCAGGTGCGCTTTTCAGCGGTATCCGCCTGGCAATCGTCGCGGATGAACAGGTGCCCGTCCTTGAACCCGGTAACGGCCTTCTGGCGCGCGATGGCCTCAGCCGCTTTGCCACGTTGCGCGACCTGAAAACGGAACCCCTGGCTGCGGTCCTGCACTTCGATGGTGAGCACCGTGTTGCCGGGTGGCGCGGGTTCACCAGCACGCGCCTCGGCGGTGACCTTGACGGGGGATTCGATCAGCGTCACCGGCTGCGCGAACGCGTTGCACGCAATGGCCGCTATGAGAAGCAATGACAAGGCGCCAAACCGCGACTCTCGAGGGAGTCGCAATGGAGGGATAGCCCCCTTTGAAAAAGGGGGCCGCGCCGTAAGGCGCGGGGGGATTTGCAGCGATGAAGCTTCGCGTCGGCGGCAGCCTTCAGGAACCATCGCAAATCCCCCGCTCGCTCTCGCTCGCCGCCCCCTTTTTCAAAGGGGGCAATGATGGAGGCGGCCTCAATTCAGAAACGCCCGCAAGTGCTTCAGCGTCTCCGCCGGCGCTTCCTGCATCAGCGAGTGGCCGCAATCGGGCACAGTCACGAAGCGCGCATTCGGCAGTTGCTTGGCCAGTGCGGCACCCGCCTTTGCGGGGGTGAGCAGGTCGCGCGTTCCTGTCAGCAACAGCACCGGCACCGTTGCGCTTTGAAGCCTTGCTGTATCCGGCGCATACGCGCCGCACGCGGCCAAGTCATTGGCCAGCACGCCCGGCGCGCTCGATTCCAACAGGCGCTTGTAGGCCATCAGCGAGGAGGTGCCCGGCGTGGGATTTTTCCCCCACTTCAATTGCGGCGCGTGGCCCCAGAGGTTGAGCATGTCGAAGGCCTCGTGCGGGCGATTCCTCGCCGCGTCGAGCAGTGCATCGGACACCGCCATCGGCACGCCGCAGCCGATCAGCACCGCCTTTGTGGCACGCGACGGATACCGCGCCACGCAGTCCAGCACCGCCAGCGAGCCCATGCTGTGGCCCACCAGCACGGCCTTCTCGATGCCGCCGTTGTCCAGCAGGTTCACGATCCAATCTGCATACGCCTCGACGCTGGCCCTCGGTGCGCCGAAGCTCTTCCCGTGCCCCGGCAAATCCGGCGCCAGCGCATTCCAGCCGTGGTGCGCAAACCAGCGCGCCTGGTACGTCCACACGCTGTGGTCATTGGCCGAGCCGTGGATGAACACGATGGTCGGCTTGCCCGCATCGAATGCGCGGGTGCCGGTGTAGACGTATGCGGGTTGTTGCTGGACGAGGAAGTTCATTTGTTGGGGGTTCGGGATCGGGGGCTTGGGGCTGGGGAAAGGCGGCCTTTCGATCCGGGCGAATGAGACTCTACGAAGTGATACCCAGGTGAGGCACTTCCCTCTTTTCTATAGTGGGATGGAAGGAGATTTGGGATCGTTCAGTGTGGAACCAACTTAAATCCCCCTCAATCCCCCTTTTTCAAAGGGGGAAGTGCCAGCCCGGCATCACGCCTTTATTGAACCAGAATCGATTTCGATCACGATCGGTCATTGCAAAATGAAATTCACGCCTCACACCACCTTCTCCGCCGCCGCCAGCGCGCGCGACAGGTCTTCGATCAAATCCTCCGCGCCCTCGATGCCGATGGAGAGGCGGATGGTGCCTTCGGTGATTCCTGCCGCCTGCAACGCCGCCGCATCCATGCGGAAGTGGGTCGTGGAGGCGGGGTGGATCACCAATGACTTGGCGTCGCCGATGTTGGCCAGGTGCGAGAACAGGCCGAGTTTTTCGATGAACACCTTGCCGGCAGCCCTTCCCGCCTTCAAGTCGAAGCTCACCACCGCGCCCGCCCCGTGCGGCAACAAACGCTTGGCGACCGCGTGGTCAGGATGCGATTCGAGTTCCGGGTAGGTGACCGAGGCCACCGCGCGGTGCGCCGACAGGAACGAGACGATCTTGCGCGTGTTCTCGATGTGCCGCGGCATGCGCAGGTGCAGCGTCTCCAGGCCCTGCAGGATCTGGAACGCGGTCATCGGCGCCATCGAGGCGCCGAAATCGCGCAGGCCCTCGCGCCGCGCACGCAGCGCAAATGCTGCCACGGTGGATTCCTCGCTCATGGTCATGCCGTGGAAGCCGCTGTAGGGTTCGGTGATCGATGGAAACTTGCCGGACGATTCCCAATCGAACGTGCCGGCGTCAATTAACACCCCGCCGATCACCACGCCATGCCCAGAAAGAAACTTGGTGGCCGAGTGCATGACGATGTCCGCACCGTGGTCGATGGGCCGCATCAGCACCGGCGGCGTCAGTGTGGCATCCACAATCAACGGCAGCCCGGCAGCGTGCGCGATGCCGGCCACCAGCGGCACATCGAGCACGTCCAGGCCCGGATTGCCCACCGTTTCGCCAAACAGCAGGCGCGTGTTCGGGCGAATCGCCGCGCGCCAGGCGTCCGGGTCGCGGCCATTGACGAAAGTGGTCTCGATGCCGAAACGCGGCAGAGTGTACGTGAGCAGGTTGTGCGAGCCCCCGTACAGCGCATGCGAGGCCACGATGTGCGAACCCGCACCCATGAGCGTGGCGATGGCCAGGTGCAGGGCCGCCTGCCCGGAGGCCGTGGCCACCGCTGCACTCCCACCATCCAGCGCGCACATGCGCTCCTCGAACACCGATACCGTGGGGTTGGAAATGCGCGAATACACATGCCCCGGCAACTCCAAGTTGAACAGCGAGGCTGCCGTGTCCGCATCCGGGAACACGAAGGACGCGCTCTGGTAGATCGGCACCGCCCGCGCGCCGGTGGCCGGGTCCGGGGACTGGCCGGCGTGGACGGAGAGGGTGTCCAGGGTGGGGTATTTGGGGGTGGACAAGGGGCTGGGGGGCTAGGGGTCGGGGGCTGGGGGCTGGGGATTGCGAAGAACTTGAACACTGTCGCCCCGGCGCAGGCCGGGGCCCAAGTTTCGAAAGGTCAAATTGGACCCCGGCCTGCGCCGGGGCGACAAGCTGGCAAACAATGGCCAAAAAATGAGGGATTTACCGAGGGATTGTGAAGCACTGGGTCAAATCTTGCCAGAACACCCTTGTTTTTGTTAAGGTGTCTGCCCTTTCGCCCGAAAAGCCGTTGGTAAAACATGCTGAAACGGATCCTCCGCCCTGCCGCCCTGCTCGCCGCCGCGTCGTTTGCGTTGGTCCTGCCGGCCGCGCACGCGCAGCAACCGTCCAAGCCGGTCAAGAAAGCCAAGGCCGCGGGCACGCCGGATTTCACCAAGGACGGCGCCCCCAACCTGCTGTCCAGCGCCGTCATGGTCTTCGACCCGGTGACCGGCAAGGAACTGTTCGCCAAGAACGCCGATGCCCCGGTGCCCATCGCCTCGATCACCAAGATCATGACCGCGATGGTGGTGCTGGATGCCAAGCTGGGCATGGACGACCCGGTGATCATCGACGCGGCCGACATCGACACCATCAAGGGCTCGCGCTCGCGCCTGCCGGTGGGCAGCGCTTTCCGCCGCGAAGACCTGATGCGCCTGGCGTTGATGGCCTCGGACAACCGCGCCGCTTCCGCACTGGGCCGCGCCTACCCGGGCGGCATGCCGGCGTTTGTGGATGCCATGAACGCCAAGGCACGCCTGCTGACGCTTTCCAGCACGCGCTTCGTGGACCCGACCGGCCTCGCCCCCGGCAACGTCTCCAGCCCGCAGGACCTGGCGCGCATGGTGGCCGAGGCGGCCAAGTATCCGCAGATCCGCGATTTCTCCACCACGCCGGAGCTGCACGTCACACTGCCGAATGCAAAGCGCCCGATGGGATTTTCCAACACCAATCAATTGGTGAAGTCGCAGAACTGGGACATCGGCCTGTCCAAGACCGGCTACATCAACGAGGCCGGCAAGTGCCTGGTGATGCAGGCCACCATCGCCAACCACCCGGTGGTGATCGTGCTGCTCGATTCCTGGGGCCGTCTCACGCGCATCGGCGACGCCAACCGCATCAAGAAGTGGATCGAGACCAAGAAGCACATCGTCTCCGCGCAGAAGGTGCCAGCGGCGTAGGGTTTGGCAGGCGAATGAGTGAACAAGGGCCGGGTTTCCGGCCTTTTTCTTTATCGGGGCTGGGGAGTGAGGAAGGGGTTTCGCGAAGCATGCTTCGCGCCTTCCGAACGCCAATCCGATGCAGCGGATTGGCTCGGGAAAACCTTTGCGTCGCATGATTTGGCAACCCGCATGCTCACCATCGAAAATCCCCCAAGTTGTGATTGCTGGGTCATCAACGCTGCTTGCCCCCTTTAGAAAAGGGGGCCGGCATTCTCGGCTCCTTGGGATTTCACCGGCCGGGGGATTTTCAACGGTTGAACCGCAACGTGCCGTGGGCGATTGTGCGAAGTCGTCCGTACCGTAGGTCAGGTTGCGCGCAGCGCTACCTGACGGTCCTTTCACTAGCGACCATGGGTGTCAGGTAGCCTTCGGCAACCTGACCTACGCCTGAACTGGCTACATGCTTGACCAGTTTCAATCCCCCGGCAAGCGCATCCTGAATGAGTCGCAATTGCCAGCCCCCTTTTTCAAAGGGGGCAAACAGGCATGACACCCAGACAGCTGAGGTTGGGGGATTGGCGGCGGTTCAATCAGCGATGACCTCAGTTGACGCAGCTGATTTCCCCAGCCCTTCTCTTCAGTTCAGCTAACATCTCCCCATGAAAGTCGGCCTCTTCGTCACCTGCCTTGTCGATGTGCACCGGCCGTCGATCGGCTTCGCCGCACTGAAACTGTTGGAACACGCGGGTTGCGAGGTGGTGGTGCCGGCGTCGCAAACTTGTTGCGGGCAACCCGGCTACAACTCCGGCGCGCGCGATATTTCAAAGACGCTGGCGCGCAAGGTGCTGGCGGAATTCAAGGACTGCGACTACGTCGTCGCGCCCTCCGGCTCCTGCTCCGGCCAAATGAAAGTGCACGCCGCTGAGGACTTGTTCAAGGGCGAACCCGAGGAGGCCGCGTTCCAGGCACTGGCCGCCAAGTGGTTCGAACTCTCCGACTTCCTGGTGAACGTGCTCAAGGTGGAGTCCGTCCCCGGTCGCTGCAGCGACACCCTCACCTATCACGACAGCTGCTCCGGCCTGCGCGAATTGGGCGTGAAGCAGCAGCCGCGCGCGCTGCTTGCGCAAGCCGGCGCCACGATCGCCGAAATGAACGACAGCGAAAAGTGCTGCGGCTTCGGCGGCACCTTCTCGATCAAACTCGGCGACATCTCCACGCGCATGGCGGAAAACAAGTGCGTGAACATCGGCGTCACCGGTGCGAAGGTGCTGGTGGGCGGCGACCTGGGATGCCTGCTCAATATCGAGGGGCGGCTGCGCAGGAACGGCGACACCACGACTCGCGTCGTGCATTGGGCGGAGGTCGTTGCGGGAGTCAATCAATACAGCGAATCCGCCGATGGACGCCGATAAAGGCACGCCGATGGACGCCGATGTGCGGAACATGAAACTCAAGGACCGGTGCGGCGTTTCACGGCATTTCGCCGTGAGGTGCACGCCAATCCTTGTGTTTTGCTCTAATCGGCGTCCATCGGCGGATTCAAAGCTCGCCGGGATCTGAAGATCATGCAAGTCCACTCCATGCACTTCAAGCACACCGCGAGCGCGAAGCTCAACGACGCGGTGCTGCAGAACGCCATGAAAAAGGCGAAGGGCAAGTTCGTCGATGGGCGCGCGAAGGGCGTGGCGGAGGTGGACAACTGGGAGGCGATCCGCACCCACGCCGCCGCCTTGCGCGACCGGGTGATCGCCAACCTCGATGCGTATCTCATCGAGTTCGAGGCCAACGCGACACGGCGCGGTGCCACCGTGCACTGGGCGGAGAACGCGGAGCAGGCCAACGCCATCGTGGTCGAGATCGCGCGCAAACACGATGTGAAAACGGTGACCAAGTCGAAATCGATGGTCACCGAGGAAATCGCCTTGAACGATGCGCTGGCCGCCGCCGGCATCTCGGTTCTGGAAACGGACCTGGGTGAGTACATCCTGCAACTGGCCCATGAGCCACCGTCGCACATCGTGGCGCCCGCCGTGCACAAATCCAAGGAGCAGGTGGCGGAGCTGTTCGCCAAGGCGCACGGCAAGCCGCCGCTCACGGACATCCCGGCGATGACGCGCGAGGCGCGCGAGCAGTTGCGCGAGCGCTTCCTGAACGCGGACATGGGCATCTCGGGCGCCAATTTCGTCATTGCCGAAACCGGCACCACGTTGACCGTCACCAACGAAGGCAATGCCGATCTCGTCACCACGATTCCGAAGGTGCATGTGGTGGTCACCGGCATCGAAAAGGTGATCCCCACGCTGGAGGACTTCGCCACGTTGATCCGCCTGTTGCCGCGTTCGGCGGTGGGCCAGTCGATCGCCAACTACCTCACGCTCACCACGGGTGTGAAAGCGCCTGATGAGACAGACGGGCCGGAGCACATGCACATCGTGCTGGTCGATGCCGGCCGGACCAAGCTGGTGGGCAGCGACATGCGTGAGATGCTCAGATGCATCCGCTGCGGCGCGTGCATGAACCATTGCCCGGTGTACCAGAACATTGGCGGCCACGCGTACGGCTGGGTGTACCCCGGCCCGATGGGCTCGGTGCTCACGCCGACCTACGTCGGCATCGAAAACGCTGGGGATCTACCCAACGCGGCGACGTTCTGCGGCGAATGCCAGGTGGTGTGCCCGGTGAAAATTCCGCTGCCGGATTTGATGCGCAAATGGCGCGAACGGCAGTTCGACCAGAAGTTGCGGCCGTTCAGCGAGCGTGCGGCGATTACGTTCTGGAGTTTCCTCGTGGTGCGGCCGACCCTGTATGCGTGGGCCGCGAAGGTTGGGGCGCGCGTGGGAAAGTGGATGGGCGGGCGCGATCGTCTGATCCATTCGCTGCCCGGTTTGGATGGCTGGACCCAGGGGCGCGACATGCCGGCGCCGGAAGGGAGGACGTTTCGGGAGATGTATGCAAACCGCGGCGGCGGCACTGGAGCGCACCATGGTTGATTTGTCATCCCGGACGCGTTCCGGGATCCAAGTTTCGTTGATCAGCAATGAAATTCAACTTGGGCACCGGAACGAGTCCGGTGCGACAGCATGGAGATCCGCGCAAC
>JAEUMZ010000022.1 GCA_016790765.1 Betaproteobacteria bacterium
CGGAATGCGGCCAGGTCCTCGAACAGCGCGCGCGTGATCTCATACACGATGCGGTCCGGCACCTGCGCGCGCGTGAGCAGCACCGCGCGTGCACCATACGTTTCCACCGGCGACGGATTGCCGCGGTACATTCCGCCCGGGATGGTGCCCGGCAGGTAGTAGGCGTGGTTGCGCACCAGCGTGTCGATGCGCGTGCCCTCCACCGGCAGCAGTACGACCGGGCAATTCGCGGACGTCTCCTCGATCATGCGCGCCGGGTGGCCCACCATGTGCAGGAACGCATCGATGCGGCCGCGGCAGAGGGCATCGGACAATTCATCGGACTTCAGCGGCACCACGGCGCCGAAATCCTGCAGGCGCTTGCCCATGGTGCGCAGCAGCATGCTGGCGCTGTAGCGCGCACCCGACTGCTCGGCGCCCAGGCTGATGCGCTTGCCGGCCAGGTCGTCGATGCGCGTGGCGCTGCCGCGCCGCACGGCGATGGTCATCCACTCAACATGCAGGGCCGCGACGGCGCGCAGTTGCTTGTCCGGCGTGCTGGCGCGGAATTCCTCGATGCCGCGCACGGCAGCGAACTCGGTGTCGGCTTGGGCGAAGGCGAACTGCACGTCGCCCTTGCGCAGGGCGATGAGGTTATGGATCGCCGCCGGCGTGGCCTCCACCGAGCAGCGCAGGCCATGCCGGGCGCGGCCGCGGTCGAGCGCCGCGCACAAGGCCTCGCCCGCCGTGTAATAGACGCCGGTGATACCGCCGGTGGCCACGGTCAGGAACTGCGGTTGCGGCCTGCCCGGCTGTGCGATCACCGCCGAGCACGCGACCAGCAGCAGGGCAATCCAAACCGGCTGGCGCCTGCCTGTCACCTTCTGCATTCCAGAACCTCCGGGTTCCTCGCGCATCCTGCGCTACGGCGTCCCGCTGCCTGCCGCAATTTCCGCCGTGGGCCGATGAGTTTGCATCCGCGCTCCCGGGGCGTCAAGGCGCGCACGCGCGCGATCCGGACGTGGCGCGGCATACAATCCGCGCATGTCGCCCATGCCCCCTGCCCCAGCGGCCGCCGTCCTCGAGGCCGGCCATGTCGGCTGCCCGAATTGCGCGGCGCCGATGCAGCGCCACGCCTTTGCCAGCCTCGAGGTGAAGCCGCTGGAGATCGACGTCTGCCATGCCTGCCATGCGATCTGGTTCGACGCGCACGAAAGCGCGCGCCTGGCGGCCGATGGGGTGGTGGACCTGTTCCGGCTGATCCATGCGCAGGGCGGCGCGGCCACTGCGCGCATCGGCACGAAGCTGGCCTGCGCGCGCTGCCGGTCGCCGCTCGAGCTCACCAACGACATTGCGCGGCAAAACCGCTTCTCGTACCACCGCTGCCCGCAGGGCCACGGGCGGTTCACCAGTTTCCTGCACTTCCTGCGCGAAAAGCAGTTCGTGCGCGACTTGACGGTTGGCGAGCGGCAGAAGCTGGCCGCGCACGTGCGCCAGGTCAAGTGCAGCAGCTGCAGCGGCCCGATCGACATCGCACAACACGCGGCGTGCACGTACTGCGGCGCGGCGGTCTCGGTGCTGGACAAGGAGGCGACGCAGAAGGCGCTCGACCACTACCTGCAGGAGAGGAAGCGCCAGGGCCAGCCGTTGCCGGTTGCACATCACCCGGCGCCTGCCGACGCACACGCGCGCGATTTCGATTATTTGTGGTTCGACCTCGGCACCGACCTGGTGGGCGCGTTCGCGCGCCTGGCCGCGCGGCCGGCGGTGGCGTGGTCCAGCGCGCCGGTGGGTGCGATGGCTGACACGTCCATCCACACTGCAGCTGCCGCCCTGCCCACTTTGGATGAGGCGTTGACCGGGAGTGGCCTCGGGGATTCCCTGACCCTGGTGCCGATGGACAGCGCCGGTTCCGCGCTGGGTGAAACCCTGGGCTCGGACCTGCTGGCCTCCGCGGGCGATGCGGCCGGCGGCTTGGCCGAGAGTGCGGGCTCGCTGGCGGAAGGTGCGGTGGAGTCCGTGGCCGACGGCGGCCTCATTGACCTGGTCGGCGACGGGATTGGCTCGATCGTCGAAGGCTTGTTCAGCTAGGAAACTGAAGGACACCGTCGTCCCCGCATCCGCGGGGACGACGTCAGATCATTGATGCGTTGCGCGCCTATCCGCGAAACGGGTGCTTCACCACGATCGTCTCGTCGCGGTCCGGCCCGGTGGAGACGACGGCGATCGACGCGCCGACCAGCTGCTCGATGCGCTTCAGGTAGACCTGCGCGTTCTTGGGCAAGGCATCCCAGTCCTTGATGCCGACCGTGCTCTCGCTCCACCCGGCGTGGTCCTCGAACACCGGCTCGCAGCGCTCGATGCTGTCCGCCCCGTACGGCAGCATGTCCGTGACGCGCCCGTCGACGCGATAGCCGGTGCAGATGCGCAGCGTGGGCAGGCCGTCGAGCACGTCGAGCTTGGTGATGCCCAGGCCGTTGAGGCCGTTGATCTGCGCGGCGCGCTTCAAGGCCGCGGCGTCGAACCAGCCGCAGCGGCGCGGGCGGCCGGTGACCGAGCCGTACTCGTTGCCGCGCTTGCGCAGGCGTTCGCCGATGTCGTTCTCCAGTTCGGTCGGAAACGGGCCGGAGCCCACGCGCGTGGCATACGCCTTGGTGATGCCCAGCACGTAGTGCAGCGCCTGCGGGCCCACGCCGGCGCCGGCCGAGGCCTGCCCGGCGAGGCAGTTGCTGGAGGTCACGAACGGATAGGTGCCGTGGTCGACGTCGAGCAGCGCGGCCTGCGCGCCCTCGAACAGGATGTTCTTGCCGGCCGCCATCAGGCGCGCAAGGTCGCCGGACACGTCGGCGATCAGCGGCTTCAGGCGCTCGCCCATCTTGAGCGTCGATTCATAGACCTGGTCCACGGTGACCGGGTTGGCCTTGAGGTAATGGACCAGCACGAAGTTGTGATAGTCCAGCACCTCGGTCAGCTTTTCCTTGAAGCGTGCGGGCGCGTAGAGGTCGTGCAGGCGGATGGCGCGGCGCGCCACCTTGTCCTCGTAGCAGGGGCCGATGCCGCGCCCGGTGGTGCCGATCTTGGCCTCCCCCTGTTTGGCCTCGCGCGCCTGGTCCACGGCTACGTGATACGGCAGGATCAGCGGGCAGGCCTCGGAAATCTTCAGGCGGGCGGCTACATCGATGCCCGCCGCGGTCAGCTCTTCGATCTCCTGCAGCAGCGCCTGCGGCGAAAGCACCACGCCGTTGCCGATGTAGCAGGTGACGTGGCCGTGCAGGATGCCGGAGGGGATCAGGCGCAGGACCGTCTTCTTGCCGCCCACCACCAGCGTGTGGCCGGCGTTGTGGCCGCCCTGGAAGCGCACCACGGCGGCGACCTCCTCGGTGAGCAGGTCGACGATCTTTCCCTTGCCCTCGTCACCCCACTGGGTGCCGATGACGACGACGTTCTTGGTCATGATGGTTCTTTCGGTTGAAGCGGTGTACGTTTGTTGCTGACTTTGTTCTGCTGCTTGAATCGCGGAAGTGCAATCTGACGTGCAATTCCGGGCAGGTACTTCCCCCTTTTCTAAAGGGGGATGGAGGGGGATTTGCGGTGGTTCAGAGTTCGACCCTTTCAAATCCCCCTCAGTCCCCCTTTTCCAAAGGGGGAAGTGCCCCCTTGGGGATCGCGCGTCAAAGTGTCAATGCGATCACCCATCCTTCATTTCAACGGCACGACCTGCCACGCCCCGTCCTTCAACACCAGTTCGCGGTCGCATGACAGTTCAGTCACGTGCGCCTCGTGCCCCGGCAGGCGCGCGATGACGATGTGGCCCTGCGCGCGCAATGCGGCGATGGCCGTACGCGCGGCGGCATCGACGGTGGCCGGTGCGAGGATGGCTTTGGGCAGGTCCGCCGGCGGCACCAGCGGCAGCAGCGATTTCAAATCCATGCTGAAACCGGTCGCCGCGCGTGCGCGGCCGAAGGCCTTGCCGACTTCGTCGTAGCGCCCGCCGCGCGCCACGGCATCGGCGGCGCCGGCGGCATAGGCGGCGAAGGTGAGGCCGCTTTCATAGTTGAATCCACCCAACTCGGCCAAATCGATGGACAGTTGCACGCCCAGCGCGGAAAAGTGTGCCAGCAGTTGCGCGAGCGGCTCGAGCGCTGCGGCGATGGCGGGGTCGCTCGGCAATTGGGCGCGTGCCTGCTCCAGCACCTCGGCGCCCCCGGAAAGCCGCGCGAGCGCGGCGAACGCGGGCGCCAGCGCGCCGAGGCGCGGCGCCAGTTCGTACAATGCCGGCTGGTCCTTGTTCTCGATGGCGTGGAACACCTGTTCGGCCAGTTCCGCATCGAGCGCCGCCGATTTCACCAGGGCACGAAACACCGCGGGCTGGCCGATGTCCACCGTCACCCCGTCCACCTCCAGCGCGGCCAGCACGTCGAGCGTGAGCGCGAGGATTTCGAGGTCCGCTTCCAACCCGGCATGGCCGTACAGCTCGGCGCCGACCTGGAACGGTTGGCGGCTCTTGCCCAGGCCCACCGGGCGCGTGTGCAGCACGCTGCCCGCGTAGCACAGGCGCGACACGCCCTGGCGATTGAGGATGTGCGCGTCGATGCGCGCCACCTGCGGCGTGGTGTCCGCGCGCAGGCCGATCATGCGGCCGGAGAGCTGGTCCACCAGCTTGAAGGTGGCCAAGTCCATGTCGTGCCCGGTGCCGGACAGGAGCGACTCGACGTATTCGAGCAGCGGCGGCACGACGAGCTGGTAGCCGTGCACCTCGAATCGATCGAGCGCGATGCGCCGCATGCGCTCGAGGCGCGCGGCCTCGGCGGGCAGCAGGTCCTCGATGTGCTCGGGAAGCGCCCAGGTCCTCATCGCGTCGCCATGGCCAGGAGCACCAGGCCGCCGATCACCGACGCCAGGCCGATGAAGCGCATCTGCCCGTCCTTGAATGCAAGGATGCGCGACATCGTCTCGCGCCACATCTGCGGGGCGATGAGCGGCAGCAATCCTTCGAGGATCAGCATCATGGCCAGTCCGGCCCAGAGGATGTCTAACAAGGTGACGGGTGTCGGGTGACAGGTGACGTGTGGGGAGGGAGTTGCCCATCCAGGCAGCCCGCACGGCAAAGCAAACGCAGGCGGCTCGAAAACGAAAATCGCAGGCAACAAAAACGGCGCGTTCCCGTTTGGGACGCGCCGTTGTCGAATTATACGCGCATCAGCGCGCGCGAGGCATCGATTTTCCGGCGAACCTGCCTCTTGAGGAACAAACGCCAATCGGGACGTGCTGCCTGGGCCCAAACCGTCCCGGGTGCCGCACCAGTGCTTGACCCCTACTTCCCGCCGCGATTCGGATTCTTCAGGTACTTGAAGAATTCCGAGTTCGGGTCGAGGACCATGACGTCGGACTTGTCGCGCAGGCTGGAGCGATAGGCTTCGAGGCTGCGGTAGAAGGAATAGAACTCCGGGTTCTTGCCGTAGGCGGCGGCGTAGATCTTGGCCGCGGCCGCATCGCCCTCGCCCTTGATCTTCTGCGCGTCGCGGTAGGCCTCGGCAAGGATCACCTCGCGCTGCTTGTCGGCCTCGGCGCGGATCTTGTCGGCCTCGCCGGCGCCGGTGGAGCGCGTCTCGGCGGCCACGCGCTTGCGTTCCGAATCCATGCGCTTGTACACGTCGTCGCTGATTTCTGGCACCAGGTCGACGCGCTTCAAGCGCACGTCGAGCACCTCGATGCCGTAGCTGCGGGCATCGACATCGGCGGCCGCGCGCAAGGTTTCCATCACCTTGTCGCGCTCGCCCGAGACAACATCGTCGAGGGTGCGGCTGCTGAACTCGTTGCGCAGGTCGTTGTTCACCGCCTGCGACATGCGCACCTCGGCCTGCAGCAGATCGCCGCGCGTGGAGGTGAGGAACTTCTTGACGTCGATGATGCGGTACTTGACGAAGTAGTCGACCAGGACGTTGTTCTTCTCCTTGGTCTGGATGCGTTCGGAGTCCTTCGCGTCCAGGGTCTGGATGCGCGTGTCGTAGGTGCGCACGATGTCGATCATCGGCAGGCGGAAATACAGTCCCGGGTCGGTGCGC
>JAEUMZ010000030.1 GCA_016790765.1 Betaproteobacteria bacterium
GCGCACCCAAACCGCGCTCGAGAAGGAGATCCGGCAGATCGACGGCGCACTGGCCGCGTTGCGCGGCCATCAGCCGCAGGACGCCAAGCAGCGGCGCGATTTCCAGAAGGCGCATGCCACGCTCGAGGAGTTGTGGGCCGAGCAACGGCCGGTGCTGCTGCGCAAGTTCGAGCCGGCGCGCGCGCAGTCGGTGTACGACGCCTCCGAACAGCTCTACATCTATGCCTCGAAGCTGACCTTCATCACCGAGGACGCGCTCGACTCCCAGGCCGGTTATCTGGTCGATGTCGCCGGCCGCCTGCAGAGCACCTCGGAGCGCATCGCCAAGGCCGCGATCTTCAGCCTGCTCACCGGGCGCATGGGGCCGATGGTGGATTTCGCCACCTGGAAGAAGGAATACCTCGACGGCTACCGCGAGCTGATGAGTTCGCCGTTGAACGACGACTACCAGCGCCGCAACCTGGAACTGGGCCGCGTGATGTGGTCGCTTTACGACGACATCGTCGGCGCGGCCACGCGTGGACGCGATGACCAACGCATCCTCGAGATTTCCAAGTGCGCGGACGGCATGTGGGAGATTGCCCAGGGCAGCCGCGGATCGTACGTGGCGCTGATGCGGCGCGGCGAGGGCATGGCGGCGACCGGCGCGCGCCGCGTGCTGTGAGCAAGGGCGGTCGTCCCGCCGCTATTGCTTCAGCGCGCCACGTCCTTGGGGCACCGGGTTCCACGCGCCCGGATTCGGCGGCGCGCCGTCGGACATGTCCTGACCGCGCGTCTGCACGACGTGATACGGCGTGGTCTTCATGGGCAGCTTGCTGCCCGTCATCACCACGGATTGCAGCGGCTTCGCGGGTTGATCCGCGGTCGGCACGCGTGCCTGATCCAGGTTTGCACAACCCTGGGCCAGCCCGCAGGCGGCCAGGGCCATGGCCATGCGCAACGTAAGCGTTTTCATGTGGGTCCTTTCCGAAGGATGGGGCGTCGGGACACCCTGCATTTGGCAGACGGTCCAATATACGCCGTTGGCCGGGAAGAGCCGGCCGAGGTCCCGATCACCGCCCAGGGGCACGCGGCCGCCATCACGGCCTGTCACGCAATTGTCATCGGTTCGCCGCCACAATGGCGGAAGGACGGACTTTCGGGTGCGGGCGGCTGCCGGGAAGGCCATTCGTGTCGGCGCTACACTTCCACCGGCCATGCGCATGCAAGAACACTTCCTCAACCGCGAACTGCAGCAGCTCGAATTCAACCGCCGCGTGCTGGCGCAGGCCGAGGATCGCGCCGCGCCGCTGTTGGAACGTCTGAAGTTCCTTGCCATCGTGTCGTCCAACATGGACGAATTCTTCGAGATCCGCGTGTCCGGCCTGAAGGAACAGAACCGCATTGCGCCGAACGACGCCGGCCCCGATGGCCTCACGGTGCGCGACACGCTGGCGCGGGTGAACGTGGAAGCGCACGTCATCGTGGCGCGCCAATACGAACTCTTGAACAAGGACCTGATCCCGGCGCTTGCGGCCCAGAGCGTTCGGTTCCTGCGCCGCGCCACCTGGAACGCCCGGCAACAGGCGTGGGTGAAGAAATACTTCTTTGACGAAATGATGCCGGTGCTAACCCCCATCGGGCTCGACCCCGCGCATCCGTTTCCGCGCGTGTTCAACAAGAGCTTGAATTTCGCGGTTGAACTGGAAGGCCGCGATGCGTTCGGCCGCGATGCGCAGCGCGCCATCGTGCAGGCGCCACGCATGCTGCCGCGGGTGATCAAGCTGCCGCCGGGTGTGGCCGAGGGCGAAAACGATTTCATCTTCCTGACCTCCGTGCTGCGCCAGCACGTGGGCGAGTTGTTCCCCGGCCTCACCGTGAAGGGCTGCTACGAATTCCGCGTCACCCGCAATTCGGACTTGTTCCTGGACGAGGAAGAGGTAACCAACCTTAGGGCAGCGCTGCGCGGCGAACTGTCGCAGCGCCACTTGGGCGATGCCGTCCGCCTGGAGGTCGCGGACACCTGTTCAGAGGAGATGTCCGAGTTCCTGCTTGAACAGCTGGAGCTCGAAGCCGGCGACCTCTATCGCGTGGATGGGCCTGTCAATCTGGTGCGTCTCATGAGCGTGCCGGACCTGGTGGCACGCCCCGATCTGCAATTTCCACCGTTTGCTGCAGGCCTACCGAAGGTGTTGAAGAAGAACGCAAGCAACCTTTTTGCGGCCCTGAGAAAGCAAGATGTGCTCCTGCATCACCCGTTCGAGAGCTTTCAACCGGTCATCGAATTCATCACGGCGGCCGCACGCGACCCCGACGTAGTGGCGGTCAAGCAGACCGTGTACCGTACGGGGACCGATTCGCAAATCATGGAGGCCCTCATCGAGGCGGCCACCCGCGGCAAGGAAGTCACCGTGGTGGTGGAATTGATGGCCCGCTTTGACGAGGAGGCCAATCTTAATTGGGCCAGTCGCCTGGAGGAAGTGGGCGCGCACGTGGTGTACGGCGTGGTGGGGTACAAGGCGCACGCCAAGCTCGCGCTGGTGGTGCGCCGCGAATGGGACGACCCCGAGGATCCGGAGGACGCGCCGAAGCGGCGGGGCCGCCCGAAGCTCAAGCGCTACGCGCACCTGGGCACCGGCAACTACCACGCGCGCACTGCACGGCTGTACACCGACTTCGGTCTGCTCACTGCCGACGAATCATTGTGCGGGGAGGTCAGCGACGTGTTCGTGCAATTGACCGGTCTTGGCCGCGCGATCAAGCACAAGCTCCTGTGGCAGGCGCCGTTTTCGCTGCACAAGAATGTGCTGGCCGCCATCGAGTCCGAGACCCGCCTGGCGCGCGCCGGCAAGAAGGGCGCCATCGTCGCCAAGATGAACGCGCTGGTGGAGCAGGAGGTCATCGAGGCGCTGTACAAGGCCTCCGCGGTCGGCGTGCAGATCGACCTCATCGTGCGCGGCGTGTGTGCGCTGCGACCCGGCGTGCCCGGGCTGTCGGACAACATCCGCGTGCGCTCCATCGTCGGACGCTTTCTGGAACACTCGCGCATCTACTTCTTCCGCAACGGCGGGCGCGGCCACGAGCGCGTGTACCTCTCGTCCGCCGATTGGATGGTGCGCAACTTCTTCCGGCGCATCGAAGTGTGCTTTCCGGTGACCGGGGCGGCCCGGAAGCGCGTGGTCGGCGAGGGCCTGACGCCCTACCTCCACGACACAGCGCAGGCCTGGATCATGGGCGGCGACGGTCAGTACACCCTCCCCGCCCAGCGGCGCGGCAAGGGCCGCGCGCGCAGTGCACAACGCGAGCTGCTCGAGCTACTGGGCGGCGACTGACCTGGCGGCACCGGCGACACCCCGTCGCACCGGCTACCGGCCACTAGGGGGACCTCCGCGACAGGCGGGCCGACCGGGCCGAAATGACCCCGAAAGGCGCGCCAGTGCTTGACTTTGCCCAGCGCAGGATCCTTCCACATGTCACGAAGCCGTAACACAAGCGCCTTACGATGCGCAGCGAACCCACCCCATGGAGCATTGCCATGCGCATGAAACACGCCGTGTCCCTGATCGTATCCCTGACATCCGCCGCCTTTGCCCTGACGTTCGGCGCCGCCCAGGCCCAGCAGATCGTCAAGATCGACGGGTCCTCCACCGTGTACCCGGTCACCGAGGCGGTGGCCGAGGACTTCCAGAAGTCCAAGAAGGGCGCCATCAAAGTCACCGTCGGCATCTCCGGAACCGGCGGCGGATTCAAGAAATTCTGCCGCGGGGAGACCGACATCTCCAACGCCTCGCGCCCGATCCTGAAGAAGGAAATGGAAGACTGCGCGAAGGAAGGCATCAAGTACATCGAGTTGCCGGTGGCCTTCGATGCGCTGACCGTGGTGATCAACCCGAAGAACGACTTCATCAAGCAGCTCACGGTCGAGGAGCTGAAGAAGATGTGGGAGCCCGCCGCGCAAGGCAAGGTGAAATCGTGGAAGGAGATCAACCCGGCATGGCCGGATGAGCCGCTGAAGCTCTATGGCCCGGGCGCCGACTCCGGCACCTTCGACTACTTCACCGAGGCCGTCGTCGGCAAGGCCAAGTCCAGCCGCGGCGACTACACCGCCTCGGAGGACGACAACGTACTGGTGCAAGGCGTGTCGCGCGACAAGGGCGGGCTGGCGTACTTTGGCTTCGCGTACTACATCGAGAACCAGAAAAAGCTCAAGTCCGTGCCGATCGTGGCCAAGGCCGGTTCCCCCGCCGTGGGCCCGTCGATGGAGGCGGTCCTCAAGGGCACCTACCAGCCGCTGGCACGCCCGATCTTCATCTACGTGAACGAAAAGTCGCTGGCCAAGCCGGAAGTGAAGGACTTCGTGAAGTACTACATGACCGAGGGCGCGAAACTGGCGAAGGAAGTAAAGTATGTGCCGCTGCCGGACAACGCCTACAAGATGGGCTGGGACCACGTGGCCAAGCTGAAGCTGGGTTCGGTGTTCGGTGGCGTCTCCGAAGTCGGGGTCACCATCGAGGAGCTGATGAAGCGCGAAGCCAAGTTGTAGGCAACGTCCCGCCCGAATGGAGCCGCCGGTGAGCATCACGGAGACCCTCATGCCCGTACCCGATGCCGCCGGCGTCCACACCCACGCACCCGCCAGCGACCGCCTGAAGGCGCGCTTCTCGAGGAACCTCAAGGAGCGTGCCATTGAGGGCGTCTTGTTTCTTGCGGCGTTTTCCTCCGTCGCCACCACGCTCGGCATCGTCTACATCCTGCTCTCCGAGTCGTGGGTGTTTTTCCAGCACGTGCCGCTGAAGGATTTCCTGACCGACACGCAGTGGACGCCGCTGTTCGACGACGCACACTTCGGCATCATGGTGTTGCTGTCCGGCACCCTGGTGTCCTCGCTGGTGGCGCTGCTGGTGGCGATTCCGCTCGGCACCATCATCGCCATCTACCTCTCCGAGTTCGCGCCCTTCGCGGTGCGCGAGATCGCCAAGCCGGTCCTCGAATTGCTGGCCGGCGTGCCGACGGTGATCTACGGCTACTTCGCGCTGCTGTTCGTGACGCCGATCCTGCAGTGGTTCTTCCCGGACCTGGGCGGCTTCAGCCTGCTCGCCGCCGGGCTGGTGATGGGCGTCATGATCATCCCCTATGTGAGCTCGGTGTCGGAGGACGCCATGCGGGCGGTGCCGATGGCGATCCGCGAAGGTTCCTACGCCATGGGCGCGACGCGCTTCCAGACCGCCGTGCGCGTGGTGATGCCCTCCGCCTTCTCGGGCATCGCCGCGGCGTACATCCTCGGCATCTCCCGTGCCGTGGGCGAAACCATGGTGGTGGCCGTCGCCGCCGGCATGCAGCCCAACCTCACGTGGAATCCCGCCGAACCGGCCGCCACCATCACCGCCTACATCGTGCAGGTGGCCCTGGGCGACCTGCCGCACGGCTCGATCGGCTACCAGACGATTTTCGCGGCCGGCCTCTCCCTGTTCGTGATCACGCTGTTCTTCAACATCCTCGGCCACTGGCTGCGCCGCCGTTATCGTGAAGTCTATTGAGCGCGAGGTCGACTGACATGAGCACCCCCACCCCGCCCACCCTGGACACCCACCAGGCCAAGCTCGCCGCCATCCGCAAGCTCATCGCCTCAGCCAAGCGCTGGGACCTGGTGTTTGCCGGCGCCGGCCTGCTGGCGCTGTCGTTCGGCCTCCTGGTCCTGGTGGCGTTGTTCGCCGACATGCTGATCTCCGGCTGGATGCGCATCAACCTGGATTTCTTCGTAAGCTTCCCGTCGCGCCGCGCGGAGAACGCTGGCATCCTGTCCGCCTGGGTGGGCTCGCTGATGGTGATGTTCGTGACGGCGCTGTCGGCCATCCCGGTCGGCGTGGCGGCGGGCGTGTACCTGGAAGAATACGCCGCGAAGAACTGGATCACCGACATCATCGAGATCAACATCACCAACCTGGCCGGCGTGCCGTCGATCGTCTATGGGCTGCTGGCGCTCGGGCTGTTCGTCTACCAGTTCGGCTTTGGCCAAAGCGTCCTCTCGGCCGGCCTCACGCTGGGCCTCTTGATCCTGCCGATCGTCATCGTCGCCACGCGCGAGGCGATCCGTTCGATCCCGCAGGTGATCCGCGAAGGGTCCTACGCGCTCGGCGCGACCAAGTGGCAGACCACCGCCGACCACATCGTGCCCTACTCCATGCCCGGCATCCTCACCGGCTGCATCATCGGCTTGAGCCGCGCCATCGGCGAGACCGCGCCCATCATCACCATCGGCGCACTCACCTTCATCGCCTTCCTGCCCGCCTCGCCGGTGTCGGCCAGCGCGCCGTTCATCAACTTCGACTGGCTGATGTCGGGCTTCACGGTGATGCCGATCCAGATGTTCAACTGGACCTCGCGCCCGGAGGAGGCCTTTCAGCAGAACGCCGCCGCCGCCGGGGTGGTGCTGGTGGTGATGACGCTGTCGCTCAACGCGATCGCGATCTACATCCGCTACCGGCTGCGCAAGAACATCAAGTGGTAACCCAGAACGAGAGAGAACGGAACGACCATGGCTGCCGTCCTGCAGGAAAACGCTGTACCCGCCTCCGCGGTCCCGGCCCCCGCCGCGCCGCTGGCGCCGAAGGCCGAGGCAAAGGCTTTCAACTTCTACTACGGCGCGTTCCACGCGCTGAAGAACATCAACCTGCCGGTGTATGAGAAGAAAGTCACCGCCATGATCGGTCCGTCGGGCTGCGGCAAGTCGACCTTCCTGCGCTCGTTCAACCGCATGCACGACCTCTACCCGGGCAACCGCTACGAGGGCGAGATCCGCATGTACCCGGACAACGTCAACATCCTGGCGCCCGACGTCGACCCGATCGAGGTGCGCATGCGCGTGTCGATGGTGTTCCAGAAGCCCAATCCGTTCCCCAAGTCGATCTACGAAAACGTCGCCTACGGCCTGCGCGTGCGCGGTGTCAAGGATCGCCAGTCGCTCGACGAAAAGGTCGAGGCGGCGCTGCGCGGCGCGGCGCTGTGGAACGAGGTCAAGGACCGCCTCAATGACCTGGCCTTCAACCTGTCCGGCGGGCAGCAGCAGCGCATGTGCATCGCACGCGCCCTGGCGACCGACCCGGAGATCCTGCTGTTCGACGAACCGACCTCGGCGCTCGACCCGATCGCCACCGGCAGCATCGAGGAACTGGTGCACGAGCTGAAAAAGCAGGTCACCATCCTCATCGTGACCCACAACATGCAGCAGGCGGCACGCGTGTCGGACTACACGGCCTACATGTACCTGGGCGAGTTGATCGAGTTCGACGTCACCAACAATATCTTCCTGAAGCCTGCCAACAAGCAGACCGAGGATTACATCACCGGGCGCTTCGGGTAACCTCCCGACCCGTCCCTTTCGACAAGACCATGACCGACAAACACCTCTCCACACAATTCGACAGCGAGCTGGGGGACGTTTCCTCGCGCGTGCTGGAAATCGGCGGCCTGGTCGAGGCGCAGCTGTCCGACGCCGTCAACGCCCTGATCAACGGCAGCTCGGCGGCCGCCGACCGCGCCATGGCCACCGGCGCGCGGGTCAACTCGCTGGAGATCGAGATCGATTCCGAGATCTCCTCGATCATCGCCCGCCGCCAGCCGGCGGCGCGCGACCTGCGCCTGCTGATCGCCATCTCCAAGACCACCGCCAACCTGGAGCGCGTCGGCGACGAGGCCGAGAAGATCGCGCGCATGATGAAGACCATCATCGCCAGCGGGCAGGGCAACCGCGTGCCGACCGCCGAGCTGCGCGTCGCCGCCGACCTCGCGGCCGGGTTGCTGCGCAAATCGCTCGACGGCTTCGCGCGCCTCGACACCGCGCTGGCGGTGGACATCCTCAAGGAGGACGACCTCATCGACGTGGAATTCAACGGCTTCGTGCGGAAACTCATCACCTACATGATGGAAGACCCGCGCAAGATCTCCTACAGCCTCGATTTGCTGTTCGTGGCCAAGGCGCTGGAGCGCATCGGCGACCACGCCAAGAACATCGCCGAGTTCACCATCTACATCGTCAAGGGCGCCGATGTGCGCCACACCTCGATGGACGAGGTGGAATCGGCGGTCAAGTAAGTCCATGAAACGCGGCCCCCGTGTCCTGGTTGTCGAGGACGAACCGGCGATCGCCGAATTGATCGCGGTAAACCTCAAGCACGACGGCTTCCTGCCGGTGGTGGCCGAGGACGGCGCCGCGGCGCAGCGCGAGCTCAACGAGGTGTTGCCGGACGTGATCCTGCTCGACTGGATGCTGCCCGGGGAATCCGGGCTGATGCTGGCGCGCCGCTGGCGCGCCGACAGCCGCACGCGCAACGTGCCGATCCTGATGCTCACCGCGCGCGGCGACGAGCCGGACAAGATCGCCGGACTCGATGCCGGTGCGGACGATTACCTCACCAAGCCGTTCAGCCCGCGCGAAATGCTGGCGCGCATCCGCGCCATCCTGCGCCGCCGCGCGCCCGAGCAGGCGCGCGAGCGCTGCGAGATCGGCGACCTGGTGCTCGACGCGGGGACGCACCGCGTGACTTTCCAGGGTCAGGCGCTCAAGGTCGGACCCACCGAGTTCAAGATCCTGCACTTCCTCATGGCGCACCCGGAGCGCGTGCACAGCCGCACCCAGCTGCTGGACCGCGTGTGGGGCGACCATGTGTTCATCGAGGAACGCACGGTGGACGTGCACATGCGCCGCCTGCGCCTGGCGCTGGGCGCCGCCGCGGCGCACCTGGAGACCGTGCGCGGCGTCGGCTACCGCATGACCGCGACCCCCGAGGTGACGGCGGACGGTGGCGGCCTCGCGCAGCAAACCGGTTGAACGCCGGGCGGTGCCCGGCAGATAATCCATGCCAATCGCATCGATGCCCCTTGCACGCCCGCGCGTGGGAGCCCGCCGCATGTTCTGGCGCCTGTTCAACTTCGTCGCAGTCCAGCTGTCCGGCGCCCTGATCGGTGCCGGGTTGGCCGATTGGGTGTTCGGCAGCCGCTACGCCGCCGCGGGGGGTCTCACCGGCGCGCTGCTGTTCGCGGTGGCGTGGTTCTCGCTCGACCTGGCACGCGGCGAGCGCGTGCTCAATTGGCTCAAGGGCGGCGATGTGCTGGGTGCCGCCGCGCGCTACGGCCTGTGGGGTGAAGTCGCTGCCCGCGCGCGCAAGCTCATCGAGCAGCGCGACACCGAGAAGGACCAGGCGCGCGCGCAACTGGCCGCTTTCCTGGCCGCCATCCAGGCCTCGCCCAACGGCGTGATGATCCTCGATCCGCGCAACCGCATCGAGTGGAGCAACCAGACCGCGGCCGAGCAGTTCGGCATCGACGCCGAACGCGACCGCCTGCAACCGATCGTCAATCTGATCCGCGACCCGGCGTTCATCGATTATTTCCACCGCGAGGACTTCGAGCGCGAGGTCATCATCAACGCCAAGCAGCAGCCGGCCTCGCGGCCCAAGCGCATGTCGGTGCAGATCCACCCCTACGGCGAGGGCAGCCGGCTGCTGATCACGCGCGACGTCACCGCCATCGAGCAGGCCGAGGCGATGCGGCGCGACTTCGTGGCCAACGTGTCGCACGAGATCCGCACGCCGCTCACCGTGCTGGCCGGCTTTGTCGAGACCATGCAGGAACTGCCGCTCGAGCGCGCCGAGCGCGAGCGCTACCTCGGCCTGATGGCGGCGCAGTCGAAGCGCATGCAAAGCCTGGTGGCGGATCTGCTCACGCTGTCGCAGCTGGAGGGCAGCCCGCCGCCCGGCGTGGAAGAGGCCATTGCCGCGTCCACGCTGCTGGAGCGCATCCAGCCGGACACCGAGGCGTTGTCGCGCCTGGTGGGCGCGGCGGGGCCACCGCAGCACATCCACTTTGCGCCCGCGCCGGCCATCGAGTTGCTCGGCAGCGCCAGCGAGTTGCACAGCGCGTTCGCCAACCTGGCGCAGAACGCGGTGCGCTACACGCCGGCCGGCGGCACCATCGAGGTCAGCCTGGCGCTGCTCGACAACGGCCGTGCGGTGTTCAAGGTCACCGACTCCGGCCCGGGCATCCCCGCCGAGCACCTGGCGCGCCTCACCGAGCGCTTTTACCGCGTGGACAAGAGCCGTTCGCGCGACACCGGCGGCACCGGCCTCGGGCTGGCCATCGTCAAGCACGTGGTGCAGCGCCACGGCGGGGAACTCCACATCGCCAGCGTGGTGGGCCAGGGATCGACGTTCACGGTCTCGCTGCCGGCGCACCGCGTGCGGCGTATCAAGGGGTAAACCCAAGCACCGGCGCGGCAATCCGGCCAAAAAGCCGCCGAACACCGCACCGGTGCTTGAGTTTGGTGGACAATGTTCAATGCGCGTGGCTTGATGTCCCGCAACGGGTTTTCCGCCGCGTGGCGTAAAGTTCCGCACATCCCGGCCACGGCCGGAACCGGAGTTTCCGAACATGCTGCGCTTCGACGTCCCGCAGGTCTGGTCCCATGTCACGCGTTGGGAAGCGTTCCTGACTTTCGTGCTGTGCCTGCTGGCGTATTTCGCGACGCCGTGGTTTTTCGCGCCGTTGGCCGCGCAGGCGCTGGTGCGCGGATTCTTCGGGCACTACCGCGAGCCGATGCACCGGGTCTGGGTGCGTCTGTTCGAGGCACGCGGATGGGCCGGCCGGAAGGAGAATGCGGGCGCCAAGATGTTCGCCAACAAGATCCTGTTCGTGGCCAGCATCGCCGGGCTGATGCTGTACCTGGCCGGGAGCGCGCTGTGGAAGATCCCCTGCCTGGTGCTGCTGGTGTTTTCGACCCTCGAGTGGGCAATCTCGTTCTGCGCGGCGTGCTGGGCCTACGGATTCTGGTACCGCAAGTTCCCGCCGTCCGCCTGACATTCACGCGCGGCGCGCCTCCTGCAGGCCCACGCAGAGCAGCGCCACGATCAACAGCACGCTGTACTCGGCACCGTTGCGGCCCAGGCCGACGACGAACCAGCCGGCCTTGGCATGCACCATGAGGATGCCGGTGAAATACACCGCGGCGTAGGCTAGGCAGAGCGGCCACACCCAGCGCCGCGCGGCCAGCATCACGGTGCCGATGATCTCGAGTGCGGTGACGGCGATCGCCACCTGCAAGCCGAACGGAATGCCTTGGCCGTCGAGCCAGCCGCCGAACGGCACCACGCCGCCACCGATCCAGCGCGCCCAGCCGTGCGCGGCGATCAGCCCGGCCAGCGTAAGGCGCAGGAGGGCCCAGCCGGTGCGGCTGCGGGCGTCCGCAGTCGCGGGTATCCAGACGAGGTTCATGGCCGCCGCCTTTGCGTCCCGGGACGCGAAGCGGGGTTGCTGACCGTTCCAACGCAGGGAACGAACATGTGAAACTTGGCCGTGCAAAGACGGGCGAGGGAATCAGGCCACATGGTGCTGGACTCGGCATGGAAGGCAAACTCGCGCATGATCGCGCAAGTCGGGCCGGCGTGCCGGGTCTGCGCGATGGGTGCGGCACACGCCGGCCCCCTCGTCCTTGGCAACGCCCCTTCCACGAACCGACACCGGTCCTGTCCGCCCATGCCGTCCGGCCCAGTCCATTCCTCCCCGATTCACGCCGGCGCCGGGACGCTGCGGCCCTGGCGGTTGCTGCTGTTGTCCTCCGCGCTCCTGCTTCAGGCGTGCGTGACGGCGCCTGACGAGCGGATCGCGCTGCCCGACCTGCCGCCGCTGACGCCGGCGTGCGTGCAATTCGAGGCGCCGCAAGCGGCCAGTGCGGCGCAGGGGGCCGCGCAACCGCTCGAGCGCGTGACGGTGCGTGCGCCAACCGACCCTGCCGACGCGCTCATCGAGCGCGCGTGGCAGAAGTCGCTCGAGGGCGACCGCGCCACCGTCATGCGCCTGTACGCGCGTGCCTTGAATCGCACCGATGCCACCTGGCGCACCGAACGCATCCACTGGAGCTACGGCTGGTCGATGTTCAACTTGGGCGACCCGGGCTGCGCGCTGGCGCACTTCGGTCGCGCGCGCGACCTCGACGCCGCCGCGGCCGAGTCATGGCTCCCGCAGACGCTGGCAGTGACGTATTGGCAGATGGGTGCGCACGACACCGCGCAGCACTGGTTCGATTCGGCCGCGCGCGCCAATCCCGGCTGCTGGTCGGACGCGCGCAAGGCCGAGGGCTGCACGCGGCACTGGCAACCCAAGGAACGCAAGGCGCTGGGCGAACTGCTGCACGCACGCCGGGCGTGGAAGTTTCGCTGAAGGCTGCGGCGGGCCGCGTGCTACGATGGCCCGACGCGACTTTGAACGGTGCGATGCCATGACCCCGACCATGCCCCTGTCCGGCCTCAAGGTCATCGAGATGGGCACGCTGATCGCCGGCCCGTTCTGCGGCCGCCTGCTGGCCGAATTCGGCGCCGAGGTGATCAAGCTCGAAACGCCCGGCGAGGGTGACCCGCTGCGCAAATGGCGCAAGCTGCACGAGGGCACCTCGCTGTGGTGGTACGCCCAGGCGCGCAACAAGAAATCGGTGACGCTCAACCTGCGCCAGAAGGAGGGACAGGACATCGCCCGCCGCCTGATCGAGGGGGCGGACATCGTGGTGGAGAACTTCCGTCCCGGCACACTGGAGAAATGGGGCCTCGACTACGCGACGCTGTCGGCGGCGAATCCGCGGCTGATCCTGGTGCGGCTGTCCGGCTATGGCCAGACCGGGCCGTACAAGGACCGCGTCGGCTTCGGCGCGATCGGCGAATCGATGGGCGGCATGCGCTACGTCACCGGGTATCCGGACCGTGCGCCGGTGCGCGTGGGCATCTCGATCGGCGATTCGCTGGCCGCGATGTACGGCGCCATGGGGGCGTTGATGGCGCTGCATCATCGCCATGCCACCGGCCGCGGACAGGTCGTCGACGTGGCGCTGTACGAGGCGGTGTTCTCGATGATGGAATCGATGCTGCCCGAGTTCGGCATGACCGGCTTCGTGCGCGAGCGCAGTGGCGCAAGCCTGCCGGGCATCGTGCCCTCCAACACCTACCTGTGCGGCGACGGCCAGTTCGTGGTCATCGGCGCCAACGGCGACGCGATCTTCAAGCGCATGATGACGGCCATCGGCCGCCACGACCTGGCCGGCGACGCGGCCCTGGCGGACAACGCGGGGCGCGTGGCGCGCACCGGCGAGCTCGATGCCGCCATCGGCGCGTGGACCGGCGCGCACTCGATCGAGCACGTGCTCGCGGTGCTCGAGGGTGCCGACGTGCCCGCCGGGCGCATCTATTCGATCCGCGACATCGTGGCGGACCTGCAGTACCAGGCGCGCGGGATGATCGAGAAACACCGCCTGGGCGAGCACGACGAAGTCTGGCTGCCCGGCGTGGTGCCGAAGCTGTCGAAGACCCCCGGCGGCACGCGCTGGATCGGGCCGCGCCTGGGCGAGCACACGGCCGAAGTGCTGGGCGGGTTGGGGATCGATCGTGCGATGCAGGCCGATTTGCGCACTCGCGGCATAATCTGAGCATGAAACCGCGCATCTACATCAACGACGTCGCCGTGCGCGACGGTTTCCAGATCGAGAAGAACGTCATCGCCACGGAGACCAAGGTGGCGCTGATCGACATGCTGTCGCAGACGGGTCTGGCAAAGGTCGAAGTGACGTCCTTCGTGCACCCGAAGCTGGTGCCCAACATGGCGGATGCGGCGGAGGTGCTCGCCCACATCCAGCGCGTGCCGGGCGTGGCCTACACCGTGCTGGTGCCCAACCTCAAGGGCATGGAGCGCGCGGTGGAGGCGCATCGCGCGCGCGGGACAATCGACGAGATCAACGTGGTGATGTCGGTGTCGGAAACGCACAACCGCGCCAACATCAACCGCACCTGCGAGGAATCGTTTGCCGACTTTGCCGTGATGATCGGCATCGCCAAGGCGGCCGGCATCCGCATGAACGGCACGCTGTCCACCACCTTCGGTTGCCCGTTCGAGGGCCACGTGGCCGAACAGCGCGTGATGGCCTTCGCCGAGCGCTATGCGGCCCTGGGCTTCGACGGCGTGACGCTGGCCGACACCACCGGCATGGGCAATCCGGCGCAGGTCAAGCGCATCGCCGCCGAAGCCGTGCGGCGCCTGCCGGGCATCGAATTCACCCTGCATTTCCACAACACGCGTGGCATGGGCCTGGCCAACGTGGTGGCGGGCATCGAGGCCGGCATCGTGCGTTACGACGGCTCGCTGGGCGGACTGGGCGGCTGCCCGTTCGCGCCCGGCGCCACCGGCAACATCTGCACCGAGGACATGGTCAACATGCTCGAGGACATGGGCTATGACACCGGCGTGGAGCTGGACAAACTCCTGGCGGCGGCGGTGAAGTTGCCGGCCATCGTCGGCCATGAGGTACCCGGCCAGGTGATGCGCGCGGGCAGGACGCTGCACCTGCATCCGGTTCCGGAAAAACTCTATACCCAATGAACAGAACCCTGATTGCCCTTCTCTGTGCCACCACGGTGTCTCTCGCCCACGCCGGCGGCTTCGACGACGTGCGGCGCCTGTCGCAGGACGCGTTCCGCGAATTGGCCAAGGACATCGCCTCGGTCACGGCGCTGCGCGCGTTGTCCCCCGGCGTGTCCTTGAACCTGCTGGGCTTTGACGTGGGCGTCGAGGCGAGCGTCACGCGCGTGGGCAACGGCGACGTGTGGAAGCGCGCCGGCGGCGGCACCACGGAAGTGTTTTCGCCGCGCCTGACAATCCACAAGGGCCTCGCAGCCGGCGTCGACATCGGCGCCTCGATCGGCACCGTGGGCAGTACCGGCCTGACCACCGCAGGCGCCCTGGTGCGCTACCAGGTGGTCGAACCGACGCTGGTCCTGCCCGGCCTGGCCGCGCGCGTCACGGCCAATCGCGAGTTCGGCCAGGACCAGGTCACCGCGCGCAGCATCGGCGCCGACCTGATCGCGGCCAAGCCGCTGCCGGTGCTCACGCCGTACATCGGCGTGGGCACGGTGCGCAGCGAATCCTCGGCCAACGGCAGTTCGCTCGCGTCGGTGAGCGTGAACCGCACGCGCACCTTCGTCGGCTTCGACGCCAAGCTCGCGTTCGCAACCTTCACCGCCGAGGCCGAGAAGTCGGGCGAAACGACCACCGTGTCGAGCAAGATCGGTTTTCGCTTCTAGCCGCTCAAGCGGTGGTGAGTGCCGTGCCGCGCTCGGCTGCCGCGGTCACCGCGGCCAAGGCGCGCGGCAAGTCGAAGCCCTGCGACGCGAGCCAAGCTGAATCGTAGTACGTCCCGCGATAGCGCTCACCGCCGTCGCACAGGATCAGGGCGATCGAGCCGGACTCTTTGCGCGCGTGCATTTCGCCGGCCAGGGTCAGCGCGCCGATCAGGTTGGTGCCCGTGGAGCCGCCGCAGCGGCGCCCGAGGACGCGCTCGAGGTAATAAATCGCGCCGATCGACAACGCATCGGGCACCTTCAGCATGCGGTCGATCACCCCGGGCACGAAGGAGCGTTCCACGCGCGGCCGCCCGATGCCCTCGATGCGCGAGGCGCGCTCGAGCGTGAGCGTGGTGTCGCCCGTGGTCCACGCGTCGTGGAACACCGAGTTCTCCGGGTCGGTGGCCAGTACACGCGAAGGCAGGGCGCGATAGCGGACATAGCGCCCGATGGTGGCGGCCGTGCCGCCGGTGCCGCAGTTGCACACCACCCATGCCGGCAGCGGATGCGATTCGAGCGCCATCTGCCGGAACAGCGACTCGGCGATGTTGTTGTTGCTGCGCCAGTCGGTGGCGCGCTCGGCATAGGTGAACTGGTCCATGAAGTGGCCGTGCTTTTCGCGCGCCAGGCGCTGCGACTCGGGCACCACCTGCAACGGGTCGTCGACCAGGTGGCACAGGCCGCCGTAGAAGCGGATGGCGTCGATTTTCTCCGGCGAGGTCGAGCGCGGCATGACGGCGATGAACGGCAGGCCCAGCAGCCGCGCGAAATACGCTTCCGACACCGCGGTGGAACCCGACGAGGCCTCCACGACCGTGCTGTCGCGGTCGAGCCAGCCGTTGCACAGCGCGTAAAGGAACAGCGACCGCGCGAGGCGATGCTTGAGGCTTCCGGTCGGGTGCGTCGACTCGTCCTTCAGGTACAGCGCGACGTCCGGATACGCGGGCAGCGCGAGCGGAATCAGGTGCGTGTCAGCCGACCGGTTGAAGTCGGCCTCGATTTTCTGGATCGCGTGCAGGGCCCAGTCGCGTGCGCTCATCGTGCCGTCCTTTGAGGGGAAGGCGCATTATAGGCAGCGTGACGGCAAACCCTGCGCCGGTCGGGCGGTTCCGGCACAAAGCGGCCCACACGCCGCGCCAGTGCTAGAGTTTGGCGCGTGACGCTCCAGGTTCAGTCGGGGTCGAGCCCCAACTCCTGCACCTTGCGCGTCAAGGTGTTGCGGCCGATGCCCAGCAGGGTCGCGGCCTCGATGCGTTTGCCGCCGGTGTGCTCGAGCGCCGTGGTGATGAGCGCGGATTCGAATGCGCGGTTGAACTTGTCGTACACCGAGGCCTCGCCACGCGCGAGTGCGCCCTGCACCTCGCGCTCGAGCGCAGTCCGCCAGTCGGATCCCTGGCCGGGCACGCCTGTTGCAGCAACGCTGCCGCGGATGTCGGCCGGCAGGTCGGGCACCTCGACCACCTGCGCCGGGGCCATGACGTTGACCCAATGGCAGAGGTTCTCCAGTTGCCGGACGTTGCCCGGAAACGCCTGCCGCGACAGGAACGCCAGGGCGGCGTCGGACAATCGCTTGGGCTCGACATCGAGTTCGTGTGCGCTCTTGGCCAGGAAATGCTTGACCAGCAGCGGGATGTCCTCGCGCCGCTCGCGCAGCGGCGGCAGCTTGAGGCGGATCACATTCAGGCGGTGGTACAGGTCTTCGCGGAACAGCCCGAGCTCGACGCGCTTGTCGAGGTCCTGATGCGTGGCGGCGATGACGCGCACGTTGGCGGTCAGCGGGGTGTGGCCGCCGATGCGGTAGAACTGACCATCCGACAGCACGCGCAGCAAGCGCGTCTGCAGGTCGGCCGGCATGTCGCCGATCTCGTCGAGGAACAGCGTGCCGCCCTCGGCCTGCTCGAAGCGGCCGCGCCGCAGCGCCTGCGCGCCGGTGAACGCGCCGCGCTCGTGGCCGAACAGCTCGCTCTCCAGCAGGTCCTTGGGAATGGCGGCGGTGTTGATGGCCACGAACGGCGCCGCCTTGCGCGGGCTGTGGCGGTGCAGCGCGCGCGCCACCAGTTCCTTGCCGGTGCCCGATTCGCCGTTGATCAGCACGGTGGCGTGCGAGTGCGAGAGGCGGCCGATGGCGCGGAACACCTCGTGCATGGAGGGCGCCGAGCCGAGGATTTCCGCCTGGTCGGGGGGCGCATCGGCTCGCCCCGGTGCCGCCTGCGACTCGGTGAGCGCGCGGCGAATGAGCGCGATGGCGTGATCGATGTCGAACGGCTTGGGCAGGTACTCGAAGGCGCCGCCCTGGAACGCGGCCACCGCGCTGTCCAGGTCCGAGTAGGCGGTCATGATGATGACCGGCGTGGCCGGAATGCGCGATTTCAGCTGCTGCATGAAGTCGATGCCCGACACGCCCGGCATGCGGATGTCGGAGATCACCACCTGCGGCTCGCGGCCGCCGCCGCCCTTGTGCAGGGCGTCGAGGCCGGCCTGGGCGGAGCTGAAGGATTCGTAATCGATGCCCTCGCGCGCCAGCGCCTTCTCGATCACCCAGCGGATCGATTGGTCGTCGTCGATGATCCAGACCGGTCGCATGGGGCGGGCCTCGGGAAACGTCAGTGAAATGCGCGCAACTGCGCGTCGCTGGGGGCGGGCGCCTGCGCGATGGCGTCCATCTCGCGCATCGGCAGCACCACGGTGAAGCACGTGCGTCCCGGCTCGGACTCGAACTCGATGAGGCCCTGGTGCTGGTTTACCAGCTGCTGGGCGAGCGACAATCCGAGCCCGGTGCCGCCGGCGCGGCCGGTGACCAGCGGGAAAAAGATCTTGCCGGCCAAGTCCGGCGGCACGCCCGGGCCGTTGTCGACGACCTGCACGACGATGGCATGGCGGTAGCGGCGCTTGGCCAGGGTCACCTGGCGCGCGATGCGCGTGATGAGGCGGATCTGGCCGTGCCCGGCCAGGGCCTGCGCGGCATTGCGCGCGATGTTGAGAATGGCCTGGATCAGGGTCTCGCGGTCGGCGATGAAGTCGGGCAGGCTGGCATCGTAGTCGCGCAGGACGTTGAGGCCGCTCGGGAATTCCGCCAGCAGCAGCGTGCGCACGCGCTCGACCACCTCATGGACGTTGATGCGCTCGAATTTGAGGCGCCGATGCGGTGTCAGCAGGCGGTCCATGAGCGCCTGCAGGCGATCGGCCTCCTTGACGATCACGTCGGTGTACTCCTGCAGGCTCGCGTCCGAGGGCACGCTGGCCAGTTCGCGCGCCAGCAATTGCGCCGCACCGCGGATCCCGCCCAGCGGGTTCTTGATCTCGTGGGCCAGGTTCCGGAGCAGTTCGCGGTTGAGTTCCTGGCGCTCGAGGATGCGCTCCTCGCGGGCAATGCGCCACGCCTGGTCGCGCGCGGCCAGCTCGATGACGACGCGGCCATCGTCGAGCGGCGAGACCGCCACCGCACAATGCAGGTGGCCGCCCGCTGCGGTTTCGAGCTGCAGCTCGCTGCCGCTGACGGTTTTGTCTTCCGTAACCGCGGTCGCCAGCAGTTGGAACAACGCCTGGTTGCCGGCTGGCGATGCGGGCAGCAGGCGCTGGAGGGCCTGGCCCGCCACGCTCTTGCAACTGACCGCGAACAGGTCCTCGGCCGCGGTGTTCATGAACACCAGGGTGCGGCGCGCGTCCGCAACCAGGACGGCCGCGGATATCAACTCGAGGCCGGCATAGGCGGGAAGGGGTGGGGTCATCAAGACGGGTCTGGGCATGCGGATGGCGCGACTCCTGTTAGCAATTCCTGAGCCAAGGCGCGATGGGCGAGTTGCCAGAGGGAAAACCGCGCATTCGGGCTGTGAATCCTCGACATGTTGCACCAATTTGGTGCGCACGGCGACCCCAGCGTGCATCAAGCCAGGGCCGACCAAAAAAAACGCCGGAAGCGGTTGGGCTTCCGGCGTCAAAGTTCGATCGGCATCCCGATCGAAAGGAGACGAACTATTTGCGCGCCGCCAGCTGATCCTTGAGGTCCTTCAAATGGGTTTCGTGCATCGCGATCTGGTCCTGCAGGTTGCGCACGCGCTCGAAGTGGCGCTCGATGTGCTCGCGCTGCTCCTTGGTGGGGGTCTGGACGCCGGCTTCGCTGCTGGCCGCAAAGGTCGCGCGCAGGGCGCGTATGCCCTGTGTGTGGCGCCGCTCTTCAGCAAGCGCCTGGCGCGCCTGCGACAGCAGTTGCTCTTCGGTCTGCACCTCTCCCTCCAGCAGACGCTTGCGCGTTTCCGCGCGCCGTTGCTCACTGAGGCGTTGCGCCGCCTCCGGGGACAGCGAGGCCGTCATCAGCAGCGGCTTGGCTGGGGCGTCCAGCGCGGCCGGTGCCGGGTCGGATGCCGGCGCCGACGCGGGCGCGTAGGAGGCCTGCGCAGGCGCGACGACTGCAGGGGCGAGCGCGGCGACCGGGCGCTTCGCCAACGGGCGTGGCGTATCGTCGGCCTCGACCGGCTGCGCCTTGACCGCGATGCGTTCATTGGGCGCGCGGTAGCCCGAAGACACCACGCGCGCGACCGGTACGGCCAGGGCCGCAGCAGGTGATGCCGGTTGCGACTCGCGAGGGATCGGCGCCACCGGCACTGGTAATGCGGCCGGTGCCGCCGTGGGCGGGGACGCGGACTGTCCCAGCGAGCCTGTCGGTGTGGAGGGGATGACCGTGATGGGTTCCAGCTCGACGCGCACGCCGCCCTTGATCGGCGAGTTCGCGTAGGTCACCCGGCCGTTTTCATCGACATGCTTGTAGATGATCGTGCCGCCGGCCGCGGGCGCGCCGGACTGCGCGTGCGCAGCAGCGCACACGGCAATTCCAATCCACGGGATCAGCGCTCGATGCATGGCAAAACGGCGGCTCCGGGAAGCGATCGCACACGGGAGAAGCAGGGTCAAACAGCATACGGCGCAGGAAATTCTTTTTCAACTCAATGAGTTGTATTGCATGGAGGTCCCGAACACCATAGGTAGTTTTCTCGCCGCAGGCCACGGATTGTTCTGCCCCGTCGGGCGGTCCTATTGCCCCGGTTTGCCAAAATAAAAAGGGCGGCGCCGGGGGCGCCGCCCAGGGTCGACTGCCATGCAGCGAGGATCAGGCGGAGTAATACATGTCGTACTCGACCGGGTGCGTCGTCATGCGGAAGCGCGTGACGTCGGCCATCTTGAGCTCGATGTAGGCGTCGATCATTTCGTTGCTGAACACGCCGCCGCGCGTGAGGAACTCGCGATCCTTGTCCAGGTATTCCAGCGCCTGGTCGAGCGAGGAACACACGGTCGGGATCTTGGCATCCTCTTCCGGCGGCAGGTCGTAGAGATTCTTGTCGGCCGGGTCGCCGGGATGGATCTTGTTCTGCACGCCATCGAGGCCCGCCATCATCATCGCGGTGAACGCGAGGTACGGGTTCGACAGCGGATCCGGGAAGCGCACTTCGATGCGGCGCGCCTTGTCCGATTGCACATACGGCACGCGGATCGACGCCGAGCGGTTGCGCGCCGAGTAAGCCAGTTTCACCGGCGCCTCGAAGCCCGGCACCAGGCGCTTGTAGGAATTGGTGGTCGAGTTGGTGATGGCGTTCAAGGCGCGCGCATGCTTGATGATGCCGCCGATGTAATACAGCGCGAAATCGGACAGGCCGGCATAGCCGTTGCCGGCAAACAGGTTCTTGCCGTCCTTCCACACCGACTGGTGCACGTGCATGCCGGAGCCGTTGTCGCCGACGATCGGCTTGGGCATGAAGGTGGCGGTCTTGCCGTAGCTGTGCGCGACGTTCAACACCACGTATTTCAAGCGCTGCAACCAATCCGCGCGCTGCACCAGCGGGGCGAACTTGGTGCCGATTTCACACTGCCCCGCGGTGGCCACTTCGTGGTGATGGACTTCCACCTCGACACCGATGTCCTCCAGCGCCAGCACCATCGCCGAGCGGATGTCCTGCAGTTGATCGACCGGCGGCACCGGGAAGTAACCGCCCTTGACGGCCGGGCGATGCCCCAGGTTGCCGCCTTCGAACTTTTCCCCGGAGGACCATGCGGCCGCCTCGGAGAACACCTTGCAGGCGCTGCCGGACATGTCGACGTTCCATTCCACCGAGTCGAACACGAAGAACTCGGGTTCGGGCCCGAAGTACGCCGTGTCGCCGATGCCGCTCGATTTCAGGTACGCCTCGGCGCGCTTGGCGAGCGAGCGCGGATCGCGGTCATAGCCCTTGCCGGTGGAGGGCTCGATGACGTCGCAGGTCAGTACCAGCGTGGGCTCGTCAAAGAACGGGTCGATGAACGCCGTGGTGGCATCCGGCATCAGCAACATGTCGGAGGCCTCGATGCCCTTCCAGCCGGCGATCGAGGAGCCGTCAAAGGCATGGCCCTCGGTGAACTTGTCTTCGCTGAAAGCCTTGACGGGCACCGAGACGTGCTGCTCCTTGCCCTTGGTGTCGGTGAAGCGGAAGTCGACAAACTTGACTTCGTTCTCCTTGACCAACTTCATCACGTTTGGAACGGACATGCGATTCTCCTGGAAGGTCGGGTGGATATTTGGAATCGTGGGTACAGCAGGAACCATGCCACGCCGGGGCAAGCCCTAACTAATTGATTCTAAAGTGACTAAAGGCTGAATGGGCGATTGCTGGCACCATTTTTGTGCGCTGATGAACTTGGTGCACCACAATGGGGCAATCGTTGATTCTAAACCCACACCATAATATAGAGGGCTGTCGCGTTCCGATGTCGACACGTTGCCCGCGCCCGTCCGCCGACCCCACACCCATGCCTGCCCAATCCGCTCGTTTTGCCGTCATCGGCCGCCCGATTGCGCATTCGCGATCTCCGGAGATCCACGCGATGTTTGCAGAGCAGGCCGGCATCGATCTGACCTATGAACGCATCGAGGCCCAAGCGGATGGCTTTGCCGATTGCGTCCATCATTTGCGCGCGCGCGGTTTTCGCGGTGTCAATGTCACCCTGCCGTTCAAGGAAGACGCCTTGCGGGTCGCATCGAACGCCACGCCGCGCGCGCTGCGCGCGGGCGCGGCCAACACGTTGACGATCGACGGCCAGCGCATCGAGGCGGACAACACCGACGGCGCCGGCCTGCTGCGCGACCTGGCCGAAAACCTCGGCAAGACCATTGCCGGCTGCCACATCCTGCTGCTCGGTGCCGGCGGCGCGGCACGCGGCGTCTTGCAGCCGCTGCTTGATGCGAATCCGGCGGGGGTGGTGATCGCCAACCGCACGCAGGAGCGCGCGATGGCATTGGCGGCGCTGGGGGATGCGCGCGTCCACGCCATGCCGATCGGGCAGGCGGGTGAGCGCGCCTTCGACCTCATCATCAACGCAACCTCCGCGAGCCTGCAGGGATCGGCACTGCCGGTTCCGGCGGCGTGCTTCCATGGCAAGTCGCTTGCCTACGACATGATGTACGGCGCACAGCCCACGGGATTCATGCGCCAAGCGGCTGCGCGTGGTGTGCGCGTCGCAGACGGGCTGGGCATGCTCGTCGAGCAGGCGGCCGAGGCGTTCTTCGGTTGGCATGGCGTGCGGCCCGCGACGGCGCCGGTCATCCTGGCGTTGCGCAGGGCGCTCACGGCATGATGCGCGCCGCGTTGCGGTGGCTGGCCATCGCGGCGGCGGTCGTGGCCGGCCTGTTCCTGGCCTACCAAGGATACGTGGCGTTGCGGCTCTGGTGGTGGGTCGACCACAATCCGGCCAGCACGGCCTTCATGAGTGCGCGCCTGGCCGCGCTGCGCGACAAGAAGCCCGACGCAAAGCTCAAGCACCAATGGGTACCGTACGCTTCGATTTCGGTTCACCTCAAGCGCGCCATCCTGGTCGCCGAGGACGACAAGTTCGCCGACCACGAGGGGTTCGATTGGGAAGGCATCCAGAAGGCGTTGGAAAAGAACGAAAAGAAAGGCAAAGTCGTGGCCGGTGGTTCCACCATCAGCCAGCAGCTGGCCAAGAACCTGTTTCTGTCCGGCGATCGCAGTTTCGTCCGCAAAGGCCAAGAAGCGATCATCACGGTCATGCTGGAGGGCATCATGGACAAGCGGCGCATCCTCGAGATCTACCTCAATGTCATCGAGTGGGGCGAGGGGGTGTTCGGCGCCGAGGCGGCATCGCAGCACTACTTCGGCACCTCGGCATCACGACTCTCGGCCGAACAATCGGCGCGTCTCGCGGCCATGGTGCCGCGGCCGCGGTTCTACGATCGCAACCGCAATGCACCGTGGCTGGCGAAAAAGACGCAGATCATCCTTGAGCGCATGCAGCGCGCGCAACTGCCGTGAATGCGGTGGGCATAGGACGCTGAACCAGGAAAAGGGGCCCGACGCATGGAAATCCTCAGCTGGGTGTTCTTCGGGCCGTCGAAACTGATCGCCGCATGGCCGCAGGCCGGATTCGCCCTGGGCGCCGCCCTGCTCGCCGCCGAGGTGTGGCTCTATCGAAGCCGCGGTGCGACCTTCAGCCTGGCGTTCTTCCGCGAGGCAGCGGTGTTTGCCGGTTTGCTGTGGATGATCTTCAACGCCTACGAGTGGCAGGTCGCGGCTACGGACCTGGGCCGGGCGATGGTCCGCTATGACTTGCTGGTCTTGGTCCCGATCCTGTACACGCTGACTGCCGCGGCACTTTGGGTCCTCGCGAAGCAATTCCGGCAGAAACGCGGATAGCCGCAATTGCGGCCGGCGCCTCCATGGAGAACCGCACCTAACGCTTGGGGCGTTCGTGGCGCGAGCG
This sequence comes from Betaproteobacteria bacterium, assembly GCA_016790765.1. GTDB lineage: Bacteria > Pseudomonadota > Gammaproteobacteria > Burkholderiales > Usitatibacteraceae > UKL13-2. The sequence goes on from JAEUMZ010000030.1 coordinate 23,871, forward strand.
CGGAATGTTGCGGGGCCGCGAACTCGAGCGCCGTTGGGCGACCGTGACGGAAACAGGCGAAGCGGGGAACATGGGGGAAATGATCCGCTTCAGGTGGCCGCTGTTGCCGGACCACCCGAAACGGATCGATCTGGCCTTTAGCCCATCGGTTTGATGAGCGGCGTGATCACGGGGGTGACCATCGGGGCAGCGGCAGGTTTCGCAGCAGCCTTCTTCTTTGCAGGCTTCTTCTTTGCTGCGGGCTTCTTCTTCGCAGCAGGCTTCTTCTTCGCAGCGGGCTTCTTCTTCGCTACTTTCTTCGCTGCGGGTTTCTTTTTCGCAGCAGGTTTCTTCGCAGCCTTCTTCGCAGCCGGCTTCTTCTTGGCGGCGGGTTTCTTTGCTGCGGGCTTCTTCACCGCTTTTTTAGCGGCGGGTTTCTTTGCTGCCGGCTTCTTTGCAGCTTTCTTTGCTGCCGGCTTTTTCTTGGCTGTTGCCATGTTCTACTCCTTTCGATGGTTGGACCGAATTGCTGTTCAGCAGAAACCGGTGTCCCGGTTCCTACCAAGCTCTCCGTTCAAAACGAACGTTTGGAGTGGCGGCAAACAACGC
>JAEUMZ010000064.1 GCA_016790765.1 Betaproteobacteria bacterium
GATTGATCCGGTCATGCTCCAGCTGGTGGAAGTGCATGCCATTTTCGCTGGCATACGTCAGCAGGTAGTCGATGTGCTTCGGGGAGACCAGTGCTGCGTTGCTGTTGCTGTTTGCCATTTTGAAACTCCTTCATCGTTGCCGGTTGAATCCCTAACCGACAAAGGGTGTAGCGTTGCGCTACGAAAACCATTCTACACGTTGATAAAAATAAGTCAACAACTTTTTGCAGGTCGCATGCAAATATATTTGCGGCCCGCTTCGCGCGGTTGGCACGGTTTGTGCCGGCGTGAATTTCCGTGCTAACTACCTGCAGGCCACCAGTTTGGCCATCACAAAGGCGAACGCCATCCAAACGTCGGCGTATCCATTCATCGGCTCAAGCAGGCAGGGCACCGGCTCCGGCGCTATCGTCACCAGCTCGGGGTGCCGGCAAACGCCATTGACCAGGATTTCGCCGGCCAGGCAGCCAGACGGGAACGGCGGGAACTTGTCGGGCAGCGCCGGCATCGGCCAGGAGTTCGGACCACAGGCCCCGGACGTGGTGTTGCACTCTGGCGGGAATTTCGGCGTGCTCATGGCGGCTCCTAGGCCGCCCGGCGCAGCGTCTCCGGCAACAGCACCTCAAACCGCCGCTCGCCTTTGGTTCTCAGTAAGAACTGCTCGGGGAGCCAAATCCAGAAAGCCGCTTGGTGATCGCCAAGCGGCTTTTTCTTTGGCCGGATATTGCCTGCGATCAGCCGGCGTCGGGCCGGCGAAATGCCGAACGGATTCAGTGCCCCAGCGCGCGATACAGGTCTGCGATCGCCGCGCGCTGCGCACGCTCGGACTCGATGCGATCAAGTTCGGCGAGCAAGAGTTGACGCTCCGCGTCGATCACTTCGAGCTGGCTGGCCGCGCCGTTGGCATGGCGCAGCTTGGCCAGCTCCCAGGTGCGGGCCAGCGAAGTCACGCGCCGCTGCTCGATCGCGAACACCTCGCGCGCAGCCTGTTCGGCCTCAATGGCGTCGCGCGCCTCACGGAAGGCATTGGCCACCGCCTGGCGATATTGCGCCAAAGCCTCCTCTCCGCGTGCCATAGCGGATTCGACCGAGCGTGTCACCCGGCTGCCCCCCCAAAGCGGTTGCGTGAGGCGTCCGGCGAAGTTCCAGACCCGCGCCGGGCCCTGGAACAGGTCCGCCAGGTCGCTGCTTTCCCCGCCGATCAACGCGGTGAGGCTGATGGTGGGAAAGTAGGCCGCCCGTGCCACGCCGATGCGCGCCTGCGCGGCGGCCAGGCGTTGCTCTGCCTCGATCACATCGGGCCGGCGCAGCATCAGTTCGGACGCGAGCCCGCCGGGCGGCGCCAGCGGCGGAATCGCGGCGTAGGTGGTGTTGCGCGCCGGCGGCGTGCCCAGCACGTCGCGTGGCGAACGGCCAAGCAACACGGCAAGCGAGCGCTCGAGTTGGCCGCGACGGCTGGCGAGCGGCGGCAACTGCGCGCGCACCGCGTCGACTTCGGCGCTGCGCTGGCCCAACTCGTAGTCTGAAATGACCCCCACCTCGTGGCGTTTGCGCTGCATGACCAACGCTTCTTCGCCGCGCAAGATGGCCTGCCGGGTTGCCGAGAGTTGGGAATCGATCGCCGTCAGCGCAAAGTAGTGCCGCACCAAATCGGCGACCAGCGCATTGCGCACGGCGGCGCGCCCCGCCTCGGCGCCGGTCAGGTCGGCGCGCGCGGCTTCGTCCGCGCGGCGATAACGGCCCCAGAAGTCGAGTTCGTACGACACGTTGAGCGTCGCGCGGTTCGTCGTCGACTCCACCGGCTGGCCCGGGCCGAAATTGCCGCCGAGCTCCGAATTGCGGTTGCGCTCACGCGTAGCGGCCGCATAGACCGAGGGCAGGCGGTCGGCAAGCGCGAGTCCGGCTTGCGCACGCGCCGAGGCAACGCGCGTGGCCGCCGCGGCGAGATCCTGGTTGCGGGCCAGCCCCTCGGCCACCAAGGTGTCGAGCGCCGGATCGTTGAATTGTTTCCACCACTCGATCGGCGCGGGCGTCGGAGGCGCAGACTCGGCGGCCGGTGGCGTCGGCGCGAGGCGCTCCGGCAAATCCAGGGCAGGGCGCGCGTAGTCTGGCCCCATGGCGCAGGCGGCCAGCAGCCAGGGCAGGGTGAGGAGCAGGGAGGTCCGGATGCGCGTGTTCATGGCAGGGCTCCTATCGCTGCTCAGGCGTCGACGAATCGCCGGCGGACGGCGGATCTCGATGCTGGCCGTCCGTGTGGGGTGGGTGTGCCTCGGCGCGCAACTCCTCTGCACTGCGCGGCTCGGTCAATCGGCGTTCGACGATCAACTTGTAAAACAGCGGTACGAAGAAGATCGCCAGGAACGTGGCCGCCAGCATGCCCCCCATCACGCCGGTGCCCACCGAATGGCGCGCCCCGGCGCCTGCGCCGGAGGAGAATGCCAGCGGCGCCACGCCGAGGATGAAGGCGAGCGAGGTCATCAGGATCGGCCGGAAACGCAGGCGCGCGGCCTCGAGCGCCGCCGCCGCCGCGCTCAGGCCCTCCTGCGACTTGTACACCGCGAACTCGACGATGAGGATGGCGTTCTTGGCGGCCAACCCGAGCAGGGTCACCAGCCCGATCTGGAAGTACACGTCGTTGGTCAACCCGGTTTTGCCGAACAGGTACCCCACGTGCGTGACCAGCCAGACGGCGGCGAGCGAGCCGAAGATGCCGAACGGCATCGCCAGCAGCACCGAGAACGGCAGGGACCACTTCTCGTACTGCGCGGCGAGGATCAGGAACGCCATGATCGCCGCCAGGACCAGTGCGACCACGGCGGCGCTGGACACGCGCTTTTCCTGGAACGAGGAGCCGGTCCAGTCGTAGCTCATGTCGGCAGGCAGGACTTGGTTGGCGATCTTCTCGAATTCGGCGATCGCTTCGCCAGAGGAATACCCCGGCGCCGCCTGGCCGATGAGCTTGACGGCCGGCAGGTTGTTGTAGCGGTCCAGCGTGTCCGGGCCCGCCGAGTACTCGATGCGCGCAAACGCCGAGACCGGCACCATGGCGCCGCGGTCGCTCCTGACGAAAATGCGGCCGATGTCGTCCGGGCGCTTGCGATGCATGCTGTCGGCCGACATCAGCACCTGCCAGGTACGGCCGTACTTGTTGAAGTCGTTGACGTAATAGGTGCCCAGGGTTGCGGCCAGGGTGTTGAAGGCGGAATCCAGCGGCACGCCCAGCGCCTTGGCCTTCTCGCGGTCCACGTCGACGCGCAATTGCGGGGCGGACGGCCGCCACAGCGTCTGTACGCCGGCCAGCACCTTGCTCTGGCCCGCCGCGCCCATGATGCCGTACATGCTTTGCACCAGTTTTTCCGGGCCGCCTTCGCCCTTGTTCTGCAGGAACACCTCAAAGCCCGCGGTATTGCCCAGCCCGAAGATGGGCGGCGGCGCGAAGGCCAGCACCAGGGCCTCCTTGATGCCGCCGGTCTTCATGAAGAACTCGCCGACCAGCGCCTGCACGGGCACGCTGCGCTCGTCCCAGTGCTTCTGCGTCACGAAGATGGTGGCCGCGCTGTTGCGGTAGCCGCCGCCGAGGAAGTCGAAACCCGTGAACGCGACCACGTCCTCATTGTTGGGGTTGGATTTGATCGCAGCAACGACATCCTTCACCACTTTGTCGGTGCGGTCCAAGGAAGCGCCGTCAGGCAGGAACACGGCGGCGATGTAGAACCCCTGGTCCTCGTCCGGCAGCAGGGAACCGGGCGTGGCCTTCCAAAGGCCGGCCGTCAGCAGCACCATGCCGCCGAACAGCGCCACGCCCAGCGCGCCGCGCTTGATCATCCACAGCACGCCATCGGTATAGCGCAGCGTGACGCGATGGAACCAGTCGTTGAACCAGGTGAAAAAGCGTCCTGGCCCGCGATGTGCCTGCTTCAGCAGCACCACGCACAGCGCCGGCGTCATGGTCAGCGCCACCAGCCCGGAGATCACCACGGCGATGGAAATGGTCACCGCGAACTGGCGATAGAGCTCGCCGGTGAGGCCGCCGAGGAAGGCGATGGGCACGAATACCGACACCAGCACCAGCACGATGGCGACCACCGGCCCGGTGACTTCCTTCATCGCCTTCACCGCGGCATCGCGCGCGCCCAGGGCTTCCTCGCGCATGATGCGTTCGATGTTCTCCAGCACCACGATGGCGTCGTCCACCACGATACCGATCGACAACACCATGCCGAACAAGGTCAGCGTATTGATCGAGTAGCCCAGCAGCTGCAGGCCGGCGAAGGTGCCGATCAGCGACACCGGCACGGCGGCGAAGGGGATGAGCGTGGCGCGCCAGTTCTGCAGGAACAGGAACACCACCAGGAATACCAGCGCCATCGCCTCGGCCAGGGTCTTCAGCACCTCGCGGATCGACACTTCCACGAAGCGCGTGGTGTCGTAGGGAATCGAGTAGGTGAGGCCCTCGGGCATGCGCGCCTTGGCGGTAGCCAGCGTCTTCTTGACCGACTCGGCCACTTCCAGCGCGTTGGCGCCCGGCTGCAGGAAGATGCCGACCAGGGTCGCGGGCTGGCCATTGATGCGGCCGATGAAGTCATAGTCTTTGGAGCCCAGCTCGACGCGCGCAATGTCCTTCAGGCGCAGCGTGCCGCCGGCGGTGCCGGCGCGCACGATGATGTTCTCGAACTCCTCGGCCGAGGTGAGACGTCCCTTGGTGGTCACCGTGTAGACCATGTCCTGGCCGCCGCCATTGGGCGCCTGGCCGATCTTGCCGGCGGCGAACTGCGCGTTCTGCTCGTTGAGCGCGCGCGCCACGTCGTCGACGGTCACCCGGAGTTGCGTCATGCGGTCAGGCTGGAGCCAGATGCGCATGGCGTAGTCCTTTGCGCCGAAGATCTGCACGTTGGTGGTGCCCGGGACGCGCTTGAGGCTGTCCAGCACGTTGAGCGTAACGTAGTTGGAGATGAACAGGTCGTTGAAGCGGTCACCGGGCGAATAGAAGGCGATCACCTGCAGGAACGCCGAGGAACCCTTTTCCACCGTGACGCCCTGGCGCCGCACTTCCTGCGGCAGCTTGGCTTCCACCTGCTTGACGCGGTTGTTGATGTGTTGCGCGGCCTTGTCCACATCGGTGCCGATCTCGAACGTGACCTGGATGGTGACGATGCCCGAGGAGGTCGAGGTGGAGGACATGTACATCAGGCCCTCGAGGCCGGTCAGCGCGTTCTCGATCGGCGCGGCGACAGTCTGTTCCACCACCTGTGCCGAGGCGCCGGGATAGACCGCGATCACCTGGACAACGGGCGGCGAAATTTCCGGGTACTGCGCAACCGGCAATGCCCGCAGCGACGCGAGACCGGCGATGACGATGAAGATCGAGATGACGAAGGCGAAGATCGGCCGGTCGATGAAGAAGCGCGAGAACATGGAATTTGGCCCCCGGGCTTACTTTTTCGCTTCGGCCGGCTTGCCGTCCGCAGGCTTGCCCTCGCCGGGCTTTGGCAGTGCGCCGGGCCCGCCCTGGGTTGCGGCGGCCTTGGCCGCTTCCTCGGCGGTCATCGGCTGGATCGGCTGGCCGGGGGCAAAGATGCGCGCCATGCCATCGATGATCAGCGGGTCGCCGGCCTTCAGGCCCGAGCGGATGATCCAGCCGTTGGCGTCCTTGCCCGGCAGCGTCACCCATTCGCCGGGCACCACCGGCCGCTGTTCCGCCACCGGCTTGCCGTCCTTGTCCTTGCCGGCGACATAGACGTACTTGCCCATCGGGCCATCGAGCACGGCACGCTGCGGCACGGCGATGGCGCCGGGGCGCGTCGCGCCGGTCAACACCACGCGCACGAACTGGCCCGGCGTGAGCAGGCCCTCGGCGTTCGGCACCAGCGCGCGCGCCGCATAGGCGCCGGTCTGCGCATCGGCGCGGTAGTCGGTGAAGTCGAGGCGGCCGGCCGGCTTGAGCGGTTGACCGTCGGAGGATCTCAACTTCACGACGTAACCGGTCTTCGGCAGCCTGAGCGTGCCGGCGGCGATCTCCGCCTGCGTCGCGCTGCGCTCGGACTCGGCGATCGAGAAGTGCACATGCAGCGGGTCGGTCTGCGCCAGGGTGGCGAGCAGGCTGTCCCCCGCCGCGTTCGCCAGGGCCCCTTCGACCTTCAGCGCGCGGCCGACCACGCCCGAGATCGGCGCGCGAATATCCGTGTAGCCCAAGTCCACGCGCGCGGCGTTGAGCTGTGCGCCGGCCTGCTTGACCTGCGCGCGCGCGATGTCGAGCGCCGAGGCCGCGGTGTCCCACTCCTTCTGGCTCACCGCCTTGGCCTCCAGCAGCGGTTTCATGCGCGCGGCCTCGCGCTCGGCGAACTTGAGGTTGGCCTCCGCGGTGGCGACCGCCGCCTCGGCCTGGGCCACGGCAGCGGCATAGGTCGCCGAGTCGAGCCGGAACAGGGGCTGGCCAGCGCGCACCACGCTGCCTTCCTCATACAGCCGCCGTTCGACGATGCCATTCACGCGGGCGCGGATTTCCACTTCGCGCGAACCGGCGGTCTGGCCGACATATTCGCGCTCGACCGCCACATCGCGCGCGGCCACCGCCTCGACGGTGACGGCCGCCGGCGGCATGCCGTGGAATCCGCCCCCATCGGCCCCCTTGCCGCAGGCGGCCAGCAGCGCGAGCGGCACGGTGAGCGCCAGGAGGCGCAAGCGGCCGGGAACGAGGGAACGGGGGTCGGAAGCCATGGTCGGGAGTCCTTGTGGAATGCCGATGCCGGCGTGCGCCGGCGGCAGGGAATCTGGGGGAAGTTGGGTTGTTGCGAATCGGCGCGCAGGAAAACATGGCGGCCTGGCGCGGGAAGCGCTATACTACATACATTCACGGATGTATGTAAAGGGGGTCCTTGCGCCATGTCAAAACCGTCACCCCACCGGGCGCGTAACCTGAAGGTGTTGCCCGTGCGCGCCTGAGGGTGCGCCGTCCCCTCCACCGCCCACCCTAACGAGCCGAACAGATCGTGGTCCGCCGCACCAAGGAAGAAGCGCAGGAAACCCGCAATCGCCTGCTGGACACGGCCGAGCGCGTGTTCAACGAGCGCGGCGTGTCGCGCACTTCTCTGGCCGAGATCGCGCAGGCGGCCGGTGTGACGCGTGGCGCCATCTATTGGCACTTCAAGAACAAGCTCGACCTGTTCAACGCCATGATGGAGCGCGTGGCGCTGCCGATGGAAGAGGTGTCCGCGCGCTTCGGCGAGGAGTACCCGGCTGATCCCCTGGCAGCCATCCGCGATCGCGCCGTTGCACTGCTCAAGGCGCTGGCCGCGGATGCGCAGATGCAGCGCGTGTTCGACATCATGAGCCACAAGTGCGAGTACGTGGACGACATGGCGCCGTTGCGCGACCGGCATCTGGAATGCCGGGGCGAGTGCGTGGCGCAGATGCAGGAGGCGTTCCGGCATGCAGTGGCCACCGGACGATTGCCGAAGACGGTCAACCCGCGCCATGCCGCGATCGGATTGCACGCCATGATCGACGGCATCATCGTGAACTGGCTGCTGGACCCGCGCTACCTCGACCTTCATCGTGACGCGGGCAAGGTGGTGGATGGCTATTTGCGCGGACTGGGCGTGGTGCCGGTCCCGCCCGCCCTGAGCGGGCGGGGCGCGGCAACGGCAAGTTCCTTCCGCAAGCCGGGCCCCACGACAAAAGTCAAGCACTGACGCGCCGTTCCGGGCATTTTTGCGTGGAATGCCGCGTCCCTACTGGGGTTTGGCGGTGTTGTCCTCGGTGGAGCATCCCAGCCAGGCACGAATCTGCGCAGCGTGTTCGCCCGGCCACGTGCCTGCGCCCGGCGTGCGCGCCGGCGATGCGGAAAGCCGCGGTGCAGGCGCCGCCTGGGCGTGGCCGTCCACGTGCGCGAAAGCGCCGCGCGCCACGTGGTGTGGATGCGCAACCGCCTCGGCGGGCGTCAGCACGGGTGCGAAGCACGCATCGGTGCCCTCGAGCAACGCGCACCACTCGCGTTGCGATTTCGATTTCACGATCGCTGCAATGCGTGCCTTGAGCGCAGGCCATTGCGCGGTGTCGTGTTGCCGCTCCGGGTCGACATGCGCGAGGCCCAATCGGGCGAGCATCTCGCCATAGAACGGCCGCTCCAGCGCGCCGAAGGTGATGTACCGCCCGTCCGCACATTCGTACACGTTGAAATACGGCGCGCCATGCAGGAACTGATTGCGCGCCGGATCGTCCGGCCACTGGCCCTGCGCTCGCAGGGCATGCGTGAGGGCGGAAAGGGCGATCACGCCATCGGTCATGGCGGCATCCACCACTTGGCCGCGGCCGGTGCGTTGCGCCGAATACATCGCACACATCAGGCCATAGAGCAGGAACATGGCGCCGCCGCCCATGTCGCCGATGAGGGTCGCGGGCAAGGTGGGCGGTGATCCGGGCGGCGCCGCCAAATGCGTGACCCCCGTCAACGCAACGTAGTTGAGGTCGTGCCCGGCTGCCGCCGCCAGCGGGCCGGACTGCCCCCAACCGGTGATGCGTCCATAGACCAGCCTGGGATTGCGGGCCGCGACGGCCGCGGGCGAGAACCCCAGCCGTTCCATCACGCCGGGACGATAGCCTTCGACCAGCGCATCGGCGCGCTCCAGCAACCGCCAAGCGATTCTGCGGTCGGCGGGCGCTTTCAGGTCGAGCACGATGGAGCGCTTGCCGCGGTTCATCGGATTGCGTGGCGCGTCCGGCTGCACCGGCGGGCGTTCGATCACGATCACGTCCGCACCCTGGTCGGCCAGCATCATGCCTGCGAAGGGGCCGGGGCCGATGCCGGCGAACTCGATGACGGTCAGGCCTTCGAGGGCGCCGGGCGGGGGAAGCATGGAAGTCATGGGGCATTTTGTCATGCGCCTTTTGTCCGGCACAGGACTTCACGGCATGGCGCGCGCGTGGCCGGTAAAATGGGGGCGCCCATGAATCGCATCGAGAACAAGCCGCCTCTCTCGCCGGCCCGCCTCATCGCCGCGGTGCTGGCCGTGGCCGTTGCGTTTGCCGCGCTGCTGGTGCCCCTGCATCGCGCATTTCACGCAGAGGCGGCACACGGAGCGCCTTCCGCGTCCGGCGCAATGCAGCAACTACGCATTGCACGCGCACAAACCGCGGACACGGCGGCCGTCGCGCCGCCGCAGGATTGGGCAACGGATGCAGCGCAGGCGGCCGACCGCGATCCGTTCGGACATCCGGCCGGGCAGGATTGCCAGTCCTGGCATGCCGTGTTCGGCGCCGACTCCCTCACTCCGCAACCCCTCGGGATCATCGGCACCGATGCGGTGCTGGTCCAAAAGATTGCCCCTCCGCGTGACGCCCGTTACGCGCGCCTTTCCGCCTCCCTCCACCTCGCGCGCGGCCCTCCGCGCGGTTGACGACCCGCCCCCGGCCGGCCGCTGCCTTTGGCGCGGCTGCATGGCGCACTCGCTGCGCATCGTCATCCCATGAGGTCATTCCATGTCATCCGCATTCCGCGCGACGGTGCTTGCCGTCGCTTGCAGTTCACTCCATTCGTCCCCATCGCCGGCCCAGAACCCCGATGTCATCGCGGCCACCACAAGCCCAAAGAAACTCGAGGAAATCGTCATCACCGGCAATCCCTTGAAGGACAAGGACACGATGGTGCCTGTATCCGTGATGAAGGACGAGGAGTTGCTCGTCAAACGCGGCACCACGTTGGGAGAAACACTCAACAGCGTGGCCGGCGTGGCCAGCACGTTTTTCGGGCCCAACGCGGCGCGGCCGATCGTTCGCGGGCTCGATGGTGATCGCATTCGCGTGCTCAGCAATTCCAGCGCCAGTTTCGATGCCTCCACCGTGAGCTTCGATCACAACCCGTCCATCGATCCTCTGGCCATCGAGCGCATTGAAGTGCTGCGCGGCCCGGCGGCTTTGCTCTACGGCGGCAGCGCCATTGGTGGCGTGGTCAACGTGATCGACAGCCGCATCGCGCGTGAGCCGATGTCCGGTTTCGGCGGGGCGATTGAAATGCGTTTTGGCGGCGCAGAGCGCGAGAAGGGTGCCTCTGCATTGCTGGATGCAGGCAACGGAAGTATTGCGTTGCATGCCGATGCCTTCAGCCGCAGTACGGGCGACTACGCCGTGCCCACCGATGCAGGCGTGGGCAGCAAGGTGGTCAATTCAGCCAGTGAATCGAGGGGTGGCGCACTGGGCGGCACGCTACACGTTGCCGATGGATACGTGGGCTTGGTGCAAACCGATACGCGCAACCGCTACGGCACCGTGGCCGAGGCCGAAGTCACCATCGACATGAAACATCGGCGCACCGGTTTGGAGGCGGAATGGCGCACGCGCGGATTTCTGGAGGCCGCAACCTTGAAAGCCGGCCGCACGCGTTACGAGCACACGGAGTTCGAGGGCAGCGAGGTGGGGACGGTCTTCAATAGTGCGGCGCGCGACCTGCGCCTGGAGTTAAAGCACGGTGCGCTGGGACCGTTCAAGGGTGTGATCGGCATTCAAGCGGAGAGCTTTGGATTTTCCGCGCTGGGCGAAGAGGCGTTCTTGCCGAAATCGGAGACCCGCAATCGCGCCTTGTTCATCTACGAAGAATTCACGCGCGGCATTTGGCGCTTCAACACCGGCGCGCGCTTGGAAAAAAGCGATGTCGATTCCGCGGGCGCGGGCGCAAGCGGTGTGGGTCGCTTTGGTGCGCCCGGCCGGCGCTCCTTCAATGGGGTCAGCGCGTCTTTTGGTTCGCAATGGAAGTTTTCGCCCACGATGACATGGAACGCCAGCATCGCGACGAGTCAGCGTGCCCCGGCGTGCTATGAGCTCTTTGCTGACGGCCCGCACGTGGCTACCGCTGCTTACGAGGTGGGTGATCGCAACCTGCAACGCGAACGCGCCACGGCACTGGACTTGGGCTTTACGCGAAAGATCGCGGAAGACGGCAAATCTGCATTGAAGTTCAATCTCTTCAGCAACCGCTTTGCCAATTTCATTGCGCTGCGCCGCAGCGGGGTGGATCGCGATGCTGGGGGCCATGCAGGGGTCACCGATTGCGGTGATGGGACTTCCGTGGAATCAAGCTGCGTGGCGGAGATCCTGCCGGAATTCGCGTATCAAGGCGTGAAGGCGCGGCTGACCGGTTTCGAAGCTGAGTTGGATTGGCGCATTCTTGGCGGCAAAGATCGGTTCACACTCGACCTCGAACTCAAGACCGACATCACGCGCGCACAGGACCTCACGCACGGCGAGCCGCTGCCGCGCATTGCGCCATTGCGTGTGCGCGGCGCCGCTGTGTGGAGCAGTGGCCCCTGGATGGCGCGTCTGGAAATTGACCACGCTGCGCGGCAGGACCGTTTTCCATCCGACGACGCTCTCGGCGCAACCCCTTCCCACACCATGCTTCACGCGGCACTGTCGTACAAATGGGCGAGCGGCGGCAACGCGGCGCTGTTCTTCCTCAAAGCGAACAACCTGGGCGACCGGGTCGCCTTCAACGCCAGTTCCATCGATACCATCCGTGGGCTGGCGCCGTTGCCGGGGAGGGCGCTGAAGGCCGGCGTGCAGGTTTCATTCTGAAACTCCAGATCCGGCGCGGCGATTGGGCCGGTATGGGCCTGAGAGGCGCGCCGGTGCTTGGGTTTGTCATTGGATGCCTGGTGAAGTCCGATTGAGCGCTGGGAGGTGGTCTCGCCGGCACGCAAGGCTCGTCCGCAGGAGGGGAGCAGTGCGCCGCGAATTCCCGCGCGCACCGTGCCGGACGTGTGTCCGCTTTCCGCCTCATCAAAATGAAAACAGCCACCGATGAAGCTGGTGGCTGTTTTCATTCTGGTGGAGCCGGCGGGAATCTCCCACGGTTTCGCCGGTCGGCGAAACCGGCTCAGGCGGCGCGAAGCGGTGCTTCGCGCAACCCCGCCTTCGCCCCGCGTCCCGTCGTTTCGATTCCACCCGAACTCGCAATGAAAAACGCCACCCGATAAGACTGGGTGGCGCTTTCCTTTGCTGGTGGGCCGGGCGGAATCGAACTGATTGATAAAAAGCCATTGATAAATAATGATATTTACAGGATTTCAAATGGTTCGGTTTTCATCGATACCCCCAACCATACCCCCAACGTCGAATGATTGCCCTCAATCTGCCGCCCTGCATTCATGCAAGAACAAAAGTCCAGTGGCCAGCCGTCGCGCAATCGGAAGTTTCAACCTCAATTCAACATGACGCCCATTGTCGAGAGGTGCAATTGCCGCAATCCTATTCAATGATGGTCCCGTTCGGTAACGTAATTCTTACTAATTTGGTACCTGGTGGTAGTGACAACCAATCATTTGGGACGAACGCTCTCGACTTAACGATTTCTTTGGATTCTTTGTCTACATTGGTCGGTGCGGGGCTGTGCGTGAATTGAGGATGCGCCAATCCCAAAAGCGTTTCAATTTGACCGGCCGCCCGCAAGATCGGGTGTAGCGCGTAGCCATCGAGCGTGAAGTCTCGGCCGACCATGCCGGCCAGGTAGGTATGTGAGGACGGCTGAATGCCCTGCCGCAGAGCCAACAGGTAAGCCACGGACTCCGCCTCGAATTCGCGCTCTTCGTGGGTCAATGCGTGGCGCGTGGGAATCTTTAGGGTTTTGTTGCTCCCCAAATGACTCAAGAATAGGTGCCCAAGTTCGTGCAGCAGCGTAACGAATTGGGTTGCCGAACCGTGATTACGATTGATTGCGACTTCGTACCCGGTTTGGTTTCCATCCGCATCGTGGCGAGCGCGAATTCGCCCAGCATTGGCGTCGCCTTTGTCTACCAAAGAGATCGCAATTCTGCGTTTTCGACAAGCCGCATAGCAGGCTGATAGCGCATCGTCCGAAATACTCCCAGTTGCAGGGAACTGGAACGCACCCTCGGGCAGCGGCTCGCCTTCGGTATCCAGGATGTCATAGACAAACATCACCGGACCAAAGGGCCATAGGATCACCAGTGGTCGCGCATCCTCCTTGATTGTTCGCCCGAATCGGTTCTTCCAGTCGATTGAAGAGGCCGCGAACGTCAACCCCGGCCTTTGGATGTGCAGGAGCATTGCGTTGAACGGTGCAAAATTCCTGAGTCTTGCGACGAATGCCATCAGGGCAAGGTAATCCTCGCTTCGCGTGTACAGCCGGGATTCCAACAGGAGTTGGTCAAGAATCGCGCGCTCGGCGCCCTGGCCGTCCAGCCCCTCTCCGGCAACTTCCAGATCATCGACTGTGGTCGAAGTCATGATTCCGGAAGTATAGGACTACGCCAAAATCCGCGCCGCCGTATTTCAGTGCCTATCCGGGGCATTGCTTGAAGATGGGCTTACCCTAGAATTGGTACATGACAGCATTTGACTCATTCCTGCATGTAACTCAGTCGGGGCGCATTTGGTGGCGATTGGAAGACGCCATCAAGCTTGGGGCAGGATTTGAGCCAATCTCTGACGCATCGAAACAGGTCGCAGTGTTGTCGGCTAGCAGCAATCAGCAGCGTGTGGCCGAGCGGACGCTAGTCGCAGCTGTTCGCAAACAATTTCCGAATGTGGAGCCGCCACGGACAATTGAGCGCGACGGAGTGGTGTTCATCGGTGCAGGCGGATTCCTGCTTTGGCTTGGGCAATACATCCTCGAATCTGTGTCTGATATTCCCTTTCCGGCGCCGCTGGCAAGGGCGGTCTCAAATGCCGAAGCGATCCACGCAGGTGCGGAGCCCTATCAGCCGTTGTCCCCGCAGCTTGCACAGTGGCTCGATAGTCCGCTGGAAAACTTGCCCAAGCCCCTCCGAGACAAGGTTTCTCGCGAGATTTTCCCCTTTACTTGGGAAATGCTGACACCCGGCCAGCGCCAGCGATGGGCGGCCGAGCGGGACCTTCAAAGCGATCCCGCCCTCGATGGGGCACATAGGTTTTGGTTCGATTTCTACTGTCGAAAGCGGGAGATTGAAGAGCAGATTGCGACATGGAATTCGGCAAGTGTCCGGGATGCTGCAGACCTTGCGACCAAGGAAAAGCGCCTCGCCAAACTGGAAAGCGAGTTGAGGGCATTGGAAGCAAAGGCAGAGAAACTCGCCGAAAAGGAACGCCGGGAAAACGCAAAGCTTGCGGTAGGCGATGCGGTCTTGGAGCAGAAGGCTGGGGAGAGGGCGGAATTCGTATCATTTCCAAAAGCAATGAAGCGACTCCGGGAGGAGCACGATGCAACGGTCGAGGAACTTGCAATTTGGGTTTGGCTTGGTGCCAAGGGCGGCGGGTTGACAGCCTATGTGCACGCCAACGAACTTGAAGAGCCTCAAGAATTTCGTTTCCCGCCGGGAATTGGTCGGAACTTCGATTTCGTCGGCCCCTTGATGGGAACCGACTACCGTGAATCGGATCTTGCGAACTTCAAACCGCGCGATCGATACATTTCGGCCACGAAGCTAC